>DAIPHN010000151.1:0-8902 GCA_036771335.1 Burkholderiales bacterium
CCATGCCCCTGGAGATCGAGGAGAACATGACCGCCAGCCTCGACCAGATGCTGCGTGGCGGCCTGATCGACGTGGCGATCCTGGCGCTGCCCTACGAGGCCCCGGGCGTGGAGGTGATGCCGCTCTATGACGAGGTTTTCCGGGTGGTGGTGCCGGCGAAGCACGGGTGGGCAAGGCGCCGCACGGTCAAGGCCGATGAGCTGGCCGGCGAGAACCTGCTGCTGTTGTCCATCGGCCACTGTTTCCGCGATCAGGTGATGGAGGCCTGCGGCGAGTTCGCGCGCCCCGCCCCGCCAGGCCGCCAGGGCAACTCGCTGGAAACCATCCGCAGCATGGTGGCCTCGGGGCTGGGGATTTCTGTACTGCCTGCCTCCGCCTTGACCGAGCGCCACGGCAACCCGCTGGTAAAGGCGGTGGATTTCGCCCCGCCGCCGCCTCTGCGCCGTGTGGTGGCGGCCTTTCGCAGCGATTTTCCGCGGCGCGCAGCGGTGCAGGCCATCGCCCGGGCTGTGCCCGGGCTGGGCCTTCCGGTGGCGCCCGCCTGAGCCGCCAGGGCGGCCAGTCAGGGCGGCCGGACATCCGCGCCCGCGCTGGCACCGCCCGGCGTCGCAGTCTTCGGTTCGAGCATCTTCAGCACGTCCACGGGCAGCCGCAGGGTGTTGGCCAGGAGCTGGGTCGCGCGCGACCCCACAGCGCGGGGTCCCAGAGGCACCACCACCGGGTTCTTCACCGTGCCGATTACCTGCGCCGGAACGGCCAGTACCGTGCCGCCGAAAATGCGCCGCACAAGGGGAATCTTGTCCACCAGCCAGTTGGCGGTTTGCAGCGGTGCCGTCAGCACGTTGGCCGCGAGGGCGCCGCTGCGGGTGTCGACGGTGCCTTCGGCTACCACCTTGATCCCCTCGGCATCGAGTATTGCCTCCTCCACCCGCACCACCCGGCCCTGCAGGCGCCCGGAGACCGTGGCGCTGCGATAGCCCATGCCCAAGGTGCCCAGTTCCTGCACCTGGCCGCGCACGACTTCGGGGAGATTGACCAGCCGCAGCAAAAGCGCAAGCGCCTCGAAGCGCTCGATGCGCCCGTTCCGCGCTACGGACTTGAACTCTCCCGAAAGCTTGTCCAGCAGCGCCCCAGGTGGCGCCCGGCCGGAAAAGTGGCTGACCAGATCGAGGCGGCCGGTGAACTTGAGCTTCCCGCCGGTCAGGCATTGCAGGGTGGTGTCCAGCGGCGCGCCCCGGGCGCTCAGCGAGGCGTTCACGGCTACATCGCCGCGGCGTGCGGAGAGGCTGCCAGTCAAGGCCACGGCGCACACGGCCGCACGGCCGATGTCCACTTGCAGGCGCTTGTCTTCGAGCGCGGCGCTGGCTTCAAAGGGCGCCACTTCCAGAGTGCCGATGCGGATGTTCGAGAACGCGGCGCGCACCCGGCCCGACAGGGGCATTCGGTCCAGGGCCGCGAACAGGCGCTCCCAGGCATCGCCCCCCCTGGGGCGGGCCGCCGCCGCGCCGTCCGCCGCGGGGGCGCGCGTGGCGGCCGCGGGTGTGGCGTCGTCCGCCGGGCGCAGATCCAGGGTATCGCCGCGCAGCGATGCGTCCACCACCAGACCGCCCGGTGAGCGTCGCAAGGTGGCTTCCAGGTCCACGGGCGAGTTGCCCACGAGGATGCGCGCCTCGGCGACGCGCAGCCGTTGCGCATCGGCTTCGAGCCGCGCGCGCTCCACCACCACCGCCTGCTTCAAGGGCACGGGCAGCGGCAGGTGGCTGGCGTCCAGGGTGCCCTCCACGGTGCCATGGGCCAGATCGGTCCGGTCCGCATCGAACTGGAACTGGCCGCGCACCACGGTCGGGGCCAGCGGCGGCAGCAGGCTGGCGAGCGATCGCCCCGCCAGGCGGCCCTGAAAGCGCAGCGCCACACGCGAGCCCTCCAGGCTCGCGCCCAGCGTGCAGTCCGAGTTGGCATCGCGCAGCGTGAGGGTGTGCAACTCCAGGCGCTTGCCGGCGCGGCTGGCGTGAAACCCGATCTCCGCGCTGCTGGCCAGCGTCACGTCGCCGCGGGCTTCGAAGGCTCCGCCGCCGTGCCAGTCCAGCGTCAGGCCGCGGAGGGCGATGGCATGGCGCGGGCGGACGGTTTCCGGCAGCCGGGCGACGGAGTGTATCCACTGGAGCAGCTCCGGCCCCACGCGGCCCGAGGCGCTGACCCGCGGTCCGCCCGCCGGCCCGCCGGGCAGCGGCAAGCGGGCACCCATGCGCAGCGCGGTGTCGCGCAGGCTTGCCGTCACATCGGCCGCAGCCAGCGTGCCGGGGGTGAGGTTCAGACGGCCGCCCTCCAGCGTGAGGGGCGCGTCGAGCGCCGCCAGCACCAGGACGGCCCGGCGCGGCGTGGCGCTCAGGCTGTAGCGCAGCGCACCCGCATCCGCAAGCGGCCCCGCGGCACTTTCGAGCTGCACGGACAGCTCGCCCGAGGCGGTCTGGACCTGTTCGAGCTTGCCCGCCAGCGCCGGCCGGGCGCGGGCGAGCGCAAGCGCTTCCTCCAGGTGGATCACGGCGCTCCCGGAGGCTGATTCCAGCCGGCCCTTTCGCCCGAGGGTCAGCCGGGCGGCCACGCCGTCCAGCCGAGTCCGGCCCACGCTGCCCGACAGGCCTCGTACCTGAAGCTGCGTGCCTTCCAGGGTGACCGCTCCGCCGGTGACCGCTACGGGCAGCGCCAGTCCGTCCACGCGGGCGGCGGCGTCGAGCGCCGATACTTCCACGCGCGCCCGCGGATGTTTCATCTGCCCGGAGAGGGTCACGGCGAACCTGGCGCCACCATGCAGCTCGCGCAGACTCCGCAGCGCACGTCCAGCCTTGCCGTCGGGATCCGCCAGCCGCCGGGCCAGCGCCAGAGTGCCCGCCAGATCCAGGCGGCCCTGGGCATTGCCCTCCAGGGTGACATGGTTCGCGGCCAGGTTCAGGCGCAGGGTGCCTCCGGTCACCGCTCCCGCGTCGGTGTGGGCGGCGAGGTCGTCCAACCGTAGTGCGCCATCGGCTAGGCTGGCGTGCACGCCCACCTGGCGCACCCGCACATGGGCAGCCGCAACCTGCAACGCCCCACCCTCCATGCGCGCCTCGGCCTTGAGGGATCGCAGGCGGGCCAGCGCCGGGAGCGTCGCCGCCGCCGCGGCGAGGGAGCCGGTGATCACGGAGCCCGTCTCCATGTGCGCCACCGGCCTCGCCAGGGCCGGCACACCGGGCAGCAGGGCCGTTGCGAGAGCCTGCAACTCACCGGCATCCAGCCGCGCGACGTCAAGGGAGGCGCGCCACCCGTCCGCGGGCGCGAAGCGTAGTCGCCCCTTGGCCTCCAGGGCCGGCCGCGCCAATGCCGCGCGGAACAGCTCCGCCTCCAGGGCTTCGCCGCGCAGACTCGCCCGGGCCTCAAGGGCTAGACCGGCCACGTCCAGCCGGCCCGCGCCGCGTCGGCCCGCAAGCGCTGGAGCCGCCGCGCGCAGGCGGGCCGAAAGGTCCTCCAGGCCCTTCAGTTGCCATTCGAGATCGGCGGAACCCTCCACAGGCTCCAGCAACAGCGCGGCTGCGGGCCACAGCGCGGCCACCTCCGCGAGCCGCAGCCCGGTCAGCCGCGCCCGGCCTTCGCCTTGCAGCCCGTCATGTTGGAGGCGCGCCTCCAGGGCCAAAGCCTGGAACAGCGGTGAGGACAGTGCCGCCGTCGCCTCAAGCTGCCCGCCCGCCACGCGGCCCGCCAGCGAAACATCGGTGAATCGAAGCGCCACCCCGGTGGAAGTGAGCAAATGGAATTCACCGCCGGTCAGTTCCACGGTGGCGGCGGGCGCGTGCCTGAAAAGTGCCTCCAGGGCGCGGCCCGCGGCGGCGCGCACGCCCGCCACCGTGGGCCGCGGCACGTCGGGGTCGGGGGGTGGCAGTTGCAGCTGCAGCCGGGGCGCGTCCACCCGCAGGCGGCTGGCCTGTACCTCACCGCGCAACAGCGGCAGCCATTCCAGTTCCACCGTCACCGCGTGGGCCTCGAACTTTCCATGCTGCGGCAGCGTAAGGGAGACCCGACTCAGGGTCGCGTGCGGCCGCGGCAGGTAATGCAGGGTGAGGCTCTCCCAGTGGGCGCCTCCGCCAGTCAGCTCTTCCACCAGGGCCGCTGCCCGCGCGCGCACCAGGGGAGCGTCGATCCACAGCGGCGCCAATGCCAACAGCAGCAGCGCTACGGCGATGGGTGCCGCCAGCAGCGCGGCACTCCAGCGGAACCGCCGCCGGGTTGGGGCGGCGAGCCATGCGACTGTGGAACTCACGGCCATGAAAGCGTTGCGGTGGAGTCTGCGGGGCTGTCCCGCGCGGGCGTCGGGTCCGGCCTCAACGCCAGAAATCCGTCCAGTGCACTTCGAGCCGATCGCCGGGCGCGAGCGCGAGCTCGGGGGGTACGGTCAACTCAAAGCCCTCTGCCACGCGCCTCATGGCCGGCACGGAAGCCCCGTTGAGCGAGCAGCGGCGAGCGGCCGCGACCGCTTCGGCCCGCTGCAGATCGCACAACAGCTTGGCGGCACCGAAGGAGACCACTAGGCTCTCCAGTTCGGCAAAACCTTCAAACCGCAGCCGCACACCGCGTACCGGGGCCTGCATGGCGAGACTTGCGGCGCCGATGCCGCGCCGGTGCAGCACGGTGAAGCCGCAGGCCCCCTCCTCACGGTCGACCCTCAGGACATCGCCGCCAGCGAAGGAATCCATGCGCGAGACAAGCGCGCAGGCCTGCGCCGGCGGCACCGCGTACAACGCCGTTACGACGGCCGCGGCCAGCAGGAGCCCGCGCCGCGGACCGGTGGAGGCGGTGTCGCTCATCGGCGGCGGCTAGCGCCTGACCCGTCCCGGGCTGCTGCCCGCGGGGATGCCCGCGTCCGCCGCGTCGCCGCCAGCGGCCTGGCGGGCAAACCGGGCGCTCGCCAGCCAGCCCGCCAGCAGCACGAAGGCCGCCAGCACGAACACCTTGTTGACGAACCAGTTGGTGCGCCAGATCGTCCACTGCGGGTCCGGCAGGAACAGGGCGAACTTGGTCACCACGATCACGATCTCGGTGATGGACACCAGCCACGCCAACACTTCGAGGTAGGGCGGGCGACGCAACAGCGCCCAGCCCAGCCACAGGTGGGCCACCCACCAGAAATCCCACATCACGTGCGCCAGCGGCGGCTCGCCGTAGGCCACCGACCACGCCACGGGGAACAGGTACTTGATGAGCAGAGTCCAGGCGGCCAGGACGAACAGAAAGTGGGCGAGGAACACGCGCACAGCGGGCTGCCTGTTCAGGAAAGCATGCCGGCGGCCTGCCGCGTGAAGGCGGCGATGGGCACCTTCGCCGGACAGGCGCCAAGGCAAGGCTGGCCAGTGCACGACAGGCACGCGCCCGCGTTGGCTTCGAGGGCCGCGTACTCGGCGCGCGCCAGCACCGGGTCGGCGTAGTCCACGGCGTACATGCGGGTGCGCAGCACCTCGGCGATGGGCACGCCGGCGGGGCAGCTCTCGGCGCAGGCGGCGCATCCCGGCAGGCAATAGCTGCCCACTCTCGCCTCGGCGTAGCGGGACAGCAAGTCGAGATCCCGCGCCGAGACCCGGGCCTCGCCGGAGGCCTCCAGGTATTCGTCGATCTCCTGCCTGGAGGTCATGGAGATGAGCGCCGCGTCCACGTGAGGGCTGGCGAGCGACCAGCGCAGCGCCGCCTGGGCGAAGCTGCCGCCGGTCCGCTCGAAGGACTGCAGGTCGTTCATGCGCCCGCCCATGAGGGTCTTCATGGCCAGCACGCCCACGTCCTTGCCGCGAGCCTTTTCAAGCACGCGCGGAATGTCGGGCTGGATGGCGGCCCAATGGAAGGTGTGCCGCAGCTTGGCGGCGAAGGAGGGGTCCTGGGCGAAGGAGTAGGCGGCCAGCACCACGTCCACCAGGTTCTGATCCAGTGCGTAGTCGATGCAGCGCACCAGCTCGCCTCCATGGCCGGACATGCCGCGGAAGCGAATCTTGCCCTGGCGCCTGGCCAGGTCGGTGAACTCGCGCCACTCGGGGTTGCGCATGCGGGCCACGTCGTCCACGGCGTGGTTGAAGTACACGTCGATGCGGTCGGTGCGCAGTCGCTTCAGGCTGCCCTCCAGGGCCTTCATCATGTCCTTGCGGGTGTCGGTGGCGCCCGCCTTGGTCTTTGTGGCGATGATCACCTGGTTTCGCACCGGCGCGAGGGCCTCGCCGAAGGCCTCTTCCGCGCCGCCCCAGCGGTAGCTCTCGGCGGTGTCGAAATAGTTCACGCCGCGCTCGAAGGCATGCCGCACCACGGCCGGGTCGGTGGTGCTGGCGGACCCGAAGGAGATGTCGGACACCTGAAGGTTGGTGCGGCCCAGCCGCACCGTGCGCCGCACCCGCGGCGCCTGCGCAGGCTGGGACAAGGCACGTGTCGGCACGCCCGTCAGGGCGCTGGCGCCGAGCGCCAGGAGATCGCGTCGCTTCATGTTTTACTGCTCCGGAAGTTGCCCCGTCGAGTATCGCCCCGGAGCACCCTGATGCCAACCGCGAAAGTCCGCTCGACCTGCGCCGGTGCCTGCGCGGCGGCGCCTGGACGAACCGTCCTGTCCACCCCGGGAACCCCTCTTCGGCGTTCAGTGGCCTCCTTCGTTGAACCCGCGCCGCCGAGCGTGGTCTGCCGTGCACGCAATAAACCCATCAGGAGAAACACTCATGCAACAAGCTTCCTACCGCCGCCGCTTTCTCGGAATGGGCGTTTCCGCCCTGGCCGCCGCCACGGGGCTGGTGAGCGTATCCGCCCGCGCCCAGGGCGCCAAGCTCGACGAGAAGGATCCCCAGGCTGCGGGCCTCGGGTACCGACACGACACCGGCAAGGTGGACAAGGCGAAGTTTCCCAGGCATACCGCCCAGCAGCAGTGCTCCAACTGTGCGTTGTTCCAGGGCAAGGCCTCCGATGCGTGGGGCGGTTGCCCCCTCTTCGCTGGCCGGCAGGTGTCGGGCAAGGGCTGGTGCAGCGCGTGGGCCAAGAAAGCCTGAAGCCCCGCACGGGAGCGGGCGAACTGCTGGTGCTCTATGACGGGGCTTGTCCGCTGTGTGCCAGGGAGATCGCCCACTACCAGGGGCTGACTCCCGTGGCGCCGGTGCGGTTCGCAGACGTTTCCGCCGCACCAGAGGGCGACCTGGGCTGCGGCGTTGACCGGCGCGCCGCGCTCGCCCGCATGCATGTGGTAGAACCCGACGGCACGGTGGTGTCCGGGGCGCGTGCCTTCATCGGGCTGTGGCGGCGCATGCCGGGGTGGCACTGGCTGGCGCGCCTCGCGTCAGTCCCGCCGGCGCCGTGGTTGCTGGAGCTGATCTACCGGGCTTTCCTGCGCGTGCGGCCCGCCCTACAGGCGCAGGCCCGGCGCAAGGTGGTCGATGCGCGCTGAAGGACGCGGGCAGGGCGAAACCACCCCGGGGATCGGCCAGCGAGACGCCAGTCTCACTCGCCCCACTGCCCTTCAGGCGATACGGCGGTACTCGATGTATTTCGCGGTGTCCTCGGCCACCGCACGCCCGCAGCGCTGTTCCACGACGGCAAGCGCCATGTCCATGCCGGATGCCACGCCGGCGGAACTGATCACACCGTCGTCCACCACTCGCGCTTCCCGTTCCACGCGGATGCCGCGGCCGAGACTTTCCAGAAGATCGAGCGCGGCCCAGTGGGTGGTGGCGCGGCGGCCGTCCAGCAGGCCCGCCTCGGCAAGCACCAGCGAGCCCGTGCATACGGATGCCACGCGCTGAGCGTTGGCGGCACGGCTGCGGATCCAGGCCAGCGCGCGCTCGTCCTTCAT
Source organism: Burkholderiales bacterium (assembly GCA_036771335.1). Taxonomy (GTDB): domain Bacteria; phylum Pseudomonadota; class Gammaproteobacteria; order Burkholderiales. Next base: position 7,835 of record DAIPHN010000151.1, read on the forward strand.
GAGCGCCCTTGTGCCAAAGCCGCCCGGCACCACCAGCAGGTCCACGGCCGGCGCGTCCTCGAACCCGCGATCGGGCATCACCACCAGGCCGCCGGTGGCGCGCACGGGAGTGCGCCCGGCGGCCACCGTGAACACCCGGAACGGTGCCGAGTCCTCGCTGCGGCGTGAGGCCGCGCCGGGCTCGAGGCGCGTGCGCGAGAACACCTCGAAGGGTCCGGCGAAGTCGAGCACCTCCACGTCGTCGAACAGCAGGATAGCGACCGACCAGGGTTGCATGGCGTGATTCCTCCCGGGACCGAGCATACCGGCGCGCCCCCGGCCCGCGCTATGCTGCCGCCGGCCATTCTCGGCAGCCGCCCTCAAGGCCGCTCCATGGACTCCGATCCCCTGCTCGAGTGGCGCGACGGGCTGCCCTGGTCGCGCCGATACGGCGATGTCTATCACTCCCGCCACGGCGCGGTCGGCCAGGCACGCCACGTGTTTCTGGAGGGCAACGCGCTGCCGGCGCGGTTCGCGGCGCTGGGCGACGGCCAGGCCTTCACGGTGGGCGAGACGGGCTTCGGTACGGGCCTGGCCTTTCTCTGCGCGTGGCAGGCTTTCGCGGCGCTGGCGCCGGCGGGGGCGCGCCTGCACTTCGTGAGCACCGAGCTTCATCCTCTGGATGCCCCGGACCTGGAGCGCATCCACGGGGCTTGGCCAGGGCTGGCGCGGGAAGCGCAAGCCCTGCGCTCGGCTCTGGGCGCGCTGCCGTCAGGCTGGCACCGCATGCACTTCCACGGCGGGCGGGTGCTGCTCACGTTGCTGGCGGGCGATGCCCGCCACACCCTGGCTGAGCTGGACGCCACGGTGGACGCCTGGTTTCTGGACGGGTTCGCACCCGACCGCAACCCCGAGATGTGGTCCGGCGAGACGATGGCCATGGTCTCGTCGCTGTCCCGGCCGGGCACCACGGCGGCCACCTGGTCGAGCGCGGGCGCGGTGCGCCGGGCGCTGGAGTCGGCCGGCTTCGATGTGCAGCGCGTGCCCGGGTTCGCGGGCAAGCGCGAGATGAGCGTGGCGCGCTGCGTG
>DAIPHN010000152.1:0-8819 GCA_036771335.1 Burkholderiales bacterium
GATATTTTGCTCTTTCGCTTGCCCTTGGGGTTGGCTGGCACCAACCCCCCCCCTTTAATGTGGTGGGCCTCTCACGCGCCCCGCAACGCACTGTTTCCATCGAGACAGGAGGAGGTGGCCCGCTGCCGCAGACAAAGAAGCCCGCACGGGGCGGGCTTCAACGTCAGCGATGGCAGGATGCGCGTTTTATACGCCTTTCTGCATCACAGTTATATCCCCAAGCGCCCTCGAATCTCCCGCTGGGCTTGATACAGGTAGCGCTGGTAGGTCGCGCGCGAGATGCGCATGGCGCGCGCCTTGATGTCCTGGGTGCCGTGGCGAAGGTATTCCTCCTCGATGACGCGCTTGAGCTCTGCGCGGAGCGCGCACACTGCCAGCTCGACGGCCTCCTCCTCCGGGTGCTCCGGGTCAGGGCGCGAGCCTCGGCCCTGGATGAGGCTGGCCCAGGCCAGGCCCGACACGCTCTTCGGGATCTGGCGCTTGAGCTTTCGCAGGCGCGCGAGCTCGTCCGCCAGGCGCTGGCGCTTGTCACCCGTCGATCCCGGATCGCACAGCGCGCGGGCCAGCGACGCGGCCAGCGTGGCTATGCGCACGTCGTACACCGCGCGGATGGCAGCCAGGTTGCGCTCCGACTCTTCCTGCTGCCGGCTGCCGCGGTCCACCGTCGCGCCCTCGGCCACCAGCCCCGCCAGCGCGTTGCGGTAGCCACCGGTCGGCGGGCGCGTGGCCCTGCGCCGCCAGCGCGCCCAGCGCTCGAGGAGTTCGTCGATGCGCTGGTCGAGCACCTCTGCGGCGCTCATGCCCGACGGCGAGTGTTGCTGGCCGGCCGGTCGCCGGGCTTGCGCTCCTGGGCCACGGCCACCTTGAGCGCGCGGCCGCGCAGCTCGTAGCCGCTCATGCCCTTGATCGCGTTCTGGCCTTCGCCCTCGGTCGCCATCTCTACAAACCCGAACCCGCGCGAGCGCCCGGTCTCGCGGTCCATCACCACGCGGCAGCGCAGCACCATGCCGAACAGTTCGAACTCCTTGCGCAGCTCCGCGTCGGTGGTGTCGTAGCTCAGGTTGCTGACGTAGAGATTCATCGGGCCTCCGGTGCAGGATGGATGGACAGTTCGAGGTCGGCGCGCAGCCGGCGCGCGGAAATGGCGTTGCCCGCGCGGTAGCGCGTCAGGTCCAGCTGGGGGTGACGCAGGTAGGCGGACACGATCTCGACGGCGTGGTCGTAGCCGTAGGCCACCGCCGGGAAGTAGCCGGCGGCGCCCATCTCGTCCAGCCAGGCGCGTTGCGCTTCGCTGACGTGCGACCAGGACGTGCCGGTCGCCTTCATCTCCAGCCAGCAGCCGTGGAACTCGCCCACCGGGTGCGCGATGCAGAAATCCGACACGCCCGACTTCATGCCTAGCAGCTGCTTGCGGAGGGTCTCGTGCTTGGACTTGGCCTCGTTCGGGACGTGCGTGGTGCGGCGCCACACGTCGGTGTGCATCACTGACAGCCAGTGCATGAAGTTGTGGCACTGGCGATCTTCGGAGTCCGGGCCTGCGCGGCTCAGGAGGCGGCTCGCCAGCGACACCGGGCGCGCGCGCATCAGTCCCTCGCCTCGGCGTGCTCGAGGCGCGCGGCGTGGCTCTCGCAGAACGCGTGGGCCTGGTCCTCGTGCGTGCACCGCGGGCCGATGAGCCGACCCTTCAGGAACGGCAGGTAGAACTCGCCCTCGGGCGTCAGCGCGCAGCACACCGTGTAGTCGCCCCACACGGTGTAGTGCGGCGTAGCGCCCGGGCGCCAGTCGGCCGTGCTCACGCCGCGGCGCCCTCCTCCTCCTCGACCGGCAGCCAGTAGCCCTTGCACCGCTGGTTGCGGAGCTTGCCGGAGGAGACCAGGTCCGACAGCGCCGCCGACACCGAGCCGTCGTTCGCGTCGGCGAGCTGCGCGCGGATGTGCTCGCGGCTCAACCGCACGCCGGGCTGGAACAGGGCCAGCACGCGGCGCGGAAGGCTGGTGCCCGGCTGGTTGATGGGCGCTTCCGCCAGCGCCCACCGCCCCCACGACGGGTTATCCACAGAGCGCCCCTTCATCCTGGACAGCGCCTTGCGAATGTCCACCTCCTTCACCGGGGAGCCCGCGGCCTCGACGGCCTGGTGGAGCTCGCGCACGGTCATCGAGCCGTGACGCAGCGCGGTGCAGATCCGCTCCGGCAGCGTCGGCTCGAGGCGCGCCTGGCGCTGGCGCTCTTCGGCCGCCAGCTGCGCGGCCTTCAGCAGCGCCTGCCCGTAGGCGTCGGTGGCCGAGTCGCCGAACACGAACTTCTCCGCCATGCGCTTGGCCGCGCGCACCGGCGCCAGCTCGGTCGCGCCCAGCACGATGCGGTGCGTGCGGGCCAGGTCCTCGAGCGCCGCGTCCAGCGCGCGCTTCGCCACCAGTTCGAATGCGCAGTAGAGCTGCGTGCGGGTCATCTTGCCGCGCTCGTTCACGTACTGCGCGACCTCGTCCTTCAGGGACATCGTCACGGACATCGACATCTCCCTCACAACCAGAAGTCCTTGTGGATCCAGACGACCGCCTGGCGGCCGCTGTCGGTTTCACGACGGAGCTGCGAGTCGACCAGCTGCCCGGCCTCGCGCAGCTCCTTCATCCGCGGGCACACGGTCTGGATCTTCATTCCCAGCGCTGTGGCCACCTCTTCGTTCGTCGCCCCGGCGCGGCCCCGCCCGTAGACGAAGCCCAGGCACGCGGCCCGGTAGCTCGGGGCCTTCGGGCGCACGTCCTTCGCCGCGGCGATGGAGGTCTCGCTGTCACGCTTGAACGGCGGCGGCAGGTCGCGGAGCGCGAGCGACAGCTGGGCGCTCATACGAACCAGTCATCCTGGCCGCCGGGTAGCTCGGGCTCGACGCGCCGCGCCGCCCACCCGATGAACACCACCAGTGCCACCACCACGGTGACGGCGCCTGCGGCAAAGCCAGACCAGAACTCGCTCATGCCGCCCTCCCCAGCCGCGCCGCCGCGGCCATTGCTCGAAACATCTCGGCCCACGCCGGCCAGCTGCTGGCGGGCTCGCCGCGCAGGTCTGCCAGCAGCGCGCGGTGGTGCTCGCGGGAGTCGCGGCGCGCGGCGCAGGCCTCGCCCACGGCGCCGTGCAGCGTGGCCCAGGCGAGCGTCTCAGCCTGCGACCTGGCCATGGCTGCGCCCGGAGTAGTCGGTGCGGATGTAGGCCTCGCCGAGGTACACGTCGGCGGGTACGTAGACGTCATCGACCAGAAAGCCCCAGCACGAATGCGCAGGGTCGGTGCCGCGGCGCTTCGGCCCGGTGATGAACAGCGTGGTGCACGGCTCCTCGGTGCCGTCGGGGCGTTTCCACAGCTCGAGGCGATGGAAACTGTTCGCCGGCCGCACCAGCACGCTGCCTGGGCCGTACCAGCGGCGCACGGTGATGGGCGCGCGACTAGGCACTTCGCGCAGCGTGTGCTCAAAGTAGCCGCCGCGCAGCACCACGCTGACGTAGGGCCAGGGATGGTCGTGGAGGTCGCGCTCGCGATCGCTGGACAGGATCTCGTGCACGCGGGCCGCGTAACCGGTCCGGTTGTAGGGCAGCAGCCACCAGCGGTTCATGTAGCCGTCGAGGTGGATGTAGGGCGTGCGCTGGGCGCGCGAGATGATGCGGTTCACCAACCAGGTGGGCAGCCGGAGCTTCATGCGTCGCCACGCGAGCGCACAAGGCGCGCGGCTGATTTCGCGAACACGGCCAGGTCGGCCTTGAGCCTGGTGAGCCCGGGCTCTTCCGGCATCTGGTCAGCGTCCGGCGCGTTAGGCGGGCGGCGTTTCAGCAGCGCGCCTTCGGTGCATTCGTAGAGCTCACCCGCGGCGTCGGCGACGCGGTACCGCAGGTGGGTGTAGGTCACCACCGGCGGCACGCCGCGCAGTCGGTCCCAGAAGCCCTGCGGCTGCGTCCGCTGGTCCATCCGGTCGATGAGCGCCACCACCGTGACCTCGTCGCCGGGCATCAGCGGGGTGTCCGCGCGGATCTTCGCGTCACCCGCCACCAGCGCCACCTCGCCCACCTTGAACCGCCACGTCATGCCACTGCCCTCCCGGTCAATGCCGCCTTCGCCGCGCGCGCCGCCGCCGAGCCTGCCTGGCGCTGCGCATCCGTCAGGGCCACCGGCGCTACGACGGCGTCGACCGTCTCCGGTGGCCGTGGGTCGGGGTACATCTCGAACTGCCGCTCGCCCAACCAGCGCGCCATGGTCGGCAGGTACTCGACCAGCGCGCCCTGCCACATGCGGGTGCCCAGCTGCTGCTTCAGCACCGCCAGCGCCAGCGCCTGGTCGTCGGGGGCGAGGTGGCCCCAGATGGCACGCGCCTCGCCGGCCTTGCCCTTCTTCGGGTACAGCCGAGCGAACTCCCCCCACCCTCCTCGCGCGCGCTCGCGCGGGATGGGGGTTGATCTGATGGTTACTGATGGTTTGGGTGCATCTGGTGCGGGGTCAGGGCGCAGGATTTGCGGGTCTGGGGCGCACGTGGTGCGGGTCTCGACGGCCCCTGAACCCAGACCCGCAGATTTTGCGGGTCTCGTTTTCCGCCCAGCCGCCACACCACCAGCTATGGTGTCGAGCGGGTTGTCGGTGCGCTCCTGCTTGCGGATCCGCTCTACGGTCGCCGCATCCGGCGTCACCCGGTAGACGGTGGTCGCGTGCCGGCGCCGGTGGCGGCTGATCGCCCCCACCTCCTCCAGGTAGTTCAGCTGCATCTGCACCGCGCGCTCGGACAGGCCGGTGCGGTTCATCAGCGACTGGATCGACGGGAAGCACCAGCCGTCATCGTCGGCCTGGTCGGCCAGCGAGATCAGAACCAGCTTGGGGCTCGACTTGATCGCGAGCTTCCAGCATTCGTTCAGGACCAGGTTGCTCATGCAGACCTCTGCCGCGCCGCCGCAAGGCGCGCTAACTGGCACTGCACGCACTTCGTGCTGCAGACGTAGCGGACCGTCGACCCGCACGTGTGGGGCCTGCCGTGGTACTTGTTGACGCCTTCGTACCTGCCAGTCAGCAGGTCGGGGGCGATGTGCTCGGGTGGCGCGGGCGGCGGCGGTGGGCGGCGCGTGCCCAGGCGGCGCGCGGCCGCGCAGGCCGCGCTGCAGGCCACGCACATGCCGTTGGTCGCGTAGCGCCGGTGATGGCCGTAGGCGCAGGCCACGCCGAAGTAGAACTTCAGCCCGGCAGCGCGCGCCTCGGCTCGGGTGGTGGGCGGCTGCGGGCCGGTCGCTACTCGGCGCGCATGGGGTTTCTCACGCGATGCGTACCCATGCCCGGACTCAGTACGGCCCGCCACTAGCGGGATGCCGCAGCCATTGATTGGCGCCGGACCTCCCAGCCCAGCTGTCGCGGGTTCCGCACGGGTCGTTTGGTTACGCGATAGGCGGGATCTGAGGCTCGCCCGGTCGACAGGGGGTTCGCCGCCTCGCCCCCTCGGGTCTGCTTTCTGTGTTGGAGCCGCGCCCCTCGCGAGGTCGGCCGCCGGGATACCCCCAGCAGCCGGCGCGGCATTGTTCTGCACCTGGATCACTCGTGCTCCTCGTCCCAGTCCAGGTCGTCGGCGGACTTCATGCGCGCCATGTACTTCATGGCCATCGCGCGCAGGGCCTCCACCTCGGCCGGGTCGAAGCACTGCTTGTCCACCGGCACGACCTTGAGTCCCATGAACGCCAGCGCCTTGCCCATCGCGTCGCGGTGCTCACTGAACCAGGACGACACGGTCGACTTGCCGATGCCGGCGAACTCCGCAGTCGGCACGCAGCCGGCCTGCTCGATGTGCCTGCCCAAGATCCGGGCGTTCTTTCGGGCCCGTTCCAGCGGGCTCCTGGCGGTTCCTAGCGATTCCGGCGTGGCGGACATGGCAGGCTTTCCTTCCTGTGCATTCCGTTGCCGGTTAGAGGACGCTGGCCGCCATGGACAGCAGACGCAGAACGCCCGCCAGCACGGCGCCGATGAACACCGACAGCACAACCAGGCCCGCGACGACCCAGGCCGCGCCGACGACGTCGAGAAGGTGCCCAGCCGCCGCCCACGAGAGTTGCCGATGGCGGCCCGAGGGGAGGTCGGCCCGGCGCATGGATAGGCTCGGGGACGGCGGTCGGGCGTGAGAACGGAAATGGATCACACCTGCTCGGCCTCCGCCGCCGGCTCAGGCCCGAAGATTTCGGCCAGGTCTGGCCGCAACTGGCTGGCCGTGACGGCGCCGCAAGTAGCGCGCGCAATCGCTTTGGCGTGTTTCGGCGGAATGGGGCGCACGCGCGCCACCCACTGGTTCACAGCCTGGGGCGACACGTCGCACAACCGCGCGATGGCCGCTTGGCTTTCCAATAGCTCGACTGCTCGTTCGATTGGCTCCATGGGGCGAACTTAAGCATATGCTTAAAGCTCAGTCAAGCATACGGTTAACACGGCTACGCCCGGCCGGTGAGACAATCAAGCCCATGCTTGATAAGGCGGACGTGGCCCACCGGCTGGTGGAGGAGATGCAGCGCACCAGCGTCACGCCAGCACGCCTGGCCGAAAAGACCGGCGTCACCATTCAGGCCATTTACGGCTGGACGTCCACCGGGCGGTTCGCGCGCAGGCACTTTGACGCCCTGCGCGCCCTTGGGTTCGATCTGGCCTACCTTCTCACCGGCGAGCGCGCGTCCGAAATCCCTCGGCGGTAACAACCCGCAGCCAATCGTCGCCCCGCCGGCAAACAATTGTCAGACGAGGCCCTGTGGGTGGCCCGGGTGTTTGACCAGCTGTCGATCCACAGAAAACAATCGATCGCCGAGACGGTCGGCCTTCACGCGAACGCTCAGGGCCTGGACGTCACATTGCCGGAAGCATTGCGCACGCCTGGGGGACCCGTAGACGATGGGCCGAAAGTCACCGCCAAACCGCGACGAAGCCATCGAACTGCTCGCCGCGTACCTCAATCTCACTCCTGAAGCTCTCGCCATCGCCGAGGGCTGGTCCATCCTGTCCGAGGGCGCACAGCGGCACGTGAAGCTGCTGATCGACGACTACATCGCCAGCACCAACCCGGTGTTGCGGCGCCTCTACGACAACGCCAGCCGGGTCGATCAGCTGCGTTTCGACGCAATCATCGAGGACGCACAGGCCAAGTTACGACGCGAGTGATCGCCTGAGCGGGCCGTTAAGCACGCGCTTGACTTCGTTTTAAGCATTTGCTTAACTTTCCTCCGCGTCGTCCTTACCCGGCGCCCGGCGGCCCGCCCCGCACCCTCCCTCCCCAACACCACGGGGCGGCCCCGCCGGTTCCTTGAACAGGAGGAGCCGATGCCCATCACCGACGCACAGATCCGCGAAGCCGTGGCCGGCCTGGTCGCGATCGTCGAAGAGGAGCGCCAGGTGCTCGTCGACAGCCACGGCGTGGCCGGCGAGGACATCTACACCGATCCCGACGTCGGGGACACCGTCGCCCACTGGGACGCGCAGCTGGCCGCCGGCCGCGCCGCCATCGACGAGATGGACCGACGCAACGCGGTGAGGTCGAGGATGCGCAGCCCCGGAGTCGCAGGGCAGTGAACGGCGGCCGCTGGACACCAGCCGAGGACGCGCAGCTGCGCGCTCGGTTCTCGCGCGTGCGCGCCGCGGAGTTGGCGCTCGAGATGGGGCGCAGCTACTGGGCGGTGGTCAGTCGCGCCAAGGTGCTCGGGCTGCAGGACAAGCGGCGCGCCTCGCAGAACGGTCGCCCGTGGACGTCGGCAGAGGATGAGGACATCCGCGCTCGGTTCCCCAATATGCGCACCCGAGACCTGGCCAAGCAACTCGGGCGCACGTATCAGGCTACCTCCCAGCGCGCGCGCCAGCTCGAGGTGCGGAAGTCGCCAGAGTTCCTTGCCAGTCCGGACTCGGGCCGCCTGCAGCGCAACGACACGCGCGGCGCCGCCTTCCGGTTCGTGAAGGGCCAGGCCAGCTGGAACAAGGGCACGCACTATTGCCCCGCGGGTGGCATTGCCACGCGGTTCAAGCCCGGCAACAGACCGCAAACGTGGGTGCCTGTCGGCACCGAGACGCGCGACGGCGACGGCTATCTGAAGCGCAAGGTGCGCGACGACGCGCCCAAGGGCCAGAGCCGCCGGAACTGGGTGTTCGTGCACCGCGCGCTCTGGGAAGAGCACCACGGCCCGATTCCGCGCGGCCACGCCGTCGTGTTCCGGAACGGCGACATCACAGACATCCGCATCGAGAACCTCGAGCTCGTCACCAACCAGGAGCTGATGCGTCGCAACACCGTGCACAACCTGCCGAAGCCGCTGGCCGAGCTGGTCCAGCTGCGCGGCGCCATACACCGACAGATCAACCGAAGGAGTCGCCAGAATGGCGGATAACACCATCGAAGGCCTGCGCGAGCATCTGTTCGCGACGCTGGCCGCCCTGAGAGATCCCACCGCACCCATGGAGGTCGAGCGCGCGAAAGCCGTGGCCGACGTCGCGGGCCGCATCATCGACAGCGCCAAGGTCGAGGTGCAGTTCATGAACGCCGCCGGCGGCACCGGCTCGGGTTTCATCCCGACCGCGCCGCGCAAGCCCGCGCTGACGGGCCCCAGCGACAAGCCGCGCGCCGTCGAGCACCAGGTGCACAGCGGGGCGCGCCGATGAACACCGCGCCGCGCGCGCCCATCTGCGAGCTGCTGGTGGCGTTCGGGGAGTTCCAGGCCGCGGTGGCCGAGTCCGACCGGCTCGGCGAGCTGACCGCCGGCGAACTCATCACCCGCGAAGCCTACGCCGCCGCGCTGGAGCGTTTCACCCCGGCCCACAGGCCCCAGGCTCAGGAGGCCGC
>DAIPHN010000153.1:0-8786 GCA_036771335.1 Burkholderiales bacterium
CTGACACATGAGAAATACGCCATGAAGCCTGTCTGGATCATCGACGACGACCGCTCCATACGCTGGGTGTTCGAGAAGGCGCTCACGCGCGAGAACATCGCCTTCCGTATGTTCTCCTCGGCACAGGACGCCCTCGCGGCCCTGGGCAGCGCGCCGCCCCAGGTGGTGGTGAGCGACATTCGCATGCCCGGAGGATCGGGACTCGATCTTCTCCAGCAGCTCAAGGCTCGCCAGCCCAGCCTGCCAGTGATCATCATGACCGCCTACTCCGATCTGGAGAGCGCAGTGGCCGCCTTCCAGGGCGGTGCCTTCGAGTACCTGCCCAAGCCCTTCGATGTGGACCAGGCGGTGGACCTGATCCGCCGCGCCATCGAGGAGAGCCTGCGCCAGGACGAGGTGGTGGAAAGCGCTGGCGAGACCCCGGAGATCCTTGGCCAGGCCCCGTCCATGCAGGAGGTGTTCCGCGCCATCGGCCGGCTCACCCAATCGCACGCCACCGTGCTGATCAATGGCGAGTCGGGCACCGGCAAAGAGCTGGTGGCGCGCGCCCTGCACCGCCACAGCCCGCGCGCCCCCAAACCCTTCATCGCCATCAACACCGCGGCCATCCCCAAGGACCTGCTCGAATCCGAGTTGTTCGGCCATGAGCGCGGCGCCTTCACCGGTGCACAGTCCATGCGCCGAGGCCGCTTCGAGCAGGCCGAGGGGGGCACCCTGTTCCTGGACGAGATCGGCGACATGCCCCCCGATCTGCAGACCCGGCTGTTGCGGGTGCTCTCAGACGGTCAGTTCTATCGCGTGGGCGGGCACCAGCCCATCAAGGCCAATGTACGCATCATCGCGGCCACCCACCAGGATCTGGAGGACCGGGTGCGCAACGGCCTGTTCCGCGAGGATCTGTTCCACCGTCTCAACGTCATCCGCCTGCGTCTGCCGGCGCTGCGCGAGCGGCGCGAAGACATTCCCCTGCTGGCGAAGCATTTCCTCGGCACCAGCGCGCGCGATCTGGGCGTGGAGGCCAAGCGCTTGTCCGAGGGGGCGCTCAAATACCTCGCATCGCTCGACTGGCCTGGCAACGTGCGCCAGCTCGAAAACCTCTGCCACTGGGTGACCGTGATGGCGCCGGGATCGAACGTGGACGTACCCGACCTGCCACCGGAGATCCGTGAGGGCGAGGCGCGCATTGCGTCGGAGAGCTGGATCGCGGCCCTGGAGCGCGAAGCCGAGAGCGCGCTCAACCGCGGCCAGACCGCCATCATGAACGAGATGACCCGCCAGTTCGAGAAGGCGCTCATCGTCAAGGCGCTGGCGCACACCGGCGGGAGGCGCATCGAAGCCGCCAACCTGCTGGGGCTGGGCCGCAATACCCTCACGCGCAAGATCCAGGAGCTCGGCTTGGAAAAACGCGAGGCGCGCCTGCCCGCGGCCGGGGACGGGCCCTGAAGACAACTTCCCGCGCTCAGGCGAGGTCGGCGATCACCGGGGCGTGATCCGAAGGCCGCTCCAGCCGTCGCGGCTGCACATCGATGCTGGCGCCAGTGCAGCGCCCGGCCAGCGGCTCGGACAGCAGTACATGGTCGATGCGAAGGCCCATCTTGCGCTGGAAGGCCTTCATGCGGTAGTCCCACCAGGTGTAGGAACGCTCGGGTTGCTCGAAGAGCCGGAAGCTGTCCCGCAGCCCCAGGGCCAGCAGGGCGCGAAAGGCGGCCCGCTCTGGCTCGCTGCACAGCACCTGGTCCTTCCAGGCCGCTGGGTCGTACACGTCGCGATCTTCCGGGGCGATGTTGTAGTCGCCCAGCAGGGCCAGCGCCGGGTGGCGCTTCAGCTCCTCCGCCAGCCAGCCGGACAGGGCGACCAGCCAGTCGAGCTTGTAGCGGTACTTGTCCGAATCCGTGCTCTGGCCATTGGGTACGTACACGCAAACCACCCGCACGCCGTCGACGGTGGCGCACAGCACGCGCTTCTGTTCATCCGCGTAGCCGGGGATTCCCGAGGCCACCTCAGCAAGCGGTACGCGAGACAGGATCGCCACACCGTTGTAGGTCTTCTGTCCGGAGAACGCGCACTCATAGCCGGCAGCGCGCAGCTCCGCAACCGGAAACGCCGCGTCTTCGAGCTTGGTTTCCTGAAGACAAACCACGTCCGGCGCGGCGCGCGACAGCCAGTCGAGCAGGTGCGGCAAGCGCACCTTGAGGGAGTTGACGTTCCATGCGGCAAGCCTCATGCCGGGAGCATCAGTCTGAAAACTGCGGGGCGCGCTTGTCCCGCAACGCCGCCAGGGCTTCGTCCAGGTCGGCGGAGCGCAACATGGCCGCATTCCAGGTGGCCACGTATTCGAGCCCTTCGGCCACGCCATGGTCGCGAGCGTGGTTGAGAATCGCCTTGGTACCGCGCAAGGCGAGCGGCGACTTGGCCGCCAGCGCCGCCGCCTGGGCGGCCACCGCATCGTGCAGCGCTGCATCGGAATCGAAGCAGCGGTTCACCAGCCCGATGGCCTGCGCCTCGCGGGCATCCACGGCGCGGGCCGTGAAGGCCATTTCGCGCGCCACGCCCTCGCCCACGATGCGCGGCAGGCGCTGCAGGGTGCCCACGTCCGCCACGATGCCCACGTCGATCTCCTTCACGCTGAACCAGGCCGCGGGGCCGCAGTAGCGCAGGTCGCAGGCGGTCACGAGATCAATGCCCCCGCCCACGCAGGCGCCATGAATGGCCGCGATCACGGGCTTGGCGCAGCGCTCGATGGAGTTCACGCAGTCCTGCAGGTCCCGGATGCTGTGCAGCAGGCGCTCGTGGCTGCGGCCTTCGCAACCGCTGGCGTCGGGGGCGCGCAGGACCTCGAGCATGGACAGGTCGATGCCGGCACAGAAATGCCCCCCGGCGGCATCGAGGATGCACGCTCGCGCCGCCGGCGTGGCGGATATCCAACCCATGGCCGCGCGCAGTTCCTGCCACATGGTCATGTTGAGGGCGTTGGCCCTGGCGGGCCGGTGGAGGGTGAGGCGGGCTACGCCCGCGTCGAGGGAAAGCTTCAGGGTCTGCAGTTCGGGCGGCTCGGCAGGGTGGGTCATGGCGGTGCGGCCCCCGTGCCGTTGGAGGGGCCCGAGGCGGGATTCGCTTCCGCCGCGCCGGGCGCGGGCGCGGTCTTCGAGCCAGGCGTGGTTGGCGCTTCCTTCTTCGGCGGTGCCACCCGCCGCGGGGCGGACTTGGGATAGCCGGCGGCATCCAGGGTTGAGTTCCACTGGCCCGCCTCGAAACCCTTCAGCAGGGTGCGCCCCACCTGCAGCACCGGCACCCCCGTGCCACCGCTGAGCTTCTTCAGTTCCTCCTGCACGGCCGTTTCGCCGCCATCCTTGAACACGAACGGCACGCCACGCGCGTCCAGCAGATTCCGGGCGACGTTGCAGGGTTCTCCGCAATCGCCACTGTAGAGCGTCACGGGGAAATTCTTGGCTGCCTCGCGCACCGCATAAGGCAGCGGCTCCTCTCCGGGGCGGGTGTTGAACCGCAGCCTGTCCGCCTCGCGAGCATCGCTGGGCGGAGGCTTGTCGCTGTAGAAGACGCGGCCCTGGGCATCCACCCAGCGGTACAGCTTCGCGCCCCAGGCAGGCCATGCGGCAGCGGCCAGCAGCAGGACTATGGCGATTACCCTCATGGGGCTCCCCCTATCAGGCGCACGGGGCGCCGCGGCGACTGGCGGCTCGAAGGTTCACGCGGCGACCATGCCGTTGTGGCGCAACAAGGCGTCGATGCTCGGCTCCCGCCCGCGGAAGGCCTTGAAGGACTCGAGCGCCGGGCGGCTGCCGCCCACGGCGAGCACTTCGCGCCAGAAGCGCTCGCCGGTGGTCGCGTCGAGTACGCCGTTTTCCTCGAACAGCGCATAGGCGTCGGCCGACAGCACCTCGGCCCACTTGTAACTGTAATAGCCCGCCGCATAGCCGCCTGCGAAAATGTGCGAAAACGAGTGCGGGAACCGGTTCCACTGCGGCGGTACCACCACCGCCACCTCTTGCCTTACCCGGCCAAGCACGTCTAGAACCGTCGATTCGGCCGGCTCTCCGCGGTTATCGTGTAGCAGCATGTCGAACAGCGCGAACTCCACCTGGCGCAGCATCTGCAAGCCGCTCTGGAAATTCTTCGCGGCGATCATCTTGTCGAACAGCGGGCGTGGCAGCGGCTCGCCGCTGTCCACGTGGCGCGTCATGTTGGCGAGCACCGCCCACTCCCAGCAGAAGTTCTCCATGAACTGGCTGGGCAGTTCCACCGCGTCCCATTCCACTCCGTTGATGCCCGATACGGCCAGGTCCTCGGCGCGGGTGAGCAGATGATGAAGACCGTGGCCGAACTCGTGGAACAGCGTGATCACTTCCTCGTGGGTGAACAGCGCCGGGCGCCCGCCCACAGGCGGGGAGAAATTGCAGTTGAGGTAGGCCACGGGCGTCTGGATCCCGGAGGCGACGCGCCGGCGCGCCATGGCGTCGTCCATCCACGCACCGCCGCGCTTGGAAGGCCGGGCGTAGAGGTCGAGATAGAACTGCCCCACCAGCCGCCCCTTGGCATCGGCGATGCGGAAGAAACGCACGTCCGGGTGCCACAGCGGCGCCGTATCCGCCTCGATGCGCAGGCCGTAGAGGCTTTCCACCAGCTGGAACATGCCCTGTACCACGCGGTCCTCCGGGAAGTACTGCTTCACCTCCTGCTCCGAGAAGGCGTAGCGCGCCTGACGCAGCCTCTCCGAGGCATAAGGAATATCCCAGGATTCGAGCTGGGCGAGCCCGAGCCGGTCGCGGGCGAACGCTCGCAGATCCTCGAGATCGCGCAATGCGTGGGGTCTCGCCCTGGCGGCGAGGTCACGCAGGAACTCCGCTACCTGGGCGGGCGACCGGGCCATCTTGGGTTCGAGCGAAACGTGGGCGTAGCTCTCGAACCCCAGCAGGGTTGCCAGCTCCCGCCGCAGCGCCAGAATCTCGGCGATCACGGCGGTATTGTCGAGCTTCGGGTCACCGAATTCGGAAGCGCGGGTAACGTAGGCGCGATAGAGCGTCTCGCGCAGCGGCCGGTGCTCGGCGTACTGCATCACCGGCAGATAGGAGGGCATGTGCAGGGTGAACTTCCAGCCCTCGCGCCCGTCGGTGCGCGCGGCCTCGCGGGCGGCATCGAGCGTATCGGCGGGAATACCCGCCACCTCGGCGCCGTCGGTAACCATGTGGGCCCAGGCGTTGGTGGCATCGAGCACGTTGTCGCTGAACCGTGAGGAGAGCTCCGCGAGCCGCTCCGATACCGCCTTGAAGCGCTGCTTGCGCTCCTCCGGCAGCTCGGCGCCGCCGAGACGGAAATCTCGCAGGCGGTTGTCCACGATGCGCTGGCGTGGCGCGCCCAGAGCGGCAAATGCCGCCGAGGCGCGCAGCGCCTTGTACTTGCGGAACAGGCCCTCGTGCTGGGACAGCTCGGTGCCGTACTGACTGATGCGGGGCAAGTTGCCGTTGTAGGCCTCGCGCAGCGCCGGGCTGTTCATCACGGCATTCATATGGGAGACCTGCCCCCAGGCGCGGTAGAGCCGCTCGTTGGCGTCTTCGAGGGGCTGGACAAAGCCCTCCCAGTCAGGCTCCCGGGCGTCAGCGGCGAGACGCTCCACCAGCGCGCGGTTGACCGCGAGCAGCTCGTTCACCGCCGGGGTGACGTGGTCGGGCCGGAAGTCGGCGAAGCGCGGCAGTCCGGAGAAGTCAAGCAAGGGGTTCATGACGAAACTCTGTATGAGGGATGAAGCGCCGGCATAGGGCTCAGCGCGCCTCGTGGACCACGCGCCCGGCCACCAGGGTGCAACGCACGCGGCCCTGAAGCTCATACCCCCAGAACGGCGTGTTCGCACCCCGGCTGCGCAGCGCGGCGCGATCCACCTTCCACCACGCGGCCGGATCGAACAGGCACAGATCGGCAACGGCTCCCGGCGCAAGCGAAGGCGCATCGAGCCCCAGCACGCGCGCCGGCCCGGTGGTCACCGGCGCGAGCGCCGCAGCCATGGCGACCTCGGCCGTCTGCGCCCATTTGAGCACCAGGGGCAGAAGTAGTTCGAGGCCCGTGGCGCCCGCGCCGGCCTCGCCGAAGGGCAACTGCTTGTCGTCCTCGTCCAGCGGACGATGGTCGGAGCACACCGCCTGGATCGTGCCGTCCGCCACACCGCGGGCGAGAGCTTCGCGGTCGCGCTGGCCGCGCAGCGGCGGCTCCATCCGGCACAGCGGATCGAAGTAGCCCAAGTCCAGCTCCGAAAGGTGCAGGTGATGGACAGAAACGTCGCAGGTGACGTCCAGTCCCTCGGCACGGGCGCGACGCACCATCTCCACGCTGTCCGCGCAGGACAGGCGCGTGAGATGCAGGCGCGTGCCCGTGTCGCGCGCCAGCAGCAGCGCCGTTGCCACCGCCACGGTTTCGGCCAGGGCAGGAATGCCGGGCAAACCCAGACGCCCCGCCACCTCGCCGTCGTGGGCCACACCGCCGCGCGCGAGCGAGCCATCTTCCGGATGCAGCCACACCCGGAAGCCGAAGGTGGCGGCGTACTGCAGGGCGCGCCACAGCACCACGAGATCGGACGCCGGGCGATCGCCCTGGGAGAACGCCACGCAGCCTGCCTGGGCCAAAGCACCGAGTTCGGCGAGTTTCTCTCCCCCCAGCCCGCGGGTCAGCGCGCCCACCGGATGCACCCGCGCCAGCGCCGTGCTGTCGGCGTGCCGGGCAAGCATCTCCACCAGCCCCGGTTCATCCAGCGGCGGATCGCTGTCCGGGGGGCAGGCCAGCCGGGTGACGCCACCAGCCACTGCTGCCGCCAGTTCGCCGTCCAGCCCTGGGCCAGGCCCGCCAAGCCGCGCCCAGAGGTCCACCAGACCCGGGCACACCACCAGGCCGGCGGCATCCATCACGCGATCGGCGCGAAAGCCCGGCGGCGCTTCGCCGGCGGCCACGATGCGCCCCTCGGCCACGTACAGGTTGGCACGCGCCTCCGTGCCGGCGGCGGGGTCCACCAGCAGCCCGCCGGTGATGGCGAGCCTCACGGCGCGCTCCCCGCGAGGATCGCCATCACCGCCATGCGCACGGCGATGCCGAAGGTCACCTGCGGCAGGATCACCGACTGGGGCCCGTCTGCCACCGCGGAATCGATCTCCACACCCCGGTTCATGGGCCCGGGATGCATGACGATGGCGTCGGGCGCGGCCAGCGCAAGCCGCTCGGGCGTGAGGCCGTAGTGGCGGAAGAACTCGCGCGCCGAGGGCAGCAGCGCGCCGCGCATGCGCTCGTTCTGCAACCGCAGCATCATCACCACGTCCACGTCGCGCAGGCCCTCGGCCGGGTCGTGGCACACCCGTACGCCCAGCTTCTCCACGTGCGGCGGCACCAGCGTGCGCGGCGCCACCACCCGCACCTCGGGAACGCCCAGGGTGGTGAGGGCGTGGATTTCCGAACGCGCCACCCGCGAGTGCAGCACATCGCCCACGATGGCCACCTTGAGGTGTTCGAAACCGCCCTTGTAGTGGCGCACCGTGAACACGTCCAGCAGCGCCTGGGTGGGATGGGCATGGCGTCCGTCGCCGGCATTGATGACGTGGATCTCGGGCGCCACGTGGCGCGCGATCAGGTAGGGCGCGCCGCTGGTAGCGTGTCGCACCACGAACATGTCGGCGTGCATGGCCGCGAGATTGTCCACGGTGTCGAGCAGCGTCTCCCCCTTGGTCTGCGAGGAGGTGGCGACGTTCAGGTTGATCACGTCGGCGGACAGCCGCTTCGCCGCGATCTCGAAGGTGGTGCGCGTACGCGTGGAGGGCTCGAAGAACAGGTTGAACACCGACTTGCCGCGCAGCAGCGGCACCTTCTTGATCTCGCGCTCAGTCACCGACAGGAACGAACGGGCCGTATCCAGAATGTGCAGCAGAACCGCCCTGGGAAGACCCTCGATGGACAGCAGGTGCCGCAGTTCGCCGCGGGCGTTGAGCTGCGGGTTAGGCGACACCGTCGCGCTCCGTGAGCGACAGCGCAAGCCGCCCGGCGGCATCCTGCTCCACCACCACCATGCGATCGGCAGGCACGTCCACGTGCCCGCCGATCCAGTCTGCCGCTACGGGCAGTTCGCGACCGCCGCGGTCCACTAGCGCCGCGAGCCGCACCCGCCTGGGCCGTCCATAATCGAACAGCACATTCAGCGCGGCGCGGATGGTGCGGCCAGTGAACAACACGTCGTCCACCAGCACCACATCGGCGCCCGCCACCTCGAAGGGCAGGTCGGTAGGCCGCACGCCCGGCTTGAGGCCGCGGCGGCCGAAGTCGTCTCGGTAGAAGTTCGCGTCGAGCGTACCCAGGGCAGGCTCGATCCCGAGGGCGGCGTGCAGGCGCCGCGCCACCCATACGCCACCGCTGTGAATGCCCACCAAGGGGCACGACGGCGCCACCGACGGGCGCATAGCCTCCACTAGGCGGGCGAGCATCGCTTCCGGATCAGGCAGCGGCACGGGCGCGGGTCTCGAACCAAGTGAGCAGAATCTCGCGGGCGGCGGCGCGATCCACCGCGGCCCGCTGACGCCGGGCATTGACGCCCTGAGCGGCGAGCTGACGTTCGGCTTCGTGGGAACTCAGCGTCTCGTCCACCAGCGCCACTGGCAGGCAGAAACGTCCCTCCAGGCGGCGGGCGAACCGCCGCACCACCGGCTCGAAGGCATGCGGGCCGCCCCGGGTAGGCCCCGGCACGCCAACCACCAGCATCACGGGCCGCCCCTGCACCCCCAGCGCAGCGATGCGGGCAAAGC
>DAIPHN010000154.1:0-8715 GCA_036771335.1 Burkholderiales bacterium
CCCGTTTAAGGACACCCCCGCCGCCCGGGCCAGCAACGACTTGGGCCGGCTGGGCTAGTAGGGGGCCATCTAGGCGCTTCACAAGTCCGCCGCCCAGGCGGCGCGCGACAGCGGCGCCGACGACGAGCCCCTGCACTCCTCGCTGCGCTTCGTGATGACGAACGCCATGGCGCTGCGGCTGGTGGCGCGGCTGCGCAACGGCTGCCTGCTGCTCGACCCCGCCGCCCATGCCGCCGCCGAGCAGTGGGCGCGCGCGCTGCCCGAGCCGCCCGAGCCCTTCGTGGACCCCGCCGCCATCGCCACGGAGGCCGAGAAAATCCGCAAGGGCGTGCTCGGCATGCTGCATCTGAAGCGCATGCCCACCGAGACCGACGTGGCGCTGGCCACCGTGTTCTTCATGGCCGACCGCGCCATCTCCGGCGAAACCTTCGAGCCCTCCGGCGGCCTGCACCAGGAGCGCACCATCACCGAGCGCGAGCTGTTCGGTCGCGCCAGGCCCGAGCGGGTGCGCCGCATGGAGGGCGAGACGGTGTGGATGATCGGCGAGCACCTGGTGGAGCCCATCGCCGAATGCGCCCGCCTGTTCCTCGCCGAAGGCCACGTGGGCAACATCCTCATGCTCACGCGCACCGATGCCGCTGGCGAGGCCATCCGCAAGGCGCTGCACCGCGCCCTGGGCCACGACCGCATCACCTACCTCACCGTGGGCGACGACCTGGACGCGGGCATGGACGAGGCCTTCCGCCGCGCCGGCGCCCCGGCCTCGGTGATCTCCACGCCCTTCACGCCCATTCCGCACGCGCTGTTCGGCATCGACGGCAAGGACCACCTCGACGCCGCCGGCTTCGGCGAGCTGGTGGAGGGCAACCTCACGCACCACTTCCGCGTGGCGCGGCGGGTGTCGCTGTTCAAGAATACCCGGCTCATCCTGTGCTCCCCCGACGTGCCGGTGGGCGGCAGCCCGGCGCAGTTCGCCATGGCCAACTTCGTCAAGACCACGCTGCACGCGCTCACCGCCACTCTGGGCGTGGAAAACGAGCGGCTCTACACCTACGTGCCGGTGAACCAGGTGAACCTCACGCGGCGCATGCGCAGCGAGGAGCCGCGCGACGCCGCCGAGCAGGCCGAGGAATACGGCCGCTTCGCCCACGCCGCGCTGCTGGCCGCCGCGCCCATCGCCGAGGCGCAGGAAAGCCGCTACCGGGCCCGCATCTACCGCGGCCTCGCCATCACCGTCTGAGGCGGTGCGTACCCGTGCGGCGGTCCATGGGCTCGCCCCTGGCGGGCGCAGCGCCTCTTTTCCGGCCGCCGCGCGCGGCCACGTCCTTCCCGGCTGAATTCCAGGAGTCTCCCGAATGATCGTCCGGCCCTTTCGCACCGTCGCCGTGGTGAACCGCGGCGAGGCCGCCGTGCGCTTCATGCGCTCCGCCCGCACCTGGCAGCGCGAGCAGCGCGATCCCCTGGACGTGGTGGCGCTCTACACCCATGCCGACGCCGACGCGCCCTTCGTGCGTCTGGCGAGCCGCGCCGTGTGTCTGGGGGAGGCGCTCGTGCCCGGCCCCGAGGGCAAGCCGCGCAGCGCTTACCTGGACCACGCCCGGGTGCTCGACCTGGCCATGCAGGCCGGCGCCGACGCCGTGTGGCCCGGCTGGGGTTTCGTGGCCGAGAGCCCCGAGTTCGCCGAGGCGTGCGCCGCGCGCGGCCTGGTGTTCATCGGCCCCAGCGCCGAGTCCATGCGCATGCTGGGCGACAAGGTGGCGGCCAAGCGGCTCGCCGAGCAGGCGGGCGTGCCCGTGTCGCCCTGGTCGGGCGAGCCGGTGGCCGATCCCCGCGTGGCCGAGCGCATCGCCGAGCGCATCGGCTATCCGGTTTTGCTCAAGGCCTCCGCCGGTGGCGGCGGCCGGGGCATCCGGCGCGTGGACAGCAGCACCGAACTGGCCGCGGCCTTCCAGGGCGCCACCGCCGAAGCGGCTGCCGCCTTCGGCGACCCGGCGGTGTTCGTGGAGGCCTTCGTGCCCGTGGCGCGCCACGTGGAGGTGCAGGTGCTGGCCGACACCCACGGCACGGTGTGGGCCCTGGGCACCCGCGACTGCTCGCTGCAGCGCCGCCACCAGAAGCTGCTGGAAGAAGCGCCCGCACCGGGGCTGTCGCCCGAGGTGGAGCGCGGGCTGTGCGAATCGGCCATCCGTCTGGCCAAGGCGTGCCGGTACGCCGGCGCAGGCACCGCCGAGTACCTGCTGCTGCCCGACGGCAAGACCTTCTACTTCCTGGAGATGAACACCCGCCTGCAGGTGGAGCACACGGTTACCGAGGAGATCTTCGGCGTGGACCTGGTGGAGCTGCAGATGCGCGTGGCGCGCGGCGAAGCGCTCGACCCCGCCGGGCCGCCGCTGGCGCGCGGGGCCGCCATCGAGGCGCGCCTGAACGCCGAGGACCCCGACGAGGGCTTCGCGCCGCGCGCCGGGCGGCTGGCGCGCTTTACCCCGCCCCAGGGCCCGGGCGTACGCGTGGACTCCGGCTATGAGGCCGGCGGCCAGGTGCCCACGGCCTTCGATTCCATGCTCGCCAAGATCATCGCCCGCGGCGAAGACCGCGAGCAGGCTCTGGTGCGGCTCGCCTCGGCGCTGCGCGACACGGTGATCGTGCTCGAGTCGGGCCTCACGAACCGCTCGCTGCTGCTGGAGGTGCTGGAGGACACGCCCTTCCGCCAGGCGCCCGTGTCCACGCGCTGGCTGGACGGCTATGTCACCGAGCGCCCGCGCCCCGTTGCTCGGGCGCATCTGGCGGTGGCGCTGGCCGCCGCCGCCCTGGGCGACTATCGCCAGGTGCGCCGCGGCTTCATCGCCAACTTCCTGGCCGAGGCCCAGCGCGGCCTGCCGCGCAGCATTCCCGAGCCCGGCCCGGTGGCGCTGCGCTACCAGGTGGACCACCAGCCCGTGAGCGTGGAGATGTCGGTGGTGGGCCCCGAGGAGTTGCGGCTGCGCTGCGGCGAGTGGACCAGCCTGCTGCGGGCCCGCTCCACTGGCGAGCGCACCCTCGTCATCGACATGGGCGGGCGCCGCTACGCCATCCAGCACGTGCCCACGGCCACAGAGGTGTACGTGGAGGTGGAGGGCGTGGCCCACCGCTTCCGCCGCGTCTCCGCCGGGCGCGTACGCGCCCCCCTGCCCGCCTCCGTGGCCCAGGTGCACGTGCAGCCCGGCGAGCGCGTGAGCGCTGGCCAGCGACTGGTGACCATCGAAGTGATGAAGATGGAAAGCGCCGTGGAGGCGCCCTCCGCGGGCACGGTACGCGCCGTGCACGTACGCGTGGCGAGCCAGGTGGCCGCGGGCGAGGTGCTGGTGGAGCTGGAGGAATCGGGCGAGCAGGCAGAGCCGGCGCCCGCGCTGCTGGAGCTGCCGACGGTGGCCGCCGCCGAGGCGGTGGATCCGCTGCGCGTGCTGGAGGGCCGGCTGCTGGGCTTCGACGTATCCGAGGCCGAGGCGGCTCGGGCCCTCAAGGCCCTGGAGCACGACAGCGCCCCGCCCCGCGGCCGCCTGCTGCGCCTGCTGCGCGCTGGTGTGATCCTCGAGCAGCTCTGGAAGACCGGCCCCTACGACGACGCCCGCAACGACGCGCGCGAGAGCAGCCTGGAGCAGCTCACCTGGTTCGTGCACCACCGGCACGTGGAAGAAGAACGCCTGTCGCCGCGCTTCGTGCGCCGGCTGTACCGCTTTCTCGAGCTGCACGGCATTACCGAAGTGGAAGACGGCCTGCCGCTGCAGATCGCCCTGCTGCGCCTGTTCCAGTCGCGCCACCAGGACCGCGGCGACGCCCCCAGCCTGGCGTTGGCGCTGCTCCATGGTCTGGCGCGCTCCAGCCCCGACGCGGGCGAGGCGCCCTCCGTGCAACGGGACACCGAACAGCGCGTGATCTTCGAGAAGCTAGCCAACGAGGCCGTGCAGCGCCTCGACCTGCAGGTGGCCACCGCCGCGTGGAACCTGATCTATCGCTGGTTCGACGAGCCGGCCCGCCACCGTCAGCAGCAGGAGCACGCCGCTGCGGCGCTGGGCGGGCTCGCGCGCCTCGCCGCCGCCGCACCTGCCCACCGGGCGGCCCTTCAGGAGCAACTCCTGGCGCTGCCACGCGCCGCGCTGGCGGGGGCGCTCACCGCGCCGAACTCGCCCCTGGATGGCCAGTCCACCCTCGCGCTGCTGCTCGCCAGCCTGCACGGCGGGGGGGGGCAGGAGGCAGACAGCGCACTGCCCGGCGCCGTGCCCCGCCGCCGCGCCCAGCCGCGCGCCGGCCACGCCGTCACCGGAGTGCTGCTCTCCACCTCGGCACAACTGGCCGAGACGCTGGCCGCGCTGCCCGGGGACGCCGAGGTGGAAGCGCTGCTGCTCGCCTCACCGCAACTCACCGACCTGGAGGCGGCCGCCGCCGTGCCGCGCGCGCGCTTCACCATCCTGTGGAGCGAGGATGGCGAGTTGCGCACCCGCAGCTACGTGCGCGAAGGCGAGGCCATGCGGGAAGACACGCGGCTGCGCGACAGCCACCCCGACAGCCCGGTGGCCCACGAGCTGGCGCGCTTCGGCGCCTTCAGCCTGTCGCGCCTGCCCGATCCCCCGGGCATCCTGATGCTGCGAGCCTCGGCGCCCGGCGACGATCGCATGCTGGCGCTGGCCGAGGTGGAGCGCTTCGACCCCGAGGTGGACGGCCACTTCGTGCGCGTGCCGGCCTTCGAGCAGGTGTTCCTCGAAACCGCCCAGGCGCTGCGGGTGAGCCTGCGCGCCGCGGGCCCCAAGGCCCCGGCGCTGAACCGCATGGTGCTTTGCATCGGCCCGGTGGTGGCGCTCCGGCGCGAGCAGCTGCACGCGCTCGCCGCGCGGCTGCTGCCCTCCACCTTCGATCTGGGCCTGGAGAAGATCTCGCTGTTGGGCCGCTTCGACCTGGGCGACGGCCAGCCGGCCCACGAGCTCACCGTGGAGTGGCGCGACCCCATCACCCTGGGACCGCGGGTGGAGCTGGTGCTGCCGCGCACCCGGCCCGTGGCGGTGCGCACCGCCTACGAGCAGAAGGTGCTCACGGCGCGGCGCCGCCGGCTGTTCTATCCGTACGAACTGGTGGCCTGGCTCACCATGCGCGAGGGCACGCAGGCCGAGAAACGCGGCCACTTCGAGGAACTGGACCTGGACGATGCCGGTGGCGCGCTGGTGTCGGTGCGGGGCCGGGCTTACGGCGAGAACCGCGCCAACGTGGTGGTGGGCCTCATCACCAACGGTTCGCCGCGCTTCCCCGAAGGCTTGCGCCGGGTGCTGCTGATCGGCGATCCCACCAAGGAGATGGGCTCCCTGGGCGAACCCGAATGCCGGCGCGTGGTGGCGGCCATCGACTACGCCGAGCAGCAGGGCCTGCCGGTGGAGTGGGTGGCGCTGTCGGGTGGCGCCAAGATCGCCTTCGACTCGGGCACCGAGAACCTGGACTGGACCGCCGCGGTGCTGCGCCGGATCGTGGAATTCACCGCCCGCGGCGGCGTGATGCACCTGCTGGTGGACGGCCCCTGCGTGGGCGCCCAGTCCTACTGGAACGCCGAGGCCACCATGCTCATGCACTGCAAGGGCACGCTCATCATGACCCCGCGGGGCTACATGGTGCTCACGGGCAAGCAGGCCCTCGAAGTGTCGGGCTCGGTATCCGGCGCCACCAACGAAGCCATCGGCGGCCTGGACATCATGGAGCCCAACGGCCAGGCGCAATACACCGCGCCCGACCTGTACGGCGCCTACCAGCTGCTGCTGCGCCACTACGAATACACCTACGTAGCCCCGGGCGAGCGGCTGGCGCGCGCCGCCCTCAGCGCCGATCCGGCGGCACGCGACGTGACCGCGGCGCCCTACACTGGCAACGGCGGCTTCGCCACGGTGGGCGAGATCTTCAGTGAAACCGGCAACCCGGGCCGCAAGCGGCCCTTCTCCATCCGGCCGGTGATCGAGGCCGTGCTCGACCAGGACGCGCCGCCGCTGGAGCGCTGGAGCGGCATGGCCGGCGGTGAAACGGCGGTGGCCATGCATGGCCAGCTCGGCG
The DNA here is from genome assembly GCA_036771335.1 of Burkholderiales bacterium. Lineage (GTDB taxonomy): Bacteria > Pseudomonadota > Gammaproteobacteria > Burkholderiales. The sequence goes on from DAIPHN010000154.1 coordinate 6,064, forward strand.
GCCAGCCCGTCACGGTGATCGGCATCGAGTCCACGCCCCTGCCGCGGCGCGGGCCACGCCCCGTGGACGGCCCCGGCACCTGGGCGAGCGGCACCCTCTTTCCCCACTCCTCGCGCAAGGTGGCGCGCGCCATCCGCGCCTCGAGCGGCATCGCCCCGGTGGTGGTGCTGGCCAACCTGTCAGGCTTCGACGGCTCACCCGAATCGCTGCGAGATCGTCAACTGGAGTACGGCGCCGAGATCGGGCGGGCAGTGGTGGAGTTCGACGGCCCGATGATCTTCTGCGTCATCGCGCGCTACCACGGCGGCGCCTACGTGGTGTTCTCCAAACGGCTCTCCGAGCGCCTGGACGTGAGCGCCCTGCAGGGCAGCTACGCCAGCGTCATCGGCGGCAGCGCGGCGGCAGCGGTGATCTTCGCCCGGCGCGTGGAGGACACCGCCCTGGCCGATCCGCGGGTGGTGGCTGCACGGGCCGCCCTGGGCACGGGCAACAGCCGCGAGCGCCGCGTAGCTCAGGAAGCCTACGAATCCGCCCTTGCTGCCGCCGAGGCCGACGCGCGCACCTCCCTGGGCCGTGAATTCGACCAGGTGCACAGCGTGGAGCGCGCCCTTGCAGTGGGCTCGCTGGACACCATCCTGCCGGCGCGCGAACTGCGCCCGGCGCTGGTGGAACGCCTGCAGGGCGAGATCGCCAAATGGAGCGGGGCCCGGTAGCGCAACGGGCCGCCCTCGAAGGGCTCGCCACGGTGCGCCGTGGGCTGGCACACGGGGCGCCGGGCGCGGCCCGGGGTTGATCAGTCCGCCAGCGCCAGCCCTTCGGGGCTGACAGCCTTGCACAGTTTTTCGTCGACGCTGGCCAGTGCGAGACGCCGTTGGCGGGCCAGATCGAGACAGGTGGCGACAGATACCGACAGCCCATGGGCGCAGGCAAGCCTTGCCGCGCGGACCGCGGCGGGGGCATCGGCCGGCGCGATTGCGATGGGCAGCGCCCCGAAAGCCTCTTCGAGCTCATCGGCCGCGCTCGCCGAATTGCGGCGCCGCCGTTGCGCCATGAGCAGCGCGTTTGTCACTTCGAAGGGCAGCACCGCGGGCGCCTGGTCCCTTCGGGACTCGGTGGCGCCGGAGCCGCTACACTGCACACGTCACGAACGCGCCCCGAGAGCCCGCCATGCACGTCAATCCCATCGAGCTGCAGCACATCGAATATGGTCCCGTCCCCAAGGACTGTTCCGCGCTGGAGTGGCAAACCCGCGTGGAGCTGGCGGCCTGCTATCGGCTGGTGCGCCACCACGGCTGGGATTCACAGGTATACAACCACATCACCGCGCGCATCCCCGGCACCGAACACATCCTCATCAACGCCTTCGGGCTGGCCTATGACGAAATCCGGGCATCCAACCTGGTGAAGATCGATCTGGCGGGCAACAAGGCGGCCGATTCGCCCTACCCCGTCAACCACGCCGGCACCGTGATCCACACCGCCATCCACGCCGCGCGCCCCGACCTGCAGTGCGTGGCTCACACCCACTCGCCCAACGCCGTGGCCCTGGCGGCGGTGGACACGGATTTCGTGCCCTTGTCCCAGGAGGGCTGCCAATTTCACGACCGAGTGGGTTACCACGCCTTCGAGGGCATCGCGCTCGACGAGGACGAGAAGCGGCGGCTGGTGGAGGATCTGGGGCCCGTGAACCACACCCTGGTGCTGCGCAACCACGGCGTGGTGGTGTGCGGCCCCAGCATCACCTGGGCGTGGGTGCGCCTGTACCAGTTCGAGGTGGCCGCCGGCGTGCAACTGCGCGCCATGGCCGCTGGCCAGCTAAACCGCATCCCGCCTGCGGTAATGGCGCGTACCCGCCAGCAGTTCGAGGGCGGCGACGCGCAGGCCGGCGCCGCCGTTCGTCACCCCGAATGGCCGGCAGCGCTACGCATGCTCGAACGCATGGACAGCTCGTACCGGACCTGATGGGTCCTGCTGGCGTCCAGAGATAGCCCTGGCGTTGAGGGGTCTTTCCAGCCCACCAGGCGCTTCGCACAGGCGGCACACGCCATGGTCCGGCGACGCATCCGTCTGTCACGTCGCCATCGCAGCATTGCCCGCCACGAAGAAGACGATGCGACTCGTTTGCGGGCTCTTCCACTGCTTGTTCTGCCAGGGCAGCCGGTTGCGGCCCGCCTACCGGACCGCGACCTCGTCCCGCCCGACAGGCCAGACGCGAAGTGCTGGCCGCAGAGTTGGGCGGCGAATCGCGGAATCGTGCCCCCCGGATCCATCATGATGCGAGCACGCCTGCTGCTGCATCCGTATGTCCTCGGCAAGACCGGTGTGCCGGAACAGGCCCGCCATATCCATGATGATCGTGTGCTTCCGCGGTACGCACAGCGGGACGAGATTCGGATCCACCCCCGGCGTGAACGGCGTCTCGAACGGCGACATGTCGCAACTGTCCTGTACCCAGATGCACCGGCACCGTACCTCGCGTGTCTCATCCTCTCGCTCCCGATGCCCCACCTGTCGGTCGGTGTTCATCGCGAAGTGCTCCTTGGCGTGAGGTGACGCCGCAACGCCAGCACTAACTATTGATCCGGCCCTTGCGCACTTGAAGTTCGCTGAGTCGCCCCCATGTTGGATTCATGCAAGCAACCGACATGAGAT
>DAIPHN010000155.1:0-8685 GCA_036771335.1 Burkholderiales bacterium
CGGGCGGAGGGCACCGGGTACCGCCAGGCCGGGGTCGAGGCGGCCCAGGGCGGCGCGCGCCTCCTTGTCGTTGTAGCCCAGCGCGAGCAGGGCGTTGAGGGCGTCGCTGCCAGCCTGCGCCGCCGCTCCCCCCGCGGGCGCCATGCCCGGGGCGAAGGACAGCTTGTCCTTCAGCTCGAGCACCAGGCGCTCGGCGGTTTTCTTGCCGATGCCCGGCACCCGCGTCAGGCGCGCGCTGTCCTGCTGACCAATAGCCGCGTACAGCTCGTCCACCGACAGCCCCGAGAGCAGCGCCAGCGCCGTGCGCGTGCCGATGCCGGTGATTCTGAGCAACTGGCGGAACGCCTGCCGCTCGCCTTCGGTGGCGAAGCCGAACAGCAGGTGGGCGTCCTCGCGCACCACCAAGTGGGTGAACAGGCGCACCTCCTGGCCGATGGCCGGGAGCTGGTAGAACGTGCTCATGGGCACGTCGAGCTCGTAGCCCACGCCCTGCACCTCCACCACGATGGCCGGCGGCGATTTTTCCACCAGGCGGCCGGCGAGGCGCGAGATCACACCAGCCTCCCGCCGCGCACGCGATAGCCCGCCGTCGCCAGGGTGCCCAGTCCCAGTCCGCCGTGGGCATGGCAGATGGCGCAGGCCAGCGCGTCGGCCGCATCGGCACCCGGCAGGCCAGGCAGTGCCAGCAGCCGCCGCACCATCTCCTGCACCTGCTCCTTGCTCGCGTGCCCGTTGCCCACCACCGCCTGCTTCACCTGCAAGGCGGTGTACTCGTGCACCGGCAGGCCGCGCGACACGGCGGCGCACACCGCGGCGCCGCGCGCCTGGCCAAGCTTGAGGGTGGCCTGAGCATTGACGTTCACGAACACCTGCTCCACGGCCACCTGCTCGGGCGCGCCAAGTTCGATGACCTCGGCGAGGCCGTCGAGAATGGATTTGATGCGATCGGGCAGGCTGACGCTTTCATCGGTGCGGATGCGCCCGCTGGTGACGTAGGCGAGCGTCCGCCCCTGCACCCCCACGATGCCGTAGCCGGTGATGCGCAACCCCGGGTCGATGCCGAGTATGCGCACGGCGGGGTCTCAGGCCTCTTCCAGCGCGGCGTTGCTGTACACCTGCTGCACGTCGTCCAGGGCCTCGAGGGCGTCGAGCAGCTTCTGCATCCGGACGGCATCCTCGCCGCCGAGCGCCGTTTCGCCGCCGGGGCGCATGGTGATCTCGGCGAAGGCGGGTTCCAGCCCGCCCTTTTCCAGGGCCTGCTTCACCGCGAGGAAGTCGTTATTGGGGGCAGTGAGCACCTCGATGGAGCCGTCCTCGTTGGCGAGCACGTCCTCGGCGCCGGCTTCGAGGGCAATCTCCATCACCCGCTCTTCGGAAGCGCCGGGGGCGAGCACGAGCTGACCGCAGTGTTTGAACAGGAAGGCCACCGAGCCGTCGGTGCCCAGGTTGCCGCCGTGCTTGGCGAAGGCGTGGCGCACGTCGGCCACGGTGCGGGTGCGGTTGTCGGTCATGCAGTCCACGATCACCGCGGCGCCGCCGATTCCGTAGCCCTCGTAGCGCACCTCTTCATAGTTGACGCCCTCCAGCGCGCCGGTGCCGCGCTTGATGGCATTCTCGATGGTGTCCTTGGGCATGTTCTGCTCACGCGCCTTGTCGATGGCCAGGCGCAGCCGCGGATTGGAGCCCGCATCACCGCCGCCCAGCCGGGCGGCCACGGTCACTTCCTTGATGAGGCGGGTGAAGATCTTGCCGCGCTTGGCGTCGGCGGCGGCCTTCTTGTGCTTGATATTGGCCCACTTGCTGTGCCCTGCCATGACGTCCTCTGAAACTGGATTGATATACTTTTCAGAATCTTACCTTGCCGTCACGGAGCCTGCCATGCCGCAACCCCTGCTGATCGCCAAGGCGGCGCGGGATCTTTGCATCCTGCCCGCCCTGGCGAACCGGCATGGCCTGATCACCGGCGCCACCGGCACGGGCAAGACCGTCACGCTGCAGCGCATGGCCGAGGAGTTTTCCCTCGCTGGCGTGCCGGTGTTCATGGCCGACGTGAAGGGCGACCTGTCGGGCCTGTCGCAGCCTGGCGACTGGAACCCGAAACTGAAGGCGCGCGCTGAGCAGCTGGGCATCGCAGACCTGCAGTTCTGCGGCTTTCCGGTGGCGTTCTGGGACGTGTACGGCGAGCAGGGGCATCCGGTGCGCGCCACCGTCTCCGAGATGGGGCCACTGCTGCTCGGGAGGCTGCTCGGCCTCAACGACGTGCAGCAGGGCGTGCTCACGCTGGCCTTTCGCATCGCCGACGACAAGAGCCTGCTGCTGCTGGACCTCAAGGACCTGCGGGCCATGATCCAGTTCACAGGCGAGAACGCGAAGAGCTTCACCACCGAGTACGGCAACATTTCCACCGCCTCCATCGGCGCGATCCAGCGCGGCCTGCTCGAACTCGAGCACCAGGGCGCCGAGCGGCTGTTCGGCGAGCCGGCCCTGGACCTGGACGATCTCATGCAGACCGGCGCCGGGGGCCGCGGCGTGATCAACATCCTCGCCGCCGACAGGCTGATGCACGCGCCGAAGCTCTACGCCACCTTCCTGCTGTGGCTGCTCTCCGAGCTGTTCGAGCGCCTGCCCGAGGTAGGCGACGCGCCCAAGCCGAAGCTGGTGTTCTTCTTCGACGAGGCGCACCTGCTGTTCGACGACGCCCCCGCTGCGCTGCTGGACAAGATCGAGCAGGTGGTGCGCCTGATCCGCTCCAAGGGCGTGGGCGTGTACTTCGTCACCCAGAACCCGCTGGACGTGCCCGAGAAGGTGCTCGGCCAGCTGGGCAACCGCGTGCAGCACGCGCTGCGCGCCTTCACGCCCCGCGACCAGAAGGCCGTCAAGACAGCAGCCACCACCATGCGCGCCAATCCCGCCCTCGACACCGAGAAGGCCATCACCGAGCTGGGCGTGGGCGAGGCGCTGGTGTCCTTCCTGGACGAGAAGGGCCGCCCCGAGATGGTGGAGCGCGCCTTCGTCTGCCCGCCCCGCAGCCGCCTGGGTCCGGCCAGCGCCGAGGAACGGCAAGCCGTGGTCCGCGCCTCCGCCCTGTTCGGCCACTACGAAAAGGCGGTGGACCGGGAGTCGGCCTACGAGCTGCTGCGCGGCCGCGGCGACGGACAGACCGCCGGAGTGCCGGCCGCGTACCCGGCCGCGCCGAAGGACGCGGCCCCCGCCAGTGAAGGCGGCCTGTTCGGCAGCCTGAGCGACATCCTGTTCGGCCGCACCGGGCCCCGCGGCGGCCGCCCGCCGGGCGTGTTCGACGCTGCGGCCAAGAGCGCGGCGCGATCGGTGGGTTCGGCCGTGGGCCGGGAGATCGTACGCGGCGTGCTCGGCTCCATCCTGGGCGGAAGCACCTCCCGCCGACGGCGCTGACGGGCGTGGCGGCGGCCGGCCCCGAGGTCGCCGCAGGCGGTCACCCTTCCCTGGTGGGAACGGTGCTCGTGTTCCTGTCGGCGGTGGGCTTTTCCATCAAGGCGGTGCTCATCAAGATCGCCTACGGCCACGGGGTGGATGCCATCACGGTGTTTGCCCTGCGCATGCTGTTCTCGGCGCCGTTCTTCCTGCTCATGGCATGGTGGGCCGCGCGACGGGCACCGCCACAACCGATGACGCGCCGCGACTGGCTGCACGTAGCGGCCATGGGCTTCGTGGGCTACTACCTGGCCTCACTGCTCGACTTCCTGGGCCTGCAGTACGTGTCCGCGAGCTTCGAGCGCCTGGTGCTGTTCCTGTACCCCACCATCGTGGTGCTGCTGTCGGCGTGGCTGCTGGGCACGCCGGTGCGCCGCCGCCACGGGCTGGCCCTGCTGCTGTCCTACGCGGGCATCGGGCTGGTGTTCGCCGGCCAGTGGCGACGCACCGACGCCGGCGAGCACCTGGCCCTGGGTGCGGGGCTGGTGTTCGCGAGTGCCGTGGTCTACTCGTTCTACCTGGTGTTCTCCAGCCGTATCGTGCCTCGGGTTGGCGCCATGCGCTTCACCGCCTGGGCGATGCTGGCATCCACGGTGTTTGCGCTGGCGCAATTCTTCTTCACCCACCGCCTGTCGGCCCTGGCGCTGCCTGCGCCGGTGTATGGGCTGTCGCTGGCCCTGGCGGTGGTGGCTACAGTGCTGCCGGCGCTGTTTCTCTCCGAAGGTCTGCGGCGGGTGGGGGCTAACCATGCTGCGCTGGTGGGTTCGGTGGGACCGGTGGTCACCCTGGCGCTTGGTGCCGCATTCCTGGGCGAGCGACTGGACGCGGCGCAACTGTGCGGCGCAGCTCTGGTTCTGGCCGGGGTGACCCTGGTTAGCCTGCGCCCGGCCCGGGATGGCGCGGCAGGGCGGCGTTGAAGGCACCGCCGACACTTCTCTGGCATCATGCCGCGCCCATGCATCCCGCCGCCGCCATGCCGGAAACCCCTTGAACGCCGGCATCGCCTTCGGCCTCGGGGCCTACCTCCTGTGGGGTCTGTTCCCGCTGTTCTTCCGCGCCGTTGCGCACGTGCCGCCGCTGGAGATCCTGGCCCATCGCGTGCTGTGGACCCTGGCCTTCGTGCTGGCCATCCTGACGGTGCAGCGCAACTGGGGCTGGCTGCGCACCCTGGCCACGCGACCCCGCGTGCTCGCGACCTTCGCCTTGAGCGCCCTCATGGTGTCCGTCAACTGGGGCGTGTACATCCTGGCCGCCACTACCGATCGCATCATCGACGCTTCCCTGGGCTACTTCATGAACCCGCTGGTGAACGTGCTGCTCGGTGCGCTGGTGCTGCACGAGCGCCTGCGGCGTGTGCAGTGGATCGCCGTGGCCATGGCGGCCAGCGGCGTGCTGTGGCTTACGGTGCAAGCCGGCAAGCTGCCCTGGATCGGGCTGACCCTCGGGCTGAGCTTCGGCTTCTACGCCCTGCTGCGCAAGACCGCAGCGCTCGGCGCGGTGGAGGGCCTGGCGGCGGAGACGTTGCTGATGGTGCCGGTGGCCGTCGCGTGGCTGGCTTGGGCGGGCACCCACGGTCAGGAAACGGCCTCCGCCGGTACCGCGGGCACCTGGCTGCTGCTGGCGGCGTCCGGTCCGGTGACAGCCGTGCCGCTGCTGCTGTTCGCTGCCGCGGCGCGGCGCATTCGCTTGTCCACCCTCGGGCTGATCCAGTATCTCGGACCGAGCATGCAGCTGGTAATGGCCGTCGTCTGGTTTGGCGAGCCCTTCGGCGCCAGCCGGGCGCTGGGCTACGGTGCCATCTGGCTTGCTCTGGTCATCTACACGGTGGACGGCCTGCGCACCCGCCGGGCGGTGGAGCCGGGCGAAGCCGCCGTGGCACGCGCCGCGTGATCAGGCGGCGGGGGCCAATGCCGGCTGCGCCTCGGCGCCCAGCACCCGGTCGCACAGCCGCTCGGGGGAGACCAGCAGCAGCATGGGGATTTCACCACCCGGGCGGTCGGCCCGCGGCGTGAGCACGCCGTCGAGCAACTCCACCAGCCGCGTACCCGGCATCGGCACGGGCCGCACCAGCGAGCGCGCCATCTCGGGAATGTCGCCCAGCGCGTCCACCAGAATGCCAAAGGGCCGGCGGCCGTCTTCGGGGCGCATGATGATGATCTGCTGCGCACCCGACGCCGCGCTCCGGGGCGCGGCGCGCAACTCCGGCAGGTCGTACACCGGAACCGACTCGTTGCCGTAGACGGTGAGCCCGGCCACCCCCGTGGCGGACAGTCCGGGCAGCCGGGTGAAGTGCTCCAGGCCGATGGCGGTTTCCACCGCTTGGGTGGGCAGCCCGTACCAGCCCTGCCCTACGTAGAAGGTCGCCACCTCGATTCCCGCTTCGTCGCTTTCCGGCTGCGGCCATGACCACTGGCCGGAGTCCTCGACAGTGCGCCCGCCGGAACCCCGCACGGCCTCAAGGGCATCGGCGAGCGGCACCAGGATGATGGCGGCGATGTCGTTGCGGTAGGCGTCGGCCTCGGACTTGTACTCCCGGTAGCCCGAGGACATGCGCGCCCCCACCGCCCAGATGGCGCCATCGAGCCGCGCAATCATGCTCACCTGCTGCCCTGGCGCGAGCGCACGGATGCGCGCGTCGAGCTCGAAGGGCGCGCCCGCATGGAAGCGTGCCTCGGTGCTGGCCACGATGCGGCCGTCGCGCTGCACGAACAGGCCGATGCAGCCCTTGCGCACCTCACCGCCACCGTCCTTGGGCAGGGCATCGGCAAGCATGGCGCGGAACTGCGGCTCGCCGTCGAAGACAATCGCCACACCACCCGCGTTGCCGGCACCGTGCTGGCTGCGCACGGCGGCGCAATAGATGTAGGTGTGCCGGTCCGCGTACAGGGGCGAGGCGGCAAACTCGGAGACACAGTAGTCCTGTGTATCGCGCAGCCGCAGCGTACGCTCCACCCAGGGGTCATCGAGCCGCGTGCCCAGCCGGGCGCGCATGCTTTCGCTGGAAGCCGCCACCACCGACCCACTACGGTCGAACAGCAGCAGATCGGTGTAGACCGTGTAGAGCCGGTTGATGGCCGAGAGCACCGCCGACAGCTGCTGGCACTTTCCGGCGTCGACGGCGCCGCCCGAGAGCGCCTCCCGGAACAGGCTCGTGAGCGCCCACCAGCGGCAGTCGTTGGCGCGCTCGTAGAGGTTGCGATCCATGATGTCGATGGCCAGCGCAGCCTGCGCAGCGCAGTCTTCCAGCATGGCGGACACCACGGTCTGGTTGAGGTGGCCGATGGAACGGGTGAACACGTCGCGGGTGCGCGCGCCGGTACGCCCGATCTCCCACAGCAGCGCCCGCGAAAACACGGTGTTGGCGCTGCCGCCCTCGCGCCCCTGGCGCACGTTGCCATTCCACACCGAGCGCGTGAGATTGGCCTGGATCTGCTCGGCGCGGGCCGGAATCTCCCGCAGCGGCTGGCCGAACAGCTGCTCGCTGCGCATCAGCGCGGCAAGCACGCTAGCATCCACGCCCCGTCGCACATCCACGTCTTCGGAATCGAAGGCGTGCTCCACCGGCACCATGGCGTGACCGCGCCACCCTGGACCCATGTAGCCCTGGTAGCCCACCGTGTCGCACGTGGCGGCCACGTACTCGCGCCCGCCGAACCGGAATCGGCTGCCCGCATCGCCGGCGCGCTGCTCGAAGCGCACGCCCGGCGGGACGTGGTGCGGGTCGCTGCTGGCCACCACCCGGCCCTGGGCATCGACAAGGGCGATGAGGGTCCAATCCGCGGCGCCGCAAAGATTGGCGAAAATCTTGTCGCACTCGTCGTCCAGACGAAAACACAGACAGAGCACCGCCACGGGACGCGAGCCATCGGGCGCCATGACGCGATGGGCGTACACCAGTTGCGAGCTGGCGCCGGGCATCAGGTCGAGGGGCCGGTAGGTTTCGATATAGGCCGCCTTCGTCTCGAGGGCCTCGCGCACCAGCGGGTCGCGGGTGTGCGTTACGGGTGAGTCCTGCAGCCGCGCCAGGACTTTGCCGTCCAGGCCGATGAGGATGACATCGTGGTAGACGGAATACTTGCGCACGTATTCGCGCATGCGCGCAACGACGGCGCGGGCATCCGCGGCGTCAGGGCCGGTTGTGGCGCCTTCCGCGAAGGCCGCCAGGTCGCTGTCCATGGCCAGGAATCCGATGTCGGCCGTACGTTCGAAGAGGTTGCGCACCAGGATATCGATGGCCACCTGGGCGCGGAAGCGGATGTGGATCTCGGTCTTGCGGCGCAGCTCTCCCGCCAGGCTCGCCAGCAGCCGGGATGACAGATCCTCGAAGCTCGCGCGGGTTTCGCTTATGTCGATACCGGTACCGGACAGTTGGCCCAGCAACGCCAGGTTGTCCCATACTGCCTGCAGCTTCTGCAGTGCTTCGCGGTACTCCTCCACATGGCCCATGTGCTTCATGCAGGCGGCCACGTGGCGGGGTACCTCGATTCCCTTGTATACCGTCAGCTCATTGGTCATTTCCAATCTCGCAAGTCGGGTTCCGGCAGGCTCTCGCGGTTCGCCGCGAGACAATCCAGCCCAAGTGTTAACGTCTGCGGATTCCGCGACTTGAATCCGCCGGGTGCCACACCACGGCGGCGCAACCAAGCAAGCCTTTCCTTGCCATATGCTTTTGAAAAAACGCGGGCCGCGCGCTCCCCCGTAAGGGGACGCGCGGCCCGTCCATGCAGGCCCGATACGCTGCGGTTAAGGCCGCTCAGGCCGCCAGGGCCTCGTCCACCAGCGCCATGTCGGAGGACAGCATGAGCCGTTCGATGTCCACCAGGATGAGCATGCGCTGGTTGACTGCGCCGATCCCCGTGAGGAAGCCCGTATCGAGACTCGAGGCGAACTCCGGCGCGGGCTTGATTTGCTCCGGCTGCAGCGTGATTACGTCCGACACCGAGTCCACCACGATGCCCACCACGCGATTGCCCAGGTTGAGCACGATCACCACCGTGAACTGGTCGTAACTGGCCTGTCCCACTTCGAACTTGATGCGCAGATCGATGATTGGAACGATCACCCCGCGCAGGTTGATGACTCCCTTGATGAACGACGGTGCGCGGGCGATGGCGGTGACCGCCTCATAACCGCGGATCTCCTGCACCTTGCGGATCTCGATGCCGTACTCCTCCTGTCCGGGGCGGAAGGTAAGGAATTCCCCGGCGGCCCCGGGGTTGCGCTCGACCGCTGCGG
>DAIPHN010000156.1:0-7240 GCA_036771335.1 Burkholderiales bacterium
GTGATGGCGCTGTTGATTACCTGCGGCGTGGTGGCCTTGCGCAGCTTGCGGAAGTTTTCGCGAATGCGGTCTAACACCACCACCGACTCGTTCACCGAATAGCCCAACACCGCCAGCACCGCCGCCAGCACCGGCAGCGAGAACTCCCACTGGAAGAAGGCGAAAAAGCCCAGGATGATCACCACATCGTGCAGGTTGGCGATGATGGCCGAGAGCCCGAACTTCCATTCGAAGCGCAGCCACAGGTACAGCACGATGCCCACCGACACCAGCAGCAGCGCCAGGGCGCCGTTTTCCACCAGCTCCTTGCCCACCTGGGAGCCCACGAAGTCGACCCGGCGAAGCTCCACTGCCGGATCGGCAGCCCTGAGCAGACCAAGAACCTTTTCCGACAGTTGCGCGCCGCTGACGTCCTGCCGCGAGGGCAGGCGCACGAGCGCCGTGTCAGCGGCGCCGAAGTTCTGCACCGAAGCATCCGAGTAGCCGCTCTTCTCCAGCACGCCACGCACCTTGTCCAGGTCCACGGCGTGACCGTACTGCACCTCCATGACCGTGCCGCCGGTGAACTCCACGCCCAGGTGCAGGCCCTTGGTGGCGAGGAAAAACACCGCCAGCAGGAAGGTGATCAACGAAATCACGTTGAACACCAGCGCATGGCGCATGAAGTCGATGTCCTTGCGGATGCGGAAAAATTCCATGGCTATGCGGTCCCGTGCAGCCCGTGGGTGGTCAGGCGGCGCGCGCGGCGGCGCGCTTTTGCCAGTCGGTGTTCCCGATGGGCAGCCGGTCGAGCTTGCGGCGGCTGCCGTACAGCAGATTCACCAAGGCGCGCGACACCAGCACCGCAGAGAACATGGAGGTCAGGATGCCCAGGCAGTGCACCACGGCGAAGCCGCGCACTGGGCCAGATCCGAACATGAACAGGAAGACACCGGCGATAAGCGTGGTGATGTTCGAGTCGACGATGGTGCCGAAGGCGCGCTCGAATCCAGCGGAGATGGCTGCCTGGGGCGTGGCGCCGTTACGCAACTCCTCGCGAATGCGCTCGTTGATGAGCACATTGGCGTCGATCGCCATGCCCAGCGTAAGGGCCACCGCCGCGATGCCAGGCAGCGTGAGGGTGGCCTGGAGCATGGAAAGCAGCGACACCAGCAGCACCAGGTTGGTGGCCAGCGCCAGCACCGAGATCACCCCGAACACGGAGTAGTAAAGAATCATGAAGACCGCGATGGCACCGAAACCGATGAGGGTGGACTTCCAGCCCTTCTCGATGTTTTCGCGACCCAGGCTGGGGCCCACGGTGCGCTCTTCCACAATGTCCATGGGAGCGGCCAGCGCGCCCGCGCGCAGCAGCAGCGCCAGGTCGTTGGCTTCCTTGGGGTTCATGCGCCCGGTGATCTGGAAACTGGCCCCGAGCTCGGACTGGATCACCGGCGCGGTGATCACCTCGGGCTTGCCGCGCTCGATGAGCAGCACCGCCATGCGCCGCTTCACGGCATCGCGGGTGGCATCGCGCATCAGGCGCGCGCCCTGGCCATCGAGAGTCACGCGCACCATGGGTTCGCCAGACTGGGAATCGAAGCTGGGCGCGGCATCGGTGAGCCGCTCCCCAGTGAGCACCGGGGTGCGGTTTAGCAGCAGGGGCTCTTCCTGGCCGCTGCGCTTGCTCACGTGCAGCTCGGTGCCGAAGGGGGCGGCGCCAGACTGGGCCTGCTGGATTTTCACCGGGTCGTAGTCTCGCCCGGACGGGTCGCTGGCGTGGGCCTCCACCATGCGCAGCTCCAGGGTGGCGGTGCGGCCAATGATGTCCTTGGCCTTGGCCGTGTCCTGAACGCCGGGCAGCTGCACCACCACGCGATCAGCGCCGGCCTGCTGCACGATGGGCTCGGCCACGCCAAGCTCGTTGACGCGGTTGCGCAGCGTGTTGATGTTCTGCTGCAGGGCGAAGTCCTGAATGCGCTTCTGCGCCTCGGGCTTGAGCACCGCCGACAGGGTGAACTCGCCGGCTGCCCCGCCGTCCTTGAGCAGCAGATCGGGAATTTCCTTTTCGACGGCCTCGCGGGCGCGACCGCGGTTTTCTTCATCGCGAAAACGCACCACCACCGACTGCCCCTCGCGGGAGATGCCGGCATGGCGCACTTTCCACTTGGCCTCGCGCAGCAAGGTGCGGATGTCGGAGGCGTAGCGGTCGGCCGCCTTGGCGATGGCGCCCTCCATGTCCACTTGCAGCAGGAAATGAACCCCGCCACGCAGGTCGAGGCCCAGGTACATGGGCAGGGCGTTGATGCCGCGCATCCAGCCGGGGACATTGGACTGCAGGTTGAGGGCCACCACGTAGTCCTCGCCGAGCTCCCGCTGCAGCAGGTCCTTGGCCCTGAGCTGCACCTCCTCGGCGGCGAAGCGCACCTTCACCCCGCTGGGATCAAGGTATGCGCCGCGCTGTTCGATGCCGGCCTTGAGCAGCGTCTGCTCCACCCGGCCCATGAGCGCGGCGTCCGCGCCGAGGGTGGCCTTCACCGGCGAGACCTGCACCGCCGGGGCTTCACCGAACAGGTTGGGCAGCGCGTACAGCAGCCCGATGGCCACTGCCACGCCGACAAATGCGTACTTCCAGAGGGGGTAACGGTTCATGGGGGGTGGCGTAAGCCGGACGGCCTCCGCGCCTCAATCGGCCTTGCGAAGGGTGCCCTTGGGCAGCACCAGTTGAATGGACGGGCGCTGGACGCGCACTTCCACGTTGGGAGCGATTTCGAGCGTGACGTAGCTGTCATCCACGCGGGTCACCTTGCCGAGCATGCCGCCGCCCGCCACCACTTCGTCGCCCTTGGCGAGCGCCGCCACCATGGCGCGGTGCTCCTTGGCCTTCTTGGCCTGGGGGCGAATCATCAGAAAATACAGCACCACGAACATCAGCACGATGGGCAGCAAACCGATGAGGTCCATCCCCGGCGCCTGCTGCCCGCCCGCCGTCTGAGCCCAAGCCTGTGAAACCAGCACGTTGCACTCCTGTGAAAGCCCGTGGCGGCTTTCTAGACCCGCCACGAAAACGGCGCGCATTCTAGCACGCACCCCCGTGGCAAAACCCTGCCTTCAGCCCTGCTGCCGGGAGCGGAATTGCGCTGTGAAGTCCGCCAGGCGCCCCTGGGCGATGGCGGCGCGCAGGCCGGCCATGAGTTCGTGGTACCAGTGCAGGTTGTGGATGGTGTTCAGGCGGCTGCCGAGGATTTCGTTGACCCGCAGCAGGTGGTGCAGATAGGCCAGGGTGAAGTGACGACAGGTGTGGCAGGCGCACTCGGCGTCGGGCGGATCGAGCCGGTCGCGGAACTGGCTGTTCTTGAGCCGCAGCACGCCGTTGCGGGTGAACAGCCAGCCGTTGCGGGCGTTGCGGGTGGGCAGCACGCAGTCAAACAGGTCCACGCCCGCATTGACCGCCTCCACCAGGTCGGCGGGCGTGCCCACGCCCATGAGGTAGCGCGGCCGATCCCGGGGCAGGCGCGGCGCGGTGTGGGCCAGGATGCGGCGCATGTCCTCCTTGGGCTCGCCCACCGACAGCCCGCCGATGGCGTAGCCCTCGAAGCCGATGTCCAGCAGCCCCGCCAGCGACTGCTCGCGCAGGCCCTCGTACATACCGCCCTGGACGATGCCGAACAGCGCATTGCCGCTGCCGGCGAAGGCCTCGCGGCTGCGCCGCGCCCAGCGCAGCGACAGGTGCATGGACTGCTCGGCCGCCTGCTCGCTGGCAGGCCAGGGCGTGCACTCGTCGAACACCATGGCCACGTCCGAGTCCAGCACCCGCTGGATCTCCATGGACTTCTCCGGGGTGAGCAGCATGCGGTCGCCATTCACCGGCGAGCGGAAGGTCACCCCCTCCTCCGTTAGCTTGCGCAGCGCGCCGAGGCTGAACACCTGGAAGCCGCCGGAGTCGGTGAGGATCGGGCCGTTCCAGCCCATGAAGCGGTGCAGGCCGCCGTGGCGGCCGATCACCTCCAGCCCCGGGCGCAGCCACAGGTGGAAGGTGTTGGACAGCACGATCTGGGCACCCAGGGCGCGCAGATCGGCTGGATCGAGAGACTTCACCGCCCCATAGGTTCCCACTGGCATGAAGGCGGGCGTTTCCACCGCGCCGTGGACCAGTTCCAGCCTGCCATGCCGGGCGGCGCCGTCCGTGGCCAGCAGAGTGAAGTTCACCGCCGCCTCACGAGGGCGCGCGCTCGATCAGCATGCAGTCGCCATAGCTGAAGAACCGGTAGCGCTCGTGCACCGCGTGCCGGTAGGCGTCCATGAGCAAGCCGTGGCCGCCGAAGGCGCTCACCAGCATCAGCAGCGTGGAGCGTGGCAAGTGGAAGTTGGTGAACAGCCGGTCCACCACCCGGAAGCGGAAGCCCGGCACCACGAACAGGTTGGTCTCGCCGCTGCCGGCCTGCAGCTGGCCATCGGCCGCCGCGGCGCCCTCCAGGGCCCGCAGGCTGGTGGTGCCCACCGCCATCACCCGCCCGCCAGCATCCCGGCACCGCCGCACCGCCTCCACCAGCGCGGGCGGAATCTCGTACCACTCGCTGTGCATGCGATGCTGGCTCACCACCTCGGCGCGCACCGGCTGGAAGGTGCCCGCGCCCACATGCAGGGTCAGGAAGGCCGTGGCCGCGCCCGCCTCGCGGATGCGCTCGAACATGGGTTCGGAAAAGTGCAGGCCCGCCGTGGGCGCCGCCACCGAGCCGGGCCGGTCGGCATACACCGTCTGGTAGCGCGACTCGTCCTCGCCAGCCGCCGCGCGCTCGATGTAGGGCGGCAACGGCACCTCGCCGTGATGTTCGAGCACCTTGAGCACATGCTCGCCCTCGGGAAAGCGCAGGCGAAAAAACTCATCCTCCCGGCCCAGCACCTCCACCGCCAGGCCGCCGGCCAGGTCGAGGAAGGAACCGGCCTTGGGCGTCTTGCTGGCCCGCACCTGGGCAAGCGCCTCGCGGGCGTCCAGCACCCGCTCCACCAGCACCTCCACCTGCCCGCCGCTGCGCTTGCGGCCCCGCAGGCGCGCCCGGATCACGCGCGTGTCGTTGAACACCAGCAGATCGCCCGGGCGCAGCAGCGTGGGCAGGTCGCGAAACCACCCGTCGCGCACCGTCCGCACCGTGCCGTCCACGTGCATCATGCGGCTCGCCCCCCGCTCGGCCAGCGGGTGCTGGGCGATGAGTTCCTCGGGCAGCGCGTAATCAAAATCGTCGAGCTTCATGGGCGGCGGATTATGGCCGAGCCGCGCGCGAAGCGCAGCGCTTCCCGTACCGCCGCTGCCTCGTGGATAATCGCGCCTTGCCCCAGGCCGGGGTGGCGGAACGGTAGACGCAGCGGACTCAAAATCCGCCGGGGGCAACCCCGTGAGGGTTCGAATCCCTCTCCCGGCACCACTGCTGTTCAAGCCTCCTTGGCCACGGCCCTGCCAGCGCGACCAGGGCGCGGCTCCACCTGCCCAGGCCTAGCCCTGCACCCCGTCGTTCAGTCCCGAATCACCAGCGACACAGTGAAATCGCCCCGGGCTACGTTGAGCGCCAGGGGGCGTTCGGCGCCGCGCAGGGCGGCGGCCAGTTCCTGGACGGAAGACACGCGGCGGCGGTTGACGCCCACGATCACATCGCCGGGGCGCAGGCCGTGCTTCCAGGCGGCGCTGCCGGCGTCCACTTCCACCACCGCCACGCCCTCGGCACGGCCATCGCGCACCAGATTGCCCACGCGGGCACCCGACAGGTCGCCAACGCTCTGGCGGCTGGCGGCCTGCCCGGCGCGCGGGCTTTCGATGGTCACCTTCACGGCCAGGGCCTTGCCGTCGCGCAGCAGGCGCAGCTCGGCGCTGTCGCCCACGGGGACCAGGCCCATTTGGTTGCGCAGGTCGCCCGAGCCCTTCACGGCGCGGCCGTTGACGGCGGTGATGACGTCGCCGCGCTTGAGGCCGGCGCGCTCGGCCGGGGCGTCCCGGGCCACGTCCACCAGCACGGCGCCCTCGTTGGCGGCCACGCCCAGGGCGCGGGCGATGTCGGGCGTCACATCCTGGGCGGTGGCGCCGAAGCGCCCGCGGCGCACTTCGCCAAAGCGCGCCAATTGCGCCACCACCGAGCGCGCCATGTTGCTGGGCACGGCGAAACCGATGCCCACGTTGCCGCCCGCAGGACCGATGATGGCGGTGTTGATGCCCACCAGCTCGCCACGCAGGCTCACCAGCGCGCCGCCGGAATTGCCGGGGTTGATGGAGGCGTCGGTCTGGATGAAGTCTTCGTAGCCATCGGTGTTGATGCCGAAGCGGCCCAGGGCGCTGACGATGCCGGAGGTGACGGTCTGGCCAATGCCGAAGGGGTTGCCGATGGCCAGCACGAAATCGCCCACGTTGAGGGCATCGGAATCGCCAAACTTCAGCGCCGTGAGGTTGTTGGGCTCGATCTGCAGCAGCGCGATGTCGGTGCCCGCATCGGAGCCCACCAGCCGCGCCTGTAACTGGCGTTGATCCTTGAGGGTGACCACCACTTCACGGGCGTTCTTGATGACGTGGTGGTTGGTGATGACGTAGCCCTTCTGCGCATCGACGATGCCGCCGGATCCGGCGCTTACCTGCGGCCGGCCGCCCTCCGGGATGCCGAAGAAGCGGCGGAAGAAGGGATCGCGCAGCATGGGGTTGGTGTGTTCCGGGCCGGCGGCCAGCACCGCGATGTTCACCACGCCGGGCGTGACCTGCTGCAACAGCGGCGCGAGGGTGGGCAGGGGCTGGCCGTTGGCGTCCAGGGGCGGCACGCCGGCGGCGGCGCGGCCAGCCCCGGACAGCAACATGGCAAGCAGCAGGCAGAAGCTCGGGGCGCGGCGCGGAAGCAAAGGCATGGCGGTGGTCTCGTTATCAGGAACAAAGGGCGGGTAGACCGCGGCGAGCGGCGGCGGAACGGGCGCTACGCAACGGGCACATCAGACCAGCAGCGTGGGCCGCGGGCAGTAGCCCAGCAGGGGCGCGGGCTCCAGCAGCACCAGGGTACCCGCCGCCAGCGACCAGGCGGTGGTCGTGTGGCGGGCGCGCAGCCAACCTTGCAGGGTTGCCACCGCATCGGCGTCCGGCGCGGCCTCCAGGCTGCGCCCCTGCCAGTCCACCGCCCGGCCGGCGAAGCGTTCCGGTATCGACGGGTAGCGCGCGAAGCGCGAGAGGCCGCCCTGGGTTCCCGCCGCGCACCGCCCTGCGTCGGGAAAAGGGTATCGGTGACGGTCCGGTCGT
>DAIPHN010000156.1:7250-8605 GCA_036771335.1 Burkholderiales bacterium
AGTCCTCGCGAAACTTCTTCTTGTGGGGCAGGAACGGTGCTTCAGGGTGCGCCGCGAAGAATTGCCAAACCTCGAAGCCCGCGAAGCCGCGCGCGCGCGTGCCGGACACAAAGTGCGCGGCTGCATCGCCCGCCAGCGCCACGGCCAGCAGCCGGCGGGCGTACAGCAAGCCCCAGGCCCGGCTGAGCAGGAAGAAATCCTCCCGGCTGCGGCGCACCAGGCCAGCCAGACGCCCCAGGTCCTGCCGGGTAAGGGGAAGAGCGCAGCGGCCAGCCTGGGCGCTCATCAGGCCAGCGCGGCGGCCCTGCCCGCCCCCTGAGGTGCGTGCTCGAAGAAGGCGCGCACGGCATCGGCGAAGGCGGTCACGTCGGCGGCATCCACATCCAGGTGGGTCACCAGCCGCACCACGGCGCCGACGTTGATACGCATGCCGCGCTCGGCCAGCCAGTCGCGCAGCGCCACCGACTGCTCGGGCGCCAGGTGCATGAACACCATGTTGGTCTGCACCGCACCGGGATCCACCCGCACCCCGGGGATACCCTGCAGCGCCTCGGCCAGGGCGCTGGCATTGGCGTGATCGTCGGCCAGCCGCTGCATGTTGTGTTCCAGAGCGAAGATGCCCGCGGCGGCCATCAGGCCAGCCTGGCGCATGCCGCCGCCGAGCACCTTGCGCCAGCGGCGGGCGCGCTCCATGAGCGCCTTCGGGCCCACCAGCACCGAGCCCACCGGAGCACCAAGGCCCTTGGACAAACAAACGGACACGGTGTCGAAATGGCGCGCAATGTGGCTGGCCGGCACGCCGAGCTTTACCACCGCGTTGAACAACCGCGCGCCATCCAGGTGCAGCGCCAGCCCGCGGGACCGGGCCAGCGCCTCGGCGCGTGCGAGATAGTCCAGGGGCAGCACCTTGCCGCCGATGGTGTTTTCCAGGGCAAGCAGCCGGGTGCGGGCGAAATGGGGATCCACGGGCTTGATGGCCGCGGCTACGCGATCGAGGTCGAGGCTGCCATCGGGTTCGTTTTCCAGCGGTTGGGGCTGGATGCTGCCCAGCACCGCGGCGCCGCCGCCTTCGTATTTGTACGTGTGGGCCTGCTGGCCGACGATGTATTCGTCGCCGCGCTCGCAATGGGCCATGAGGCCGATGAGGTTGCTCTGCGTGCCGGTGGCCACATAGAGAGCGGCCTCCTTGCCCAGTTGCTCGGCCAACATGGCTTCGAGGCGGTTGACCGTGGGGTCCTCGCCGTAGACGTCGTCGCCAACCTCGGCCCGGGCCATGGTGGCGCGCATGGCTTCGCCGGGCAGGGTAACGGTGTCGCTGCGCAAGTCGATGGGCTTCATGGGTGACTCAGAGGGAA
>DAIPHN010000157.1:0-8495 GCA_036771335.1 Burkholderiales bacterium
GCACGGCGCCCTTGGGGCGGCCGGTGGTGCCCGAGGTGTACATGAAGGCCCACGGTTCCGAGGGCAGCACCGTCACCTTCGGCGCCCGTTCGGGCGCGGCGGCCACGAGCGCCTCGAGCCCCAGCCATCCCTCCGGCACGCGCTCGGCGCCGAAGTGGATGAAGCGCCCCGCCGCTGCCGGCAACCGGCCGCGCAGCGGATCGAGGCGATCGAGCAGCGCGTCCTGCACGATCACCACCCGCGCCTCGCAATGCTCCAGGATGTATTCGATCTCGGGCGTGACCAGCCGGAAGTTGAGCGGCACCGCCACCAGCCCGGCGCGGGCCAGCGCCACGTAGATCTCCATCCACTCCACGCAGTTGTAGGCGAGGATGCCCACGCGATCGCCCTTGGCGAGCCCCAGGCCGTGGAGCGCGGCCGCCAGCCGGCTGGCGCGCGCATCCCATTGGGCGAAGCTCAGCGCCCGGCGCGAGTCCTTGGCGCCGGGGTCGGCGGGGCGCAGCCGCGCATGGGCGGCCACCATCTCGGAGACGTTGAGCAGGTCCATGGCGGCCTCAGGCCCGGCGCGCCTTCTCGGCCTCGTCCCAGGCCGTGAGGGCGTGATGGTCGGGCACCCAGCCCAGGCCCTTGCCGGCATCGGAGGAAAGGGCATCGCGCGTCACCACCACGTCGATGAGCGCGGGCGCGTGCTCGAAGGCTTCCTGCAGCGCCCCCTCCAGACGCGCCGGATCGGTGACCCGCTCCGCGTGCAGCCCCAGGCCGCGGGCCATCATGGCGTAGTCGGACCAAGCCAGCGTGGTGCCCACCACGCGCCCGCCGTAATTCATTTCCTGGTCGATGCGCTCGATGTTCCAGGCGGCGTTGTTGGACACGATGAACACCACCTTCGCGCCGTGGCGCGCCGCCGAGTCGATGTCCATGGCGTTGATGCCGAAGGCGCCGTCGCCCGTGACTACCGCCACCTGGCGGCTGGGGAAGGCCAGCGCGGCGGCGATGCCGTAGGGCACGCCCACGCCCAGGCAGCCGAAGGCACCCGAGTCGAGGTAGGTGCCGGTTTCCAGCCCCATGCGCGCGAAGCTCAGGATGTCACCGCCGTCGGCGATGCCGATGGCGTCTTCCCGCAGCACCGCCGACAGGGCGGCGAAAATGCGGTTGGGGTGCATGTGGCCGTCCTTGCCGGCGGGCGCCGCGGCCAGCGAGGCGGCGTACTTGCCGGAGCGGCGCAGGTGCTCGGCGCGCAGCGCCGCGGTCCACCCGCGATCGAGATTGGCCGAGGGCGCCCGCAGCGCGGTGGCAATGGCGTCCATGGCGAGCGCCGGGGTGGCGAACAGCTCGGCCACGCCGCGGCGGTTTTCGCGCAGTTCCTCGGCGTTGTCACCGATGCGCACCACGGCCGCCTTGGGCAGCACCGCCGGCGAGCCGTAGCCCAGCTGGTAGTCGAGCTTGCGGCCCACCACCACCACCAGGTCGGCCTCCTGCATGGCGCGGCCGCGCATGGCGCCCACCACGGCGGCATGCTCGCGCGGCACCAGGCCGCGGGACTCCTGGGTGTCCAGGTACACCGCACCGCTGGCCTCGAGAAGCTTCAGCAATGCATCGCTGGCGCCCTGGGCGCCGCGGCCCGTCACCACCAGCGGGCGGCGGGCGGCGGCGATGGCGGCAACGGCCCGTTGCACGTCGGCGGGATCGGGCGGGATGCGGCGCGCAGGCCGCGCCTGCATCCACTCGGGCAGCAGCACCGCGGCAGGCACGGGGCTGCGCAGCACGTCGGTGGGAATCTCCAGGTACACCGCGCCGGGCGGGTTACCGTCGCCCACGGCGGTAGACCAGCCCTTGTCCAGATCTCGGGCGACGCTGCCAGCCACGCGCAGCGTGCGGGCGCTGCGGGTGACGGGCTTCAGAATGGACACGTGATCGATGCCCTGGAGCGGCCCCAGGTCGTCCTGGGGCACGGGGGCGCAACCGCCGATCAGCAGCAGGGGTACCCGCTCGAGGTTGGCATTGGCCATGGCGGTGACGCAGTTGGTGACCCCCGGGCCGGCCGTGG
Organism: Burkholderiales bacterium; assembly: GCA_036771335.1. GTDB lineage: Bacteria > Pseudomonadota > Gammaproteobacteria > Burkholderiales. The sequence goes on from DAIPHN010000157.1 coordinate 2,048, forward strand.
CCAGGGCCACCCCCACCCCGCCCGTGAGCACCGCGTGGGCGTGGGCCATGTGCACCGCCGCCCCCTCGTCGCGCACGTCCACGATGCGCACTCCGCGCTGGCCGAGGTGATCCCAGATGGGCTGGATATGGCCGCCCTGCAGACCGAACACGCGGTCCACGCCACGGGCGATCAGAAACTCGGCGATGCACTCTGCAACCAACTTTTTCACGGCTTCACTCATTCGAATCTCCGACGGCGCGCCGCGCGGCGGTGCCGCGGGTACGCCCCTTGGGGGTTGCTGGTCTGGTGGGCGCCAGTCCGCGCCGGGCGGGCCGCGCAACGGCCGGCGCGTGGGAAGGCGCCGCGGCGGCCTCGATGCCCTGGGTGAGCGCATCGGAAGCACGCGAGACATGCCCCCGCGACAGCGCCCCGGCACGCTCCGTGTCGCCGGCGATCACCGCATCGAGAATGGCCTCGTGATCGTCCCAGATGTCGCGCGGGGTGTCCGCGCGCGCCAGCACCTCGCCCATCACCCGGCGCAGGTAGGTCCAGTGCGGCTCGCACATCTGCGCCACGAGCGGATTGCCGGACAGCACATAGAGGAAGAAGTGGAAATGCATGTCCGCGGCGATCATCCGCGCGTAGGAACGCGACTTCACCGCGGCTCGACCCCGCTCGATGAAGGCCTGGCCCTCGGATCTGGCTACCTGACGACCGCGTTGCGCCGCCAGCGAGGCAGCCAGGCCATCCATGGCCGAGCGGATGTCGTAGAGGTCGCGCACGCGCCGGGGTTCGAGCGGCGCCACCATCAGGCCACGACCCGGCGCATCCTGAAGCACGCCATGGCGGCTGAGTAGCAGCAGCGCCTGCTGCACAGGCTGACGCGACACACCCAAGGATGCCGCGATGTCTTCCTGAATGAGGCGAGACTCGGACCCGAAACGCCCTTCGGTGATATCCGACAGGATCGCCTCGTAGACTTGATCCACCAGAGTGAGCTGGGGCGAAAGCGAGCGCATGGCGGTCCCGGTTGCAGCAGCAGTGCCACGGAAACGCGCATCTTAGAACTCTGAATTCAGAATGCAACTGCCGCCGGTGGTGTTAGCCGTTTTTCTGGCCGGCGCGGGGGCGCCCGCAATCCCTCCGTCGCGCGCCCATCTCCCCGAGCCCGCGGACGTTGCGCCACGAAGGCAGCGGGGGGCAAAGAAAAAGGGCCTGCATCTGCATGCAAGCCCTTGGCGGGATTGGCGCGCCCGGCAGGATTTGAACCCACGACCCCCTGGTTCGTAGCCAGGTACTCTATCCAACTGAGCTACGGGCGCCCGTAAAACCAAACGTAAAACTACATCGAATTCAATTGCAGACACCGACGCTGACGCGCCTCTGAACCGCCTGCTGCACTTGCGGAGCGTCTTCGCTTTTCAGAAAAACGCCGCGAGGCGCGGCGTTTTCCTGACTGGCGGAGACGCAGGGATTCGAACCCTGGATGCAGGTTTTGCCCGCATACTCCCTTAGCAGGGGAGCACCTTCGGCCTCTCGGTCACGTCTCCAAAGGGCACGAATGATAGACGCGCGGGTTTCGAGGGGCAAACGCACACCGCCTCGGCGGGGCCGAACCGGCCCGCCTCAGACCGCGCTCTGCTCCAGGTGGAAGGCCTTATGGAGCACCCGCACGGCCAGTTCCAGGTACTTCTCATCCACCACCACGGAGATCTTGATCTCGCTGGTGGAGATCATCTGGATGTTGATGCCCTCTTCGGACAGGGTACGGAACATGCGGCTGGCGATGCCGGCGTGGGTGCGCATGCCCACACCCACCATGGACACCTTGCAGATGCGGTTGTCGCCGAGAATGGCGCGCGCGCCGATGTGCGCCTTCACGCCCTCGAGAATGTGCAGGGCCCGGTTGTAGTCGCCGCGGGGCACCGTGAAGCTGAAGTCGGTCAGCCCGTCCACGGAGGCGTTCTGGATGATCATGTCCACGTCGATGTTGGCATCGCCCACCGGGCCCAGGATGGCGTAGGCGATACCGGGCCGGTCGGGCACGCCAGTGACCGTGAGCTTGGCCTCGTCGCGGGCGAAGGCGATGCCGGAGATGACGGCCTGTTCCATGTGTTCGTCTTCCTCGAAGGTGATCAGGGTGCCCGAGTGCGCCTCCTCGGCCACCGGGATGTGGGGGTCGCTGAGGCTGGAGAGCACCCGCAGCCGCACACGGTACTTGCCTGCGAACTCCACCGAGCGGATCTGCAGCACCTTGCTGCCGAGACTCGCCATCTCGAGCATTTCCTCGAAGGTGATGGTGGCCAGGCGGCGCGCCTCGGGCACGATACGCGGGTCTGTCGTGTACACACCGTCCACGTCGGTGAAGATGAGGCACTCGTCGGCCTTCAGGGCCGCCGCGAGCGCCACGGCGGAGGTGTCCGACCCGCCGCGCCCGAGCGTGGTGACGTTGCCGTGGGCGTCGATGCCCTGGAAGCCGGCCACCACGGGGACGATGCCGGCAGCCAGATCGGCGCGCAGGCGCTGCTCGTCGATGCCCAGGATGCGCGCCTTCGTGAAGGCGCTGTCGGTAAGCACCCTCACCTGCCAGCCGGTATAGGACCGCGCCTTGACGCCCTGCTCCAGCATCGCCATGGACAGCAGCCCCACCGTGACCTGCTCGCCGGTGGAAGCCACCACGTCCAGTTCGCGCGGGTCGGGCTCGGCCTGCAGTTCCCTGGCGAGGCCGATGAGGCGGTTGGTTTCGCCGGACATGGCGGACGGGACCACCACCACCTCGTGTCCGGCCGCACGCCACTTGGCCACGCGCAGGGCCACATTGCGGATGCGCTGCGTGGACGCCACCGAGGTGCCGCCGTACTTCTGAACGATCAGTGCCATGCTGAAGGATCTCGCGCCCCGGGAACCGCAACGCGGATGGGGCGCCCCGGAAATCGAAAAAAGGCAACGAGTGTACGCAACCAGCGCGCTGATTTCCAATAGGCGGCGCGGAGGCGTACCCAGTGATTGCAGCGATCCGGCCCCGGGGAACACGGGGCGGCGCAAGGCCTCACGCCGCGGGCGCGGCGCCTCAGCGGCATTCGATCGGCGAGGGCGCGCCGTTTCGTCCGCCAGCCTTTTGGCCCGAGGGGCTCTCAGGGTGCTTCGCATCGTTGTCTTGTTGGTCTGTAATCCAGCTGCCCCCTACTCGAACCAGAAGATCACGCCCAGCTGCTTCAAGGCGAACGGCGCCAGGGTGGCGCGCGTCAGTAAACACAACGCCGCCGCTCTGTTCCCCATGTTCCACCCGGGCGGATTCTCCGGTCAGATCGAGGTGCCGCTGGCGGCACTCCAGCATTACGATTACAGCTTGGCACAGCCGCGGGCCTTCGACACCGGGGACGCGCCAATGACGCCGGCAACATCCAGGGCGCGGTTCGCGCCCTGCCCGACGAGGAACGTGAACCTCTTGCGCACTTCGTGGCAAATATCAACTGAGCGTCCCGCTCTCGCGGCGCGGCGGGCGCGCGCCGCCGCTGCGGGGCCACGCCGCTTGACACCCTGGCGCCGCCAATGACCGCTGCCACTGCCGAGCCCTTCACCCGCGGGCTGATCTCCTGCCTGGGCCCCCACGGCTTTCATCGCGTTGCCTACACCCAGTGGGGCCAGCCGGACAACCCGTGGGTTGTGGGCTGCGTCCACGGGCTCACCCGCAACGGCCGCGATTTCGACACCCTGGCGCAACGCCTGGCGGTCCACGCCCGGGTGCTGTGCCCCGACGTGGCCGGGCGCGGCGTCAGCGACTGGCTCACCCATCCCGAAGACTACGGTTACCCGCTGTACCTGTCCGACATGGCGGCGCTCATTGCCCGCAGCGGCGCGGAGCAGGTGGACTGGGTGGGCACCTCCATGGGCGGACTGATCGGCATGCTCATGGCCGCCCAGCCCGGCAACCCGATCCGCCGCCTGGTGGTAAACGACGTGGGGCCCTTCATCCCCAAGGCCGCCCTGGAGCGCATCGCTGCCTACGTCGGTGTGGAGGCGCGGTTCGATTCACTCCAGGCGCTGGAGGCCCACCTGCGCTTGGTGCACGCGCCCTTCGGCCCGCTCAGCGGCGCCCAATGGGCGCACCTGGCGGCGCACGGTGCGCGAACACGGCCCGATGGCAGCCTGGGCCTGGCCTACGACCCCGGCATCGTCAACGCCTTCCGCACCGCCGTCTCGGACGTGGACCTGTGGCCGGTGTGGCGCGCCATCGCCGCGCCAGTGCTCATTACCCGCGGCGCACGCTCCGACCTGCTGCTGGCCGACACCGCGCGCCGTATGATCGACACGGCGCCGTCGGGGTCGCGCCTGGTGGAGTTCGAAGGCATCGGCCACGCCCCCACCTTCATGGCCGAGGACCAGATCGCCGCCGTGGAGACCTTCCTGCAGGGCTGACGCGGCGTTGTTGAAGTCTCGAGTACCCTTCTCGCCTGATCAACGGAGAACATCCCATGCCCCTGAGCGACTTTCAACGCCCGGACCCCGCCCTCGTGGAGCAGTTTCGAGAAGTAGCCCGCTGCTACAGCGCCTCGTGCGTGTTCGCCGACGTGCAGCAGCGCGACGGTGTCATGCATAGCGGCATGAAGCCCGTCTTCAACGCCAAGGCTGTAGGGCCGGCGCTCACCGTAAAGCTCTCCCCGGGTGATCTCCAGGACCCGCTGGCCGCTCTGCACGTGGCCCAGCCGGGCGATGTGGTGGTGGTGGATGCGGGTGGCGAAACCGAGACATCGGTGTTCGGCGGTCTCATGGGCAGCCTGTTTCTCAATCGCGGCGTGCAAGGCGCGGTGATCGACGGTGCCTGCCGCGACACCGACGAGCTGCGTGATCTGGGCTTCGTGGTGTTCTCGCGCTCGGTCACCGCGCGCGGCACCCACACCATGTTCTCGGGCCGCAAGGACGACGTGCAGCTCAACGTTGCCGTGCAATGCGGCGGCGTGGTGGTTAATCCAGGCGACATGATCGTGGCAGACGAGATCGGCATCACCGTGATTCCCGCGGGCCGGCTCGAAGCGGTGCTGGCCGCCGCACGCGAGCAGGCCGCGCGGGAGGAGGCTACGCGGCGGCGCATTCGCGAGGGCCGCAGCTTCGAGCAGCTGCTCGAAGAATTCGGGCGCATCTGAAGGCGAGCTGCGCGTGATTGCCGTGGACTGGGGCACCAGCGCGCTGCGCGCTTTCCGCGTGGATGCCCACGGCGCCGTCCTCGAACGCCGCGAGGCACCCCAGGGCGTCATGGCGGTGCGCGATGGACGCTTCGCCGAGGCGCTCGAATCCCAGGTGGGCGACTGGATGGCGGCGGGCGTGGGACCCGTGGTGATGAGCGGCATGATCGGCAGCCGCCAGGGCTGGGCAGAGCAGGCCTACCTGCCCTGTCCCGCTGGGCCCGCGGACATCGCCGCCCGCATGGGCCAGGTGCGCTGGGGCATGCACGGCGCTTGCGCCTGGATCGTGCCCGGGCTGATTACCCGCGATGCCCACGGCCTGCACGACGTGTTGCGCGGCGAGGAGACGCAACTGGTGGGCGTGCTGGAGGCGCTCGGCCCCGGCGAACACTCGGTCTGTCTGCCTGGCACTCACAGCAAGTGGGCCACCGTGCGCGAGGGCCGCATCACCGGCTTCGCCACCCACATGACCGGCGAGCTGTTCGCTGTGTTGCGCGACCACAGCCTCCTCGGCCGGCTGATGGCGAACGCGGGCGACGATCCGGCCGCCTTCGACCTAGGCCTAGCGCGCGCCGCGCTGCCCGGCGGTCTGACCCACCTACTGTTCGGCGTGCGCGCCGAGGGCCTCGCCGGGAATCTCGGCGCCGAGCAGGCCTACGAGGTGCTCTCGGGCCTGCTCATCGGCTACGAGATCGCCCACGCCGCGCCGCGTGAAGGGTCCACCGTGCATTTGCTGGGGGCGCCGGGCCTGTGCGCGCGCTACGCCCGCGCGCTGGAGCGCCGCGGAGTGGCTGCCCGCCTGCTGGATGCCGATGCGGCCGTGCGCGGGCTTCACCGCCTTGCCACCCAACTCACCGGGGGAGGCGTCTCGTGTCCCGCCTGAATGACTGGCTCGCGAAATGCCCGCTGGTGGCCATCCTGCGGGGCATTACCCCCGCCGAAGTAGTGGACGTGGCGGCCGAGCTTGAACGAGCCGGCTTTCGCATCGTCGAGGTGCCCATGAACTCGCCGGACGCCTTCACCAGCATCGCGCTGCTCGCAGGGCGCTTCGGCGACAACCTGCTGGTGGGCGGCGGCACGGTGACCGAGACTACCCAGGCGGCGCGCATCGCCGACGCCGGCGGGAAACTGGTGGTCATGCCCCACGCCGACGCACAGGTGGTTGATGCCGCGAAGAAGAAGGGGCTGGTGGCGGTGCCCGGCTTCTCCACGCCCACCGAGGCCTTCGCCATGATCGCGGCGGGGGCGGACGGCCTGAAGCTGTTTCCCGCGGAGGCCAATCC
>DAIPHN010000158.1:0-8480 GCA_036771335.1 Burkholderiales bacterium
TGGTGGCCCTGGATGCCTACGGCCCCATCACCGACAACGCCGGCGGCATCGCCGAAATGGCCGAGCTGCCCTCCAAGATCCGCGACATCACCGATCCCCTGGACGCCGTGGGCAACACCACCAAGGCGGTGACCAAGGGCTACGCCATCGGCTCTGCCGGCCTTGCCGCGCTGGTGCTGTTCGCGGATTACACCCACAACCTCGAAGCCCTGGGCAAGCTGGTTCCCTTCGAGCTCTCTGACCCTGCGGTGATCATCGGCCTGTTCATTGGCGGCCTTGTGCCCTATCTCTTCGGCGCCATGGCCATGGAGGCCGTGGGCCGCGCGGCGGGCGCTGTGGTGAATGAGGTACGCCGCCAGTTCCGCGAGATCAAGGGCATCATGGAAGGCACCGCCAAGCCCCAGTACGACAAGGCGGTGGACATGCTTACCAAGGCAGCCATCAAGGAAATGATCATTCCTTCGATCCTCCCGGTGCTCGTGCCCATCGTGCTGGTGGTGCTCATGAACGTGCTCATGGGCCCTGGGGCGGGCACGCGTGCTCTGGGCGGCCTGCTCATCGGCACCATCGTAACTGGGCTGTTCGTAGCCATCTCCATGACCACCGGCGGCGGCGCCTGGGACAATGCCAAGAAGTACATCGAGGAAGGCCACTACGGCGGCAAGGGCTCCGACGCCCACAAGGCCGCGGTGACCGGCGACACGGTGGGTGATCCCTACAAGGACACCGCCGGTCCAGCGGTCAATCCGCTCATCAAGATCATCAACATCGTGGCGCTGCTGCTGGTGCCGCTGTTGCCCGCCGGAACCCACGCGGACTCTTCCGGGGTGCGGCACGAACAACCGGCGGCGGTGAGCGCACCGGCCCAGCCTGCTTCCGCGCCGGAAGCCCCCGCGGCAGAGGGCACGCCCGCGGAACCCGCCAAGTAGCACCCGGCGCGGCCGCAGGCCGCGAGTGGTCCTTCAATCACGCAACGGCTCCTACGGGAGCCGTTGCGTTTTCCGTGCGGGCGCTTGCAATCCACATGGTCCGGGAAATGCTCGCGAGTACGGTGGCGTGGTGCTCTGGAGCGCACCGGACGATGCCGTCCCCCCGATCTACCCGACGGAAACCCCAGACCGCTTTCCGGCCGCCCGGGCTGCTGAGCCTACTCATGGCTAACCGGGCAAGCACGGCGAAGCGTAGGCCGCCAGCGCGTCGGATGCAGCGGCGCCCCTGACCGGCCCACCCGATGCAACGTCTGATTGCATCGCCCCTTTCCCGCAGTCATTACCCGCGCGCGCATTGACCCTCGACCCGTAGCTTCATCCGGGTCGACTCTTCCGGCATGCGTTTCCCGATGACAATGGCGTATAGCGCGGGCGGGGGTTCCAGCCAGCAGGGCGGCCCGCAAAGCCCCCTGCCTCTACGCACCACAGCTGCGCATCGCCACCATGGCGCGCACTTCGCGAGTGCGGAACCCGCCCGGGGCCTTCGCAGCAAGGTCATGGAATCAATCTGTTACGGAATCAGCAACCGCTGGTATGCCAACTGCAAGTCTTTGGTGAGTTCGCGCAACCACGCCTGGAGACCCGACCTGTCATGCCGACCATTCCACGCCTCGATTCCTCACGCTGGCGACGGGCAATCAGGACGGCGATAACCGCCACAACGCTGAGCTTCTGTGTTGCTGATGCTGCTGCCGCCCCGGGGCCAGTGGCCAAGGTTCGCCTGGGTACCGTCGCCTGGATCGGTTATGCGCCCTTCTATGTGGCGGTGGCGAAAAACCTGTTCGCCCGGCACGGCGTCAAGGTGGAGCTGCAGGATTTTCCCGATCCTGCGACCATGCCCGCAGCTGTCAGGAGCGGCGGGCTGCAGGGCGGTATGTATACCTACGACCTTGTCATCACCGCCGCGGCCCAGGCCCAGAAGCTGCGCGTGGTGCTGCCCATCGACTACTCCAACGGAGCAGACGCCATCGTGGCGGAAAAATCGGTCGCCTCCATCGCCGACCTCAAAGGCAAGAAGGTGGCCTACCCCTTCGCCACCTGCGACAACCTGCTGGTGGTGTTCGCGCTCGAGAAGGCCGGACTGAGGGAATCGGATATCCAGGGCATCGACGCCACGCCCGAGACCGTGGCCGTCGCGCTGACCGCGGGCGCCATCGCCGGGGCCACCTACGAGCCCAACATCACCCAGATCCTCAAGCTTGGCGGCGGCGGCAAGTACAAGGTGCTGTTCGATTCCAGCGCCGCGCCAGGCCTGATCACCGACGTGCTGTTCTTCGACGAGGCCTTCATCGCCAGGAATCCCCGCGTGGTGGAAGGTGTGATCCGCGGCTACCTCGACGGCCTTGCGGCGTTGCGCGGCAAGCCGGAGGAGGCGCGCAGGATCGTGGCGAGATATCTGGGCGTCACCACCGACGAGGTGAAACAGCAGCAGAAGGGCGTCTACAACATTCCCGCAGCGGAGATGATGGGGTATTTTCAGAAGCGCGACGATTCCAAGTCGCTCCACAAGGTGGGCGCCGGGATCGGCGAGATCCTCTTGCATCGCGGGCAGATCAAAGCGACGCCGCGCATCGAAGACACCTACGACGCGCGCTTCGTGGAAGCGCTGGCCAAGACGCCGTGAACAACCGCGGAGACCGCCCATGAATGCGAGCCCCACAACCGGCCCGCTCCTCGGGTCCGCCCCCGCCGAACTCGCCCGCCGGGGCGTCAAGCTGCTCATGGCGAGCTACGTGGACCTGCACGGCGTCTCGAAGTGCAAGATGGTCCCCATCGAGCACTACGCCCAGATGATGTCGGGTTCCGAGCTGTTCACCGGCGCCGCCCTGGACGGCGTGCCCCAGGACGTGAGCGAGGAAGAGGTCTCCGCCCACCCCGATCCGGGCTCCTGCCTGATCCTGCCCTGGGACCGCGAGGTGGCGTGGTTCGCTTCCGACCTGTGGTGCCGGGGACGCCCCTTCGAGCCTGGCGCGCGCAACATTCTCAGGCGGCAGCTGGCGCGACTGGAGCCCCACGGCTGGACCATGAACCTGGGCATGGAGGCCGAGTTCTTCGTGCTGCGGGACACCCCCGGCGGCGGTTTCGCGCCGCTGTCGGACCGGCCGCATCTCGAGAAACCCGCCTACGACGCCCAGCGCCTCCTGGACAACAAGCCCTGGATCGGCGAGCTGGTGGTAGCCATGAACGCGCTGGGCTGGGGGGTGTACTCCTTCGACCACGAGGACGGCATCGGCCAGTTCGAGATCGACTTCCGTTACTTCGACGCGCTCACCATGGCGGACAACTTCGTTTTCTTCCGCATGATGGCCCACGAGATCGCGCGCCGGCACGGCGGCTTCGCCACCTTCTTGCACAAGCCTTATGCCGACCTCGCTGGCAGCGTCTCTCACTTCAACATTTCGCTTGCCGATCGCGGCTCCGGCCGCAATCTGTTTTCCGATCCAGCCGACCCGCGCGGCTGCAAGCTTTCGCGCCTGGGCTACCAGTTCGTGGCCGGCGTTCTGCGGCACCTGCCGGCCATCTGCGCGGTGGTGGCGCCCACGGTCAACAGCTACAAGCGGCTCGTCAAGCAGGGTTCCATGTCAGGCTTCACATGGGCGCCGGTGTTCTGCTGCTACGGCAATAACAATCGCACCAATACCATCCGCATTCCGCTGGCGGGCGGACGCATGGAGTTGCGCGCGGCGGACAGCGCCTGCAATCCCTACCTGGGCGCGGCCATGGTGCTGGCCGCGGGCCTGGAAGGCATTGCCGCGGAGCTCGACCCAGGCGAACCGCGCACGGAAAACATGTACCGCAAGACGCCCGGGGAGCTGGCCGCGCTGGGCGTGACCACGCTGCCGCGCACCCTCGAGGAGGCGACCGAAGCCTTCGCCGCCGATCCCCTGTCCCGGCAGGTGTTCGGCAACGATATGTACCGAACCTGGGTCGACTACAAGCGGGACGAGTGGCTGCGCTACCTGAACCACATCTCCGACTGGGAAATGAGTCGCTACCTGAAATTCTTCTGACGCGGATGGCTCCGTGACGGGCCATTTGAAGGTACTGGAGTTGGGCGATCTGCCGCTGCAGAACGGCAGCTTCCTGCCCCGCGCGCGGCTCGCCTACGCCACCTGGGGCAGCTTGAATGCCGCACGGGACAACTGCGTCGTCTTTCCCACCTATTACACCGGTAACCACCAGTCCAACGCCCGCATGATCGGGCCAGGGCTCGCCCTGGATCCGGCGCGCTGGTTCATCGTGGTGCCGAACCTGTTCGGCAACGGCGTTTCCTCGTCGCCGAGCAATACGCCTGGCGCCGCTGGCGGCGCGGGCTTTCCACTGGTCACGGTATACGACAACGTCTCCGCCCAGCACCGGCTGGTGGTGGAACACCTGGGCGTGCGGGGGGTGGCCCTGGCCACGGGCTGGTCCTTGGGCGCGCTGCAGGCCTGGGAATGGGCCGTTCGCTTTCCGGAACTGGTGCAGCGCCTGTTGCCCTTCTGCGGGGCGGCGCGCTGCTCGCGGCACAACTTCGTCTTCCTGGAGGGTCTCAGGGCCGCCCTGGAGGCCGACGCCACCTTCAAGGGCGGTCGCTACGCCGAACGGCCCGCCGCCGGACTGCGCGCCTTCGGGCGGGTGTACGCCGGCTGGGCCTATTCCCAGGCGTTCTTCCGCGAAGCCCGCTGGCGCGACCTCGGCTTCGATTCCCTGGAGACGCTGCTGCGTTTCTGGGAGGACGACCACCTGAGCTGGGACGCCAACGACCTGCTGGCCATGCTGCATACCTGGCAGCGGGCCGATCCGTCGGCGAACGACGTCTGGAACGGGAATTTCGAGGCCGCTCTGGCCTCCGTCAAGGCGAGCACTCTGGTCATGCCCTGCGACCGCGACCTCTACTTCACGCTCGAGGACAATGCCACGGAGGCGGCTCTGGTTCCGGGCGCGGAATTACGGCCATTCGTATCTGTTTACGGGCACTGCGCGGGCGCGCCGGGGCGCTTCCCCGGAGAGATGGTCTTTCTCGACACCGCCCTGCGCCAACTGCTGGCGCGATGAGCGCGGCGCGCCGACGCCCGCCCTTCAGTGGATGCGGTCGTCGGGGCCGGGCCCGCCGTGGCCCCCTCCGCGCGGATCTTCGATCCCCTCCTCACGCGGGTCGTCGAAATCCTCGTCCTCGGCTTCGTCGATGACGCCCTCGTCCGGGTCGTCGAATTCACCGTCGTCCGCGTCATCCAGGGCGCCGGCATCAGGGCTGTCGGGAGGCTCGTCGCCGTTGTCGTCGAAGACACTGCCGCCATCGTCTTCTTCGTACTCGCCAGCCGCGCGCGCGGCGCCCGGCGCGGATAGCCACAGGGAATACCCATCCGGATCTCGGGCGAAGCACTCGCGCGCGCCATAGGGGGTGGCGCTCACGGGACTCACGTCCACTCCCGCGGCAGCAAGACGATCCCGGGTGCGGTCCAGGTCCGCCGGGCGCAGGTAGAGCACCCAACTGTGGCCCAGGGCCGGGTCGAGCGTTATCTGGGCCTCAGGATCGAGCTGCTGGAGCATCAGTTCGGCGCTACCCGAGCGAAGCCACACCCACAGCGGCTGTCCGTCGGCATCCTCGGCGCTGTCCACCGGCTCGAAGCCGAAGAATTCCGAGTAGAAGGCGGTGGAACGGCCCAGGTCGGACACTCCGAGGCTGGGTACCAGGGCGTGCAGGCGCGTATTAGTGTCGGCTCGGGTCACAGGGCCCTCGGAGAACGCAGACGTTCAGTAACTCGTGTCGCCCACCACGCAGCGCCCGTTCACGCAGGCGACCCGCGGCGGCGAGGCTGCGCGGCACTGGGCGGGGCGCGGTTTGCCTCGCACGCGGTCTTCCTCGATGAAGGTGTACTCGGCCGCCTTGGTCTGCATGATCTCGGCAATCTGCTGGGCGCGATTGTAGGGAATGTGGCGGGTAGGATTGCCGCAGGCGTCGTACCCCATGGACACCGCCACGCACATCACCGGGCCGCCGCAGGGGGCTCCAGCCGCCAGCGCCTCCATCTCGGATACCAGGCGCGCCAGCGCCTGGTCGTCGCTTTCGGCGCGCGCCGCCCCCCACGCGCCCAGGGCCGCCGCCGCGCACAGCAGCGTCGTGGAGCGCACCAGGCCGGCGATGGCGGCGGCGTACTTCAAGCGATGGTGACCTGCGGCGAGAGGTATACGTCCTGGATGGCGTGCAGCAGCGCCACGCCCTCCTGCATGGGCTTCTGGAACGCCTTGCGTCCGGAGATCAAGCCCATTCCGCCCGCGCGCTTGTTGATGACCGCGGTCTTCACGGCATCGTGCAGGTCGTTCTCGCCCGACGCACCGCCGGAATTAATCAGGCCCGCCCGGCCCAGGTAACAGTTGGCCATCTGGTAGCGGGTCCAGTCGATGGGGTGATCAGTGGTGAGTTCGGAGTACATCCGCTTGTCGTTCTTGCCGTAGGGGTTGTCCTTGGTGTTGAGGGCCAGGTAACCGCCGTTGTTCTCGGGTAGCTTCTGCTTGATGATGTCGGCCTCGATGGTGACACCCAGGTGATTGGCTTGGCCCGTCAGGTCGGCCGAAACGTGGTAATCCTTGTCCTTCTTGAATTCCGGATTGCGCAGGTAGCACCACAGCACCGTGGCAAGGCCCAGTTCGTGCGCCATTTGGAACGCCTCGCTTACCTCCACGATCTGCCGCCCCGAGGCATCGGAGCCGAAGTAGATGGTCGCCCCCACTGCCACGGCGCCCATGTCCTTGGCCTGCCTGATTCGCGCGAAGAAGATCTGGTCGAACTTGTTGGGGTAGGTGAGGAACTCGTTGTGATTGAACTTGAGCAGGAACGGAATGCGGTGCGCGTACTTACGCGACACTGCGCCCAGCACCCCCAGGGTGGAGGCCACGGCGTTGCAGCCGCCCTCCATGGCGAGCCTGACGATGTTTTCCGGGTCGAAGTAAGCCGGGTTCTTGGCGAAGGATGCCCCGGCGCTGTGCTCTATGCCCTGATCCACCGGCAATATCGACAGGTATCCGCTGCCCCCCAGGCGCCCCTGATCGAACATCTGCTGCAGGCTGCGCATGACCGCGGGGGAGCGGTCGCTGTGCGCCACCACCCGGTCCACGAAGTCTGGCCCCGGCAGGTGCAGCGTTTCCCTGGGGATGCCCCTGCAAACGTGGCCCAGCAGGCCGGCCGCCTCGGCGCCGAGGATGCCCTGGATATCGGTCATGGGTGGATTCTCCTGATGGATGCGGGTGATCGACGCCCGGCATTATCCCGCCACCGCGGCGCCCGAACAACGCAGCACCTATAATCGCTCGCATCCCGGCATTCCATCACCGTCTCCTTTGACATGCTCTTCGATCTCGACGAAAGCCGTGTGGAACTGCACGGCGAGGTCTTCGTGGCCCACAACGCCACGGTTGTGGGCGAGGTCAGCCTCGCTCACCACGTGAGCATCTGGTTCAACGCGGTGGTTCGCGGCGACAACGACCGGATTCTGGTGGGCGAGCGCTCCAACGTGCAGGACGGCGCCGTGCTCCACACCGACCCAGGGATGCGCCTGGTGATCGGGCGCGACGTCACCGTGGGCCACATGGCCATGCTCCACGGATGTGCCATCGGCGATGGCAGTCTGGTGGGCATCAAGAGCGTCGTCATGAACCGTGCGCGCATCGGCCGTCATTGCCTCATCGGCGCGGGTTCGCTGGTTCCCGAAGGCCGGCAGATCCCGGATCGCTCGCTTGTGCTGGGCGTGCCGGGCAAGGTGGTGCGTGTCTTGACCGATGAAGAAGTGGCCTCCCTGTTGGCCAGCGCCGACAACTACGTGCGCAAGATCGCTCGCTACAGCACCGGCTTGCGAGAGCGCCGTTGACGGATCCACCTGCTGCCTCGAGGCCACCGTGACAAAGTTCCGCTTCCGCATCCGCACCCGCAACCGCCTGGTTCTGGAACACCTGAACATTCACGCCCGCGACCGCGAGGATGCCGAGCGCAAACTCCTCCAGATGTATCCGCACGCCGAAGTGCTGGAGTGTATCGAGTGGGGGGAGACTGGCGAACGCCAGGAGGGAATCGATCTTTCGGGAGTGCTGTCGCTCATTTCGCGCCAGAACGACGACAAGAAATCCTGACCGGGGGAGGTTCCGGGCCATTGGGACGCTCGCCGAGCGCATCCTCAGTCAAGAAAACCGCTCGCGTCCAGTTCCTCGGCGAGGGCGTTGTACTCCTGGGCGCCGCGGCTCGTGGGCGAGTGGGCGAACACATCGCGATTGGATGCCGGGCTCTCCGCGACGCTCACGCTCTCGGAGATGCGCGCCTCGCAAACCTCCGCGCCGTGGCGCTCCCGGATGGTGTCGTAGATCTGCCACGACATCTTGCGGCGCGAGTCGAAGCGCGTAATGACGAAGCGGCGCGGCAGGCGTTTCTTGAGGACGAGTTCCAGAGCCTTGAGCGTCTTTTCCACCTGAGTCACGCCCTTTACAGCCAAATAGTCCGACGACACCGGCCCGATCAAC
>DAIPHN010000159.1:0-8414 GCA_036771335.1 Burkholderiales bacterium
CGGCATTGCACACCATCGCCACGGCGTAAAGGACGCCGGTGGGTTAACGGTTACGTGTATCAGGCCTCTGTCGAGGGAAGGGGCGGCCAAACCTCCAGAGCCCACACGCGCCCGCTCGCACAACCAGCTGGTCCGGTGCGACGGCTGCGGGCGGTCAAGGCCCAGGGGCGGGACGTGCCTTTATCGCGCCGGCACCCAGCCGATTTCCGCGGCGGTGGCCGGCCCCACCAGCGCCTCGGCCAGGCTGGCCGGGATCTCGGCCTGCTCGCGGCTTACGGGCACCCGCCCGGCCATGATCTCGGCGAAGCTCTGGGGCAGCAGCGGCTCGCGCTGCGGTTCGGCATAGCCGTCGGGCCAGACTGGCAGATTGGTGGCGGGGTCGTACTTGTCGGTGGCGCCCACGGTGTGCAGCAGTTCGTGGGCGATGATCACGGCATTCTGCGCGGTGTGGGCATTGCCGGCGAAGGCGTTCACCACGCCGATCATGCCCTTCTGCAAGCCCAGGGAGTGGCCGGCGCTGGCGCGCAACTGCGGGTCATGGAACAGCACGAACAGCCGCACGTGGGAGGCGGGCCCGTCCTCCACGCCGTGGCGCCAGGCATACCAGCGCATCTTCAGGCTCCACAG
Organism: Burkholderiales bacterium; assembly: GCA_036771335.1. Classification (GTDB taxonomy): domain Bacteria; phylum Pseudomonadota; class Gammaproteobacteria; order Burkholderiales. The sequence continues at coordinate 628 of DAIPHN010000159.1, forward strand.
GATCACGGGCAGCCCCCGCGCGCCATGGGGCGGCGCGGGCGGCGCAACCGCGGGCTCGCGCCCCACATGCACCTCCACGGGCGTGCTCAGCGTCAGGCCGTGGCGGGCGGCTTCCTCGCGAAAGAAGTCCTCGATGGGCGCGAGCCGCTCGCGGTCGAGGCGGCGGATATAGCTCGCCGTCACCGCGCTCGTATCGGCCGCCACGGGGAACACGGCCACGCGCAGCGGCACGTTCCACGCCGCGGCGCGCGCCCTTGTGAGCCACGCGGCGGCGGCCACGTTCAGGAGCACGAACAGCAGCAGGGCGATGCGCAGGGTCTTGAACATGGCGCCCCGCAGGCCCGGCCTCAGCCCAGCCGCTCGACGATGGTGGCGGTGGCCTGGCCGTGGCCGATGCACATGGTCTGCAGGCCGAAGGTGCCGCCGGTTTTCTCAAGCCCGGCGAGCATCTTGGCCATGAGGCCCGCGCCCGTGGCGCCCAGCGGGTGGCCGTGGGCGATGGCCCCGCCCCAGGGGTTGAGCCGGTCCAGGGAGCCGCCCAGTTCCCGCGCCCACACCATGGGCACCACGGCAAAGGCTTCATTCACCTCCACCCAGTCCATGTCGCTCAGCGAAAGGCCGGCCTTGCGCAGGGCGATGCGCGAGGCTTCGATCACGCCGGTGAGTTGCAGCATGGGATCGGAGCCCACCACCACACGGGCCCGGAAGCGCGCCCTGGCGCGCAGGCCGTCGGCCTTGGCCACCTCGGCATTGGCCACCAGCACCGCCGCGGCGCCGTCGGAGATCTGGGAGGAATTGCCAGCCGTCACTACGCCCTTTCCTTCGGGGCGGAAGGCGGGCTTCAGCGAGGCCATCTTGGCTTCGTCCAGCACGGCGCGCACGCCTTCGTCCCGGTCGAGCACCATGGGGCTGGCGTCCGGCGCAACGCCGGGCACAGGCAGGATCTCGGCATTCAAGCCGCCCGCCTGGGCGGCGGCGGCGCGGCGGTGGCTTTCCTTGGAGAACGCGTCCACGTCCTGGCGCGAGAAACCCCAGCGATCGGCGATGCGCTCGGCGCTCTCACCCTGGTGGATGAGTTCGTGGCGGCGGAACAGTTCGGGGTTGAGGGCGTTGAAGGCGTTCATGCCCTCGCGGCCCAGGGACACATCCAGGAACATGGGGGTGCGGGTCATGCTCTCCACGCCCGAGCCGATGGCGTAGTCCATGTCGCCCGCGGCCACCGCCTGGGCGGCGAAGTGAAAAGCCTGCTGGCTGGAGCCGCACATGCGGTTGAGCGACACGCCCGCGGTGGTGACCGGGAATCCGGCCAGCAGCACGCCCAGCCGCCCCGGGTTGGCGCCCTGCTCGCCCACCTGGGTGACGGTGCCGTTGACCACGTCCTCCACCAGGGCGGGGTCGAGGCCGGCGCGATCCACCACACCGCGCAGCGCCAGCGCCAGCAGGCTGTCGGGACGGGTCTCGCGCAGCGCGCCGCCGCGGCGGCCGAAGGGCGTGCGGACGGCTTCGAGGATGACGGCTTCGGCCATGGCGGGGTTTCCTTTCGCGGTCAGGCGCGCGCCAGTTCGCGCGCGATGATGGTTTTCTGGATTTCGCTGGTGCCCTCGTAGATCTGCAGCACCTTGGCGTCGCGGAACAGCTTCTCCACCGGGTATTCGGTGCTATAGCCCATGCCGCCGAACACCTGCACCGCCTCGGTGGCGCAGTGCATGGCGCTGTCGGCGGCGAACAGCTTGGCGTAGGCCGCCTGCAGCGTGTTGGACTTGCCCGCGTCCATGAGCGCGGCGGCCTGGTACACCAGCAGGCGCGAGGCTTCTACGCGCACCGCCATGTCGGCGATCTTGTGGCCGATGGCCTGGTGCTCGATGATGGGCTTGCCCATGGTGTGGCGCTGCTTGGCGTAACCCACCGCCTCGTCGAGGCAGCGTTGGGCCACGGACAGGGCCAGCGCGCCCACCATGGGGCGCGAGCGGTCGAACACCTTCATGGCGATCATGAAGCCGTCGCCCTCGTTGCCCACCAGCCGGTCGGCGGGCACCTCCACGCCGTCGAAGAACACCTCGGCCGCGGGCGCGGCGCGCTGGCCCATCTTGCCCAGCGACTTGCCCAGCCGCAGGCCGGCCATGTCGCGGTCCACGATGAAGGCGCTGATGCCGCGGTGGCCGGCCGCCGGGTCGGTCTTGGCGAACACAATGAAAAAATCGGCCAGCGGGGCGTTGGAAATCCACACCTTGGAGCCGTTGATGAGGTAGCGCTCGCCGCGCCATTCGGCGCGGGTACGGATGGCCGCCACGTCCGAGCCCGCCGAGGGCTCGGTGACCGCGTAGGCGCCCCACTGGCCTTCGAGCATGCGGCCGAACACCATTCGGCGCTGGGCATCGGTGCCGGCGCAGTGGAACACGTCGGCCACGATGGAATTGATGCCGATGGCGCCAGTAATGCCGGCGCAGCCCCAGCCGAGCTGCTCGGTCACCAGGGCGAGCTCCATGCAGCCCAGCCCCATGCCGCCGTAGGCGGCGGGAATGGTGACGTTGGCCAGGCCCACCGCGCGCAGGCGCTCGTACACCTCCATGGGGAAGCGCACCTCGCGGTCGCAGGCCGCGGCGATGGGGGCGATCTCGCGGCGCGCGAACTGGCTCGCGAGGTCGCGGATCATGGTGTGCTCGGCGGAGATCTGGAAATCCATGTTTTGGTCCTCAGGGGCGGGGCTCAGGAAGCCTCCTGCCAGTCCCACGTGGGGTACATCTCGCGCAGCCTGGTCTTCTGGAACTTGCCCGTGGAGGTACGGGGAATGGACTCCACGAAGGCGAAGGCGTCGGGCACCATCCACTTCACCATGCGCGCCGCCAGGTACTGCTGCAGTTCCGCCTGGGTGGCGCGCTGGCCCTGCTTGAACACCACCACGGCAAGCGGCCGCTCGGCCCACTTGGGGTGCGGCACGGCGATCACCGCCGCCTCCGCCACGGCCGGATGGCCCATGATGGCGTTTTCGAGATCCACCGAACTGATCCACTCGCCGCCGGACTTGATGAGGTCCTTGGTGCGGTCGGTGATCTTCACGAAGCCCTCGGGCGTGATGGCCGCCACGTCGCCGGTGCGCAGCCAGCCGTCGGCGGTAAAGCTGTCCTGCGAGGCCGGCAGGTCGTGGTAGGCGCCGGTGATCCACGGTCCGCACACCTGGATCTCGCCCACCGATTTGCCATCCCAGGGCTGCTCGCCCTCGTCGCCCATGATGCGGATGTCCACCAGCGGCACGGTGTAGCCCTGGCTCGCCTTGGTGGCGAACATCTCGTCCTCGCTCACCTCGCCCTGGGTGTGCAGCAACTTCGAGATGGTGCACAGGGGCGAGGTCTCGGTCATGCCCCAGCCCTGCAGCACATCGATGCCATGGCGCGCGAAGCCCCGAATCAACGACTCGGGCACCGCCGAGCCGCCCACCGTGAGCTTGAGTTCCGGGTGCAGCTTCCAGGCGCCCACGCCTGCCTGGTCCAGCACCTGCACCATGCCCAGCCAGATGGTGGGCACGCCGCAGGACACCGTGACCCGCTCATCGCGCAGCAGCGGCAGCAAGTCGTCGGGGTGCAAATGGGGGCCGGGGAACACCAGCTTCATGCCCAGCATCACGGCCGCATAGGGAATGCCCCAGGCGTTGGCGTGGAACATGGGCACCACCGGCAGCAGCACGTCGCGCCCGGACAATCCGATGGAATCGGGAAGGCACTGCGCCAGGGTGTGCAGCACCTGGGAGCGGTGCGAGTAGACCACGCCCTTGGGGCGCCCGGTAGTGCCCGAGGTGTAGCACATGGCGATGGGGTCGTCCTCGTCCATGGGCGGGTAGTCCCAGCGGCCCGTGGCGGTGGCGAGGAAGGCCTCGTACTCGTCGTAGCCCGCGGGCACCGGCTTGCCGGTGAGGGACACCACGATCACCTTACGGATCTTGGTGGCGGCGCGGAACTGCTCGAACAGCGGCAGTAGCACGTCGTCCACGATGATGACCGTGTCCTCGGCGTGGTTGGCGATCCAGCCGATCTCCTCGGGCGCGAGGCGCAGGTTGAGGGTGTGCAGCACGGCGCCCGCGGCGATGATGCCGAAGTAGGCCTCGAAGTGGGCGTAGTGGTTCCACATGAGCGTGGCCACCCGGTCACCCTTCTGCACGCCGGCCTTCTGCAGCGCCTCGGCCAGCAGCCGCGCGCGGCGGTGGAACGCGCCGTAGGTGGTGCGGTGGAGCGACTTGTCCGGCATGCGCGAGACGATCTCCACCGAGCCGAACATCTTTCCGGCCCGGTCGAAGAAGCTGCACATGTTCAGCGGGACCCGCTGCATGGTGGCCTGCATGTGGTTCCTCCTGGGCGCCGCGCGCCGCGGCGCGCCGTCGTGTTGCCCGCTGCCGGGACTTACGTGGTGAGCACCACCTTGCCGCTCACCCGTTTGTTGGCCACTTCGCCGAGCGCCTCGGCGGCCCGTTCAAGGGGGTAGGTGGCGTGAATGTGGGGTTTGAGACGGCCCTGGGCGAGCAGTTCCATGAGCTCGTCGTTGTTGCGCCGGTTGGCCTCGGGCTCGGCCTTGGTGAAGGCCCCCCAGAAAACCCCCACGATGGCGCAGCCCTTGAGCAGCGCCAGGTTCAGAGGCACCCTGGGGATGTCGCCCGCGGCGAAGCCAACCACCAGGAAGCGGCCCTTGCCGGCCCTGTCGCGCAGCGCCGGCTCGGAGTAGGGCACGCCAACCGGGTCGTAGACAACGTCCACCCCCATGCCGGCGGTGATCGACTTCACACGCGCGCGCAGGTCCTCGGCGCCGTAATTGATGGTCTCGTCGGCCCCGTTGGCGCGGCACACGGCGAGCTTTGCATCGGTGGAGGCGGCGGCGATGACGCGCGCGCCCATGAGCTTGCCGATCTGCACCGCCGCGAGGCCCACACCTCCGGAAGCGCCCAGCACCAGCAGCGTCTCGCCGGGCTTGATCTGCGCCCGGTCCTTGAGCGCATGATAGGAGGTGCCGTAGGTGAGGATATAGGCGGCGGCATCCACGAAGCCCACGCCCTCGGGCAACCGGATGAGCCGCTCGGCATCGCAGAGCATTTCCTCGGCGAAGGCGCCCCAGGTGCTGGCGGCGATGACGCGATCGCCCGGCTGCCAGCCGGCCACGCCCTCACCCACCGCCTTCACCACACCGGCCGCCTCGCCCCCGGGCGAAAACGGCGGCTCGGGTTTGAACTGGTAGCGGCCCTGGATGATGAGCGTGTCGGGGAAGTTCACGCCGGCGGCCTTCACCGACACCACCACCTGAGCGGGGCCGGGCACCAGCGCGGGCACCTGCTCCACCACCAGATCCTCGGGCGGACCGAGCTTCTTGCAAAGTACCGCCTTCATGGGCTCACCCCCTTGAGAATGCCCTCCACCTGCCGCCATGCGGCCTCGGCGAGCGGCTTGGCACGGCGGCCGGAATCGATGGCATGCTGGCTGGCGGCGGTGCCCGCCACCACGCGGCCCATGATGCCCTGCAGGATCGCCGCCAGGCGGAACATGTTGAAGGCCATGTAGTAGTCCCAGTGGGGAATGGAGGCCCGGCCGGTGCGGCGGCAGTACATCTCCACATACTGCGCCTCGGAGGGGATGCCCAGCGCGGCGAAGTCGAAGCCGGCCATGCCGCGGAACTCCTGGGGGGTGAGCCGCCAGCTCATGCAGTGGTAGGCGAAGTCCACCACCGGGTGGCCGAGGGTGGAGAGCTCCCAGTCGAGCACCGCGAGCAGCCGCGGCTCGGTGGGATGAAAGATCACGTTGTCCAGGCGGTAGTCGCCGTGCACGATGCTGGTCTCGTCGCCGGGCGGGATGTTGGCCGGCAGCCAGGCGATGAGGTTTTCAAAGGCCTCGATACGCTCGGTTTCCGACGCGCGGTACTGGCGGGTCCAGCGCGCGATCTGGCGCTCCAGGTAGTTGCCCGGCTTGCCGTAGTCCGACAGGCCGACCTTGACGTAATCCACGCTGTGCAGCGCGGCGATCACGCGGTTCAGGTCGTCGAAGATGGCGGCGCGCGGGGCGGGCGACGAGCCGGGCAGCGACGGATCCCACAGCACGCGCCCCTGAATGAATTCCATCACGTAGAACGCCGTGCCGATCACGGCGGTGTCCTCGCACAGCACGAACGGCCTCGCCACCGGCACATCGGTGCCGTGCAAGGCCGAGATGATGCGGAACTCGCGATCCACCGCATGGGCCGAGGGCAGCAGCTCGCCGGGCGGTTTGCGCCGCAGGACGAACCGGCGCCCACCCGATGCCAGCAGGAAGGTGGGGTTGGACTGGCCGCCCTTGAACTGCTCCACGGTGAGCGGCGCGGAGAGACCCGGAATGCGCCCGGCAAGGTAGCGCTCCAGCGACGCTTCATCGAAGCGGTGCCGGTCCTGGACGGGCATGGTGCCTACGAATTCTTCGTGCATGGCGGCGGGGGTGCGAGCGGGCGCGCAGAATACCACCCTGGCGCCGCCGCCGGGCACTGCCGGGGTGGCGTTCCGCCACAGTGCTAGACTGCGCGGCGTACAGGGGATGTCACGAGCAGTGCGCTATTTCAAGGACAAGGTGGCGGTGGTAACCGGTGGAGCCAGCGGCCTGGGCAAGGCCATGGCCTCGCGTTTCGCGGCGGAAGGCATGGCGGTCGTCCTGGCCGACGTGCAGCAGGACGCCCTCGATCGCACGGTTGCCGAGTTCGACGCCGCCGGCCACGCGGTGCTGGGCGTGGTCTGCGACGTGTCGCGTCAGGACAGCGTGGATGCGCTGCGCGACGCCGCGGTGCGGCGCTTTGGCAAGGTGCACGTGGTGTGCAACAACGCGGGCGTGGCGCCTGGCGGCCTTGCCTGGGAAAGCACCCTCGAGGACTGGCACTGGTGCCTGGGCGTGAACCTCTACGGGGTCATTCACGGCCTGCGCAGCTTCGTACCCCACATGCTCGGCCACGGCGAGGAAGGCCACATCGTGAACACCGCCTCGGTGGCGGGGCTGATCTCGCCGCCGGGCATGGGCATCTACTGCGTCTCCAAGCATGCGGTGGTCACGCTGACCGAGTGCCTGCACCACGATCTGGCCGCAAAGTCCCACCTGCTGGGCGCCTCCGTGCTGTGTCCGGCCTACGTGCCCACGGCCATCGCCGACTCCGAACGCAATCGCCCGGCCACGCTCGCCAATGCCGCCCGCCCCTCCAGCGCCGAGGACGAGGCACGCGAGGAACGGCTGCGCAAAGCAGTGTCTTCGGGGAAAATCAGCGCCGAACAGGTGGCCGATGCGGTGTTCGAGGCCGTACGCGAGCGCCGTTTCTATATCCTCACCCACGCCAAGATCAGACCGGCCATCGAGACCCGCATGCAGGATATCCTTCTTGATCGCGCGCCCACCGACACCTCGCGGCCTCCGCCGCGGCCCTGACCCACGACCCTAGGAACCCGCCCATGCCGAACATCGGCGCACTGCTCAAGCAGGAAATCTCCCGTCTCTCCCGGCGCGAAACGCGCACCCAGATCGAAACCCTCAAGCGTGCCTCGGCGCAATACCGCCAGGGCATGACGGCGCTGCGCAAACAGGTCATCACGCTCGAGCGCGAGCTGGCACGGCTGGCGCGGCTGCAGGCCACGGGCTCTCCCAGGGCAGCCCCCGCGGAAAGCACCGGCCCCAAGGTGCGGTTTTCTCCCAAGTGGATACGCCCGGCGCGGGAGAAGCTCGGCCTGTCGGCGGCGGACTACGGACGCCTCCTGGGCGTTACCGGCCAGACGGTGTACACCTGGGACCGGGGTTCCCGCGAGCCGC
>DAIPHN010000160.1:0-8375 GCA_036771335.1 Burkholderiales bacterium
CTACAACATGGCTGGCTGGCGGGTGGGGTTCATGGTGGGCAATCGTGAACTGGTGGCCGCCCTGGCGCGCATCAAGAGCTATCACGACTACGGCACCTTCACGCCCATCCAGGTTGCCGCCATCGTGGCCCTGGAGGGTCCGCAGGACTGCGTCGAGGAGATTCGCGCCACCTACCAGCGGCGCCGCGACGTGATGGTCCGCGGGCTGCATGAGGCGGGCTGGATGGTGGAGAATCCGCATGCGTCCATGTATGTCTGGGCGGAGATCCCTGAGCTCTATCGGGCACGGGGTTCGCTCGAGTTTGCCAAGAAGCTTCTCGCCGAGGCCAAGGTGGCGGTTTCGCCGGGCATCGGCTTCGGCGACTACGGCGACACCCACGTGCGTTTCGCCCTGATCGAGAACGAGGCGCGCACCCGCCAGGCGCTACGTGGCATCCGGGAGATGTTCCGCAAGGACGGGCTGCTGCCGCGGGCGGCGGCAGCCTGAGGCGGGTGTTCGCAGTGGTCCGCTCCCCGGGGTGCTCCGCGCGCCGTCGGCGCATGCGCTTCAGCCCCCCTGCTTCTTGTTACAGGGAGCCTCTACCCAGACCCCCATCGGCGTCGGCCTGCTCGGCATCGGCACCGTCGGCAGCGGCACCTTCCGGGTGCTGTCCCGCAACCAGGAGGAGATCACGCGCCGCGCCGGCCGGGGCATTCGCATCGAGGTGGTGGCCGACAAGGACACGTCCCGGGCACGCAGCGCGGTAGGCGAGGCGGCCAGGGTCACCGACGACGCCTTTGCCGTGGTGCGCGACCCGGCTGTGGACATCGTTGTGGAGCTGATCGGCGGCTACACGGTGGCCCGGCAGCTGATCATCGAGGCCATCGACCACGGCAAGCACGTGGTCACGGCGAACAAGGCCCTGCTGGCGCTTCACGGCAACGAGATCTTCGAGCGCGCCGGGGAGAAGGGCGGCATGGTGGCCTTCGAGGCCGCGGTGGGCGGAGGCATCCCGATCATCAAGGCGCTGCGCGAGGGGCTCACCGCCAACCGCATCCAGTGGATCGCAGGGATCATCAACGGAACGTCGAACTTCATCCTCTCGGAGATGCGCGACAAGGGGCTTGCCTTCGACGCCGTGCTGGCGGAGGCCCAGCGCCTGGGCTACGCCGAGGCCGATCCCAGCTTCGACATCGAAGGCGTCGACGCGGCCCACAAGCTCACCATCATGTCGGCCATCGCCTTCGGCATTCCCATGCAGTTCGACCGCGCCTACACCGAGGGCATCTCCAGGCTCACCCGGGAGGACATCCGCTACGCGGAGGAACTGGGCTACCGCATCAAGCTGCTGGGGATCACGCGTCGGACAGACAAGGGCATCGAGCTTCGCGTGCACCCGACCCTGATTCCGGCGCGCCGTTTGATTGCCAACGTGGAGGGCGTGATGAACGCGGTGCTCGTCAAGGGCGACGCCGTAGGCGCCACGCTGTACTACGGCGCGGGCGCCGGATCGGAGCCCACCGCCTCGGCCGTGGTGGCCGACCTGGTGGACGTCACCCGCATGCACACCGCTGACCCTGGCAGCCGCGTGCCGCACCTGGCCTTCCAGCCCGACCGGCTCGCGGACATCCCGATCCTGCCCATGGAGGAGGTGCAGACCTGCTACTACCTTCGCCTGCGGGCCATGGACCGCCCCGGGGTGCTGGCCGACATCACCCGCATCCTCGCCGACCACGAAATCTCCATCGACGCCATGGTGCAGAAGGAACCCGCCGAAGGCGTCAACCAGGCCGAGATTATCCTGCTCACGCACCTGACGGTCGAACGCGACGTGAATGCCGCCATCGCGCGCATCGAGGGCCTTCCAAGCGTGCTGGGGCAGGTGGTGCGCATCCGCCAGGAAGACCTCAGCTGATGCGTTATGCCTCCACGCGCGGCGCCGCGCGCGACGTGCCGCGCGGATTCACCGACATCCTGCTGGCAGGGCTTGCAGACGACGGCGGCCTCTACGTCCCCCTGGAGTATCCGAGCGTCACGGCGGGGGAACTGCATTCGTGGGCGGAGCTCTCCTATGCGGACCTCGCCTTCGAGGTGCTGTCGCGCTTCGCAACCGACATCACGGCGCAGACCCTCCGCGACCTGTGCCGCCGCACCTACACGGCCTCGGCGTTCGGCAATGGACGCGATCCTGCCCGCGCGGACGAGATTGCCCCCCTGAGAGTGCTGGGCCGGGAGGCCGGCACGGAGCTGTCGCTGCTCGAACTCTCCAACGGGCCCACGCTAGCCTTCAAGGACATGGCCATGCAGCTCCTGGGCCAGCTCTTCGAGCACGTGCTGGGCGCCACCGGGGCGGAACTCAACATCCTGGGCGCCACTTCCGGCGACACCGGCAGCGCCGCGGAGTACGCCATGCGTGGCCGGCGCGGGCTGCGCGTGTTCATGCTCACGCCCCATGGCCGCATGAGCGCCTTCCAGGCTGCGCAGATGTACAGCCTCCAGGATCCCAACATCTTCAACCTTGCCGTGGAGGGTGTTTTCGACGACTGCCAGGACATCGTCAAGGCGGTGTCTGCCGACGCCGGCTTCAAGGAGCGGCAGCGCATCGGCGCGGTGAATTCCATCAACTGGGCGCGCGTGGTGGCCCAGGTGGTCTACTACTTCAGGGGCTACCTCTCGGCCACGGCCCGGGTGGGCGATCCCGTGTCCTTCACCGTGCCCTCGGGCAACTTCGGCAATGTCTGCGCCGGCCACATCGCGCGCATGATGGGGCTGCCTATCCGCACCCTCGTGTGCGCCACCAACGAGAACGACGTGCTCGACGAGTTCTTCCGAACCGGGACCTACCGAGTGCGCGGCGCTGCCGATACGTGGCAGACCAGTTCGCCCTCCATGGACATCTCCAAGGCGAGCAACCTGGAGCGGTTCGTCCACGACGTGGTGGATGGCGACCCTGCTCGTGTGGCAGATCTGTGGAAGGCGGTGGACGCCCAGGGCGGTTTCACCCTGGACACTAGCGCCATGAGCCGGGTGCGCGACCGCTTCGGATTCCGCTCCGGCCGGAGTACGCACGCCAATCGCCTGGAGACCATTCGCGACGTGTGGAGCCGCTATGGCGTGGTGATCGACACTCACACCGCCGATGGCGTCAAGGTGGCCCGCGAGCACCTTGAATCCGGCGTCCCGATGGTGGTGCTCGAGACCGCCCAGGCAGCCAAGTTCACCGAGGCGGTCCAGGAGGCTCTGGGCCGTCCCGCGCCCCGGCCGCCGGCTTTCGAAGGCATAGAGCGTTTGCCCCAGCGCTTCACGGTCATCGAGCCGGCGGCCGCGGCGGTAAAGCGCTTCATCGCGGCGCACACCGGCATTTCCTGAGATCGCCGTGAGCGGATTCGATGATGCCAGGAGCTTCTGGGACCAGCGTTTCGCGGCGCCCGAGTACATTTTCGGCACCGAGCCCAACCGGTTCCTGGTTTCCCAGGCTCACCGCCTGCAGCCTGGCATGCGGGTGCTGGACGTGGCCTGCGGAGAGGGTCGCAACACCGTTTGGCTGGCCGGACAGGGTTGCCAGGTCACAGCCTTCGACCTGTCGCCCATTGCGCTGGCAAAGGCCCGCAGCCTTGCGGAACAGCGCGCTGTTGCGGTGGACTTTCTCGAATCGTCCGTGGACGACTGGCGCTGGGAGCCCGGTGCCTTCGATGCTGTGGTCTGCATCTTCATCCAGTTCGCCGAGCCGGCACAGCGGGCACGCCTGTTCGACGGCTTACACCGAGCGCTCTCGCCAGGCGGTCTGGTGCTGCTGCAGGGTTACACGCCGGCACAGCTCGCCTATCGCACCGGCGGCCCCGGGCAGTTGTCGCACATGTACACCGCCGGGATGTTGCGCGAGGCCTTTTCTCGTCTCGACATTCTCGAGCTTCGCGAGCACGAGGCGGAGTTGTCCGAGGGCAGCAAGCACGTGGGCCGGTCTGCGCTGGTGGATCTCGTGGCGCGCTCGCGGGGCACCTGAGGAGAACCTGCGGTTGCCGTCCCGGCGGCCTCGCCGACGGGACAGACCGCCGCCGGTTCAGTCCTCCGCGAATTGAAGCAGCTGGTCAAGCCCCGTAAGCGTGGCGGCGGCTGTGCAGTCGAGACGGTCTGGAGCCTGACCGCCGCGGTTGAGCCAGAACACCCGAAAGCCAAAGGATGCCGCGCCAGCCGCGTCCCAGTAATTGGAAGACACGAAGGCGATGTTCGCGGGCGGTACCCCCAGGTGTTCAACGGCCAGTTGGTACACCTGAGGCGCGGGCTTGAAGATCCCCACGCTGTCCACGCTCAGGGTCGCCTGCAGGTGCCGGTCCAGGCCCGCGTGGCGGACGGCCGCCTCAAGCATGGCCGGAGAGCCGTTGGAGAGGATCACCCGCGGCCGCGGCGCCAGCGCCGCAAGGACGCGGTGCACTTCGGGAAACGTCCCCAGGGTACGGTAGGCCCCCAGGAGCGCGGACGCCGCCGCGACATCCAGCTGCAGGCCCAGCGCTTCGGCTGCGTGGTGCAGCGCATCCGCGGTCACCGTCTCGAAATCGCGATAGCGGCCCATGAGGCTGCGCAGCCACGTGTACTCGAGCTGCTTCTGGCGCCACAGCCGGGACAGGTCCGCGCCGCGCCCGGGAAAGCGCCGCTCCGCCTCGCCAGAAACCGAATGGACGTCGAACAGCGTGCCGTAGGCGTCGAAGACGAGCGCTTTCGGGATGCTCACAACGCGTCGTCGCCGCCGGGATGGCATGCCGACCTGGCGTGCCCGAGGGACTGGTACGCCGCAACGCGATCGAGGCCTGCGCCGAACCTGCAGCAGTGTGCCAGGTCGCCCGGGATACCTGCCGCCGCGCGTTGCGCGCGCATGGGGTTAGGGGCAACCATGGCCGGTGGGCTTACGTCCATTCAGGGGGGGCCGCCTTGCAGGTTGGCCGGCACGGCGTCGCGCATGCGCCGGGGCTCCGGCAGTCCGAGGGCGCTCATGATCTCGATGAAGTCCTCCCGCGAGCGGCCGGCCAGCCTCGGGTTGGTAGCCTTCTCCTCGCCGATGGTGGACACGTGTCTGCCGCGGTAGTCGTGTCCCGGGTAGACGAGCGTGTCATCCGGCAGGCAGAACAGCCGCAGGGTGATGCTGTCGTACAGCGCCCCAGCGTCGCCGCTCTGAAAGTCGGTGCGGCCGCAGCCGCCGATCAGCAGGGTGTCGCCGGTGAACAGTCGGTCCCGCCACAGAAAGCAGATGGAGCCTGGCGTATGCCCCGGCGTGGCGATGGCGCGGATGAGCTCCGCTCCGAAGCCGACCTTATCGCCATCGGTGAGCAGCTGGTCGAAGCCGCTGGCGCCGCAGTGCAGGCTCACCGCGGTGCGCGCACCGGTGCGCTCGCGCAGAGCGCGTGCGCCTGTGACATGGTCCGCGTGCACGTGAGTCTCAAGGATCCATGAAAGGCGCAGACTATGGCTACCCAGCAGGGCGAGGTCTCGTTCCACGTGCTCGCGGACGGGGTCGATGATCACCGCTTGGCCAGCTGACTCATCGCCCAGCAGGTAGGTATAGGTGGACGAGTCCGGGTCGAACAGCTGCCTGAACATCACTCGCTCCGGAGGGGTTTCTTGACGGTGATTGCCCCGCGCACCTGACCAGGGGAGTAGCCCGTGGCCCGGTCGTGGGGATACTCTACCGCGAGGCGTTCGCGAACGCTCGGAGCGAGAGTCTCGGCCGGGCCATGACAGGCGGCGCACACAGGCTGCACGGGAATGGCCTTGAGGTAGCGGAAGAACCGACCCTGGGGTTCGGAGACGATTTCCTGCTGCTCGAGCGCTTCGGGCTTCTCGCCGGCAGCGGCGCGGCGGTCGAAGTCCGCGAGGATCGCCTGCTCCCAGGAATCGGGCTGTCCGAGCAAGGGGTTGCGTGGTCTCAGGCTGACCCGAGCCACCCGCACGCCTGCCTGGCGCGACAGCGTGCCGGCAATCTCGGGGGCCAAGTGGCGGCACACCTGCACTGCGCCTTCGGGTCCTGTGGAGCCCATCTCCCGCCGTAGCGCTGCACCCAGCTGGGCAGAGAGTTGCGCCGCCAGGGCGCGGGCCTCTTGCAAGTCGGGGCTGTCCGCGGCCATGGCTGGGGAATTGACAAACAGGGCGGCGGCCAGGACCGCTGGGCGGGCAAGGAGGATGGACTTCATCAGGTTTCTCTCTTCTTTTGCCAAGGTACTTCTGCAGCGCAGTATATCGGTCCGCCGGGCAACCCACGGTGACCGTGATCACAAGAAGGGGCGTTGAAACCCGGGGGCGTAGCCCCCAAATCCAACCCTGTTGGCGGTCTCATCCACGAGGACATCATGCGCTTCGACAAGCTCACCACCCGTTTGCAGCAGGCGCTGGCCGATGCGCAGAGCATGGCCGCTGGCAAGGACGCGCCCTACATTGAACCCCAGCACCTGCTCCTCGCGCTGCTTCAGCAGCAGGACAGCGGCGGCGCGTCGCTGCTGGCCCGCGCGGGTGTGAACGTGCCTGCCCTTGCCGCGGCGCTCAAGGGCTCCATCGAGCGCATGCCTCGGGTGGAGGGTACTGGCGGGGAAATCGGCGTCTCGCGCGAACTCTCCGGCCTGCTTAACCTCACCGACAAGGAAGCCCAGAAGCGCGGTGACCAGTTCATCGCCTCTGAGCTGTTTCTGCTGGCGCTCACGGCGGACAAGGGCGAGACGGGACGGCTGCTCAAGCAGCACGGCGGCAGCCGCGAGGCAGTGGAGGCGGCCGTGGAGGCCGTGCGCGGCGGCGAGGCGGTGGCCAGCGCCGAAGCCGAAGGGGCGCGCGAGGCGCTCAAGAAGTACACCCTCGACCTCACGGAACGCGCCCGCCAGGGCAAGCTCGATCCGGTGATCGGGCGGGACGACGAGATCCGCCGCTGCATCCAGATCCTGCAGCGCCGCTCCAAGAACAACCCGGTCCTGATCGGCGAGCCCGGCGTGGGCAAGACCGCCATCGTGGAGGGGCTCGCCCAGCGCATCGTCAACGGCGAAGTACCCGACAGCCTGCGCGACAAGCGCGTGCTGGTGCTGGACATGGCCATGCTGCTGGCGGGTGCGAAGTACCGCGGCGAGTTCGAGGAGCGCCTGAAGAACGTGCTGAAGGAGGTGTCCCAGGACGAGGGCCGCATCATCGTGTTCATCGACGAGCTCCCCACCATGGTCGGTGCGGGCACGGCCGCGGGCGCGATCGCCGCGGGCAATATGCTCAAGCCTGCCCTTGCGCGCGGCGAGCTTCACTGCATCGGCGCCACAACCCTGGACGAGTATCGCAAGTACATCGAGAAGGATGCCGCGCTGGAACGCCGCTTCCAGAAGGTGCTGGTGGGCGAGCCCAGCGTGGAGGACACCATCGCGATCCTGCGCGGACTCCAGGAGAAATACGAAGTGCACCACGGCGTGGACATCACCGATCCGGCGATCGTGGCGGCCGCGGAGCTCTCCCACCGGTACATCACCGACCGGTTCCTGCCCGACAAGGCCATCGACCTGATCGACGAGGCGGCCGCGCGCATCAAGATGGAGATCGATTCCAAGCCTGAGGCCATGGACCGGCTCGACCGGCGCCTCATCCAGCTGAAGATCGAGCGAGAGGCGGTACGCAAGGAGACCGACGAAGGCTCGCGCAAGCGGCTCGGCCTGATCGAAGAGGAGATTACTCGCCTCGAGCGCGAGTATGCGGATCTCGAAGAAATATGGAAGTCGGAGAAGGCGCAGGTGCAGGGCAGCCAGCACATCAAGGAAGAGATCGAGCGGGTGCGGCTGCAGATGGAGGAGCTGCGCCGCAAGGGCGACTGGCAGAGGATGTCTGAATTGCAGTACGGCCGCCTGCCGCAACTGGAAGCGCAGCTCGCGAGCGCGGCGGCGGGCCAGGGCGAGGCTCCCGTCCGCCGGCTGTTGCGTACGCAGGTGGGCTCGGAGGAAATCGCGGAAGTGGTGGCGCGCGCCACGGGTATCCCCGTGTCCAAGCTGATGCAGGGCGAGCGCGACAAGCTGCTGCGCATGGAGGATCGGCTGCACCAGCGGGTGGTGGGCCAGGACGAGGCGGTGCGGCTGGTGTCGGACGCCATCCGGCGATCGCGGGCCGGCTTGTCGGATCCCAACCGCCCGTACGGCTCGTTCCTGTTTCTCGGTCCCACGGGCGTGGGCAAGACCGAGCTGTGCAAGGCTTTGGCGGAGTTCCTGTTCGATTCCCAGGAGCACCTGATTCGCATCGACATGAGCGAGTTCATGGAAAAGCACTCCGTGGCCCGCATGATCGGTGCACCCCCCGGCTATGTAGGCTATGAAGAGGGCGGTACCCTCACCGAGGCGGTGCGGCGCAAGCCCTACGCGGTGATTCTGCTCGACGAAGTGGAAAAGGCGCACCC
>DAIPHN010000161.1:0-8179 GCA_036771335.1 Burkholderiales bacterium
TGGGCACCATCATCCGCGAGACCGTGGGCACGGTGGCCGAGGCGCGCAAGATCGGCTTCAACCCCATTTTCATCGGATCTTCGGCCATGTACACCAACCTGATCCACCAGCTCGGCGGCAAGGCGGTGGAAGGCGTGTATGCCGTCCACACGGTGGCGCATCCGTATCCTGACGAGCAGAGCAAGCCGGTGGCCGACTGGGCTGCCCGGTACAAGGCGAAGTTCGGGGAAGATCCGACCGTGTTCTCGGTGTACGGCTACACCGCCGTGGACATGTTCGCCAAGGCCGCCGACAAGGCTGGCCAGAACCTCACCACGGAGGGCTTCATCGCCGTCATGGAGTCCACTACCTTCCCGCCGGACATGTTCGGCTCTCCCGAATTCCGGGCCACCAAGACCAACCGTCTGGGCATCAACGACGCTCGCCTGAGCCAGATCCAGAACGGTCGCTGGAAGGTGGCTTCGAAGTACGTGGAAGTACGGCCGGAGTAGTCCGGCCGCGGGCCTACCCGGCGGGGGCGATCTCCACCAGCACCCGCCCGGGCGCCACCTGCTCGTTTTCGACAACGCCCACCGACAGCACGGTGCCCGACACGCGCGCGGTGAGCGCGTGTTCCATCTTCATGGCATCGAGCGTGATCAGCACGTCGCCCTTGCGCACCGCCGCGCCAGGCGCCACCGCCACGTGAGCCACGCGCCCGTTCATGGGAGCGAGCACGCGCCCGTCCCGTGCTGCGGCCTGCGCCACGGCCCGGGCGGACAGGCGCCGGTCGTGGAATACCCACTCGCCCGTGCGCGTCTGAAGGTGGATGCGCCCGCCGCGGCGATGCCACTGGCAGGGCTCCTGCGCGTCGAAGCGGTAGCTCTCACCGCCCAGTTGTACCGTGGCGCTGCCGTCGCGTCCCAGCACGGCCGTGCCCTCCAGGTCCATCTCGCCATGGGTGATACGCACAGGCACGGGGATGGCGGCGGCGCTCGAAAATCCCAGCCAGGTGGCCAGCGCGTCCACAGGCCGCACGCTTAGCCACGCGGCCAGCGCCAGGTCGCGCGGCCCCGGCGCTGGACTCCGGTCAAGGGCCTCGGCGAAGTGGCTGGAGAGGAATCCGGTGGACAGTTCTTCCGCCGTGAACGCCGGGTGATCGAGCAGCCTCGCGAGGAAGGCCCGGTTGGTGGTCACGCCGAACAGCACGGTGTCGGCGAGGGCATCGCGCAGCTTCTCACGCGCGGCCTCGCGGGTGGGGCCGTGGGCGACGATCTTGGCGAGCATGGAATCGTAGAAGGGCGACAGCGTCATGCCTTCGGCCACGGCGTGGTCCGTGCGAACGCCCTCCGGCGGGCGCCAGCGCTCCACGCGTCCCGACTGGGGCATGAAGTCGGCGGCCGGGTCCTCCGCGCACAGCCGCACCTCGATGGCGTGGCCGGAAGGTGCGAGTTCCTCCTGCCGCCACGGCAGCGCCTCGCCGCGCGCCACACGCACCTGCCACTCCACCAGATCCAGCCCGGTGACCGCCTCGGTGACCGGGTGCTCCACCTGCAGGCGGGTGTTCATCTCCATGAAGAAGAACTCCTCGCCCTGAAGCAGGAACTCCACGGTGCCCGCGCCCGTGTAGCCCACTGTGGCGGCGGCGCGCACCGCGGCCTCGCCCAGGCGGACGCGCAGCGCGGCCGGCAGCCCGGGCGCGGGCGTTTCCTCGAGAATCTTCTGGTGGCGGCGCTGGATGGAGCAGTCGCGCTCGCCCAGGTGCAGCAAGTGGCCGTGGCGGTCGCCGAACACCTGTACTTCCACGTGGCGCGGCTCGGGCAGGGCGCGTTCGAGGATCAGGCGATCGTCGCCGAAGGCGCTGGCCGCCTCGGCACCCGCGGCGCGTAACGCGGCTGGCAGGTTGGCCTCGGCGTGCACCAGCCGCATGCCGCGGCCGCCGCCGCCAGCCGCGGCCTTGATCATCACCGGAAAGCCGATTCGCCTCGCCGCTTCCACGAGCCGCTCCTCGTGCTGGGCGGGATCATCGTAGCCGGGCAGCACCGGCACGCCGGCGGCCGCCATGCGCCGCCGGGCCAGCGCCTTGTCGCCCATGGCTTCCATGGCATCGGGCGAAGGCCCCACGAAGACCAGGCCCGCTTCCAGCACCGCCCGGGCGAAGGCCGGTTTCTCCGAAAGGAAGCCGTAGCCGGGGTGGATGGCGTCTGCACCACTGCGCCGGGCCGCGGCGATGATCTTGTCCACCGCCAGATAGGATTCGCCCGGGGCGTTGCCGCCGATGGCCACCGCGGTGTCGCAGGCGTGCACGTGCGGGCCGCCGGCGTCGGCGTCGGAGAACACAGCCACGGTCGAGATCCCCATGCGCCGGGCCGTGCGGGCGATGCGGCAGGCAATCTCGCCGCGGTTGGCGATGAGCAGGCGCTGGATCGCGGACATGGCCGGGGACCGCGGGTCAGCGCCGCGGCAGCGTGCCCATGTGCTTGGCGATGATGCCCAGCATCACCTCATCCGCCCCGCCGCCGATGGAGGCCAGACGCCCGTCCCGATAGGCGCGCGACAGGGGGTTGTCCCACATGAAGCCCATGCCGCCCCAGTACTGCAGGCAGGCGTCGGGAATCTCGCGCGACAGCCGGCCTGCCTTGAGCTTGGCCATGGAGGCCAGCTCGGTCACATCCTGGCCCTGCAGGTAGAGGTCCACGGCGCGCCAGGTGAGCGCGCGCAGGCACTCCACCTCGGTCTTCAGTTCCGCGAGCCGGTAGTGCACCACCTGGTGGTCGAGCACGGCCTTGCCGAAGATCTGGCGCTCGCGCACGTAGGCCACGGTCTCCTCGATGTTGCTGGTGAGGCTCTGGATGGCGGAAGCAGCGGCCCACAGCCGCTCCTCCTGGAACTGCATCATCTGGTAGGAGAAGCCCAGCCCCTCCTCCCCGATGCGGAAGCGCTGCGGCACGCGCACGTCGTCGAAGTGGATCTGCGCCGTATCCGAAGCGTTCATGCCGAGCTTGCGCAGCTTGCGCGCCACGGTGATGCCGCTGGTCTTCATGGGCACGCAGATGAGCGTCTTGGTCTTGTGGGGCGCGCCCTCGGAGGTGTTGGCCAGCAGGCACATCCAGTCGGCCTGGGTGCCGTTGGTGGTCCACATCTTGCCGCCGTTGATCACGTAATCGCCACCGTCCTTGCGGGCCGTGGTGCGGATGGAGGCCACGTCCGAACCCGCGCCCACCTCGGACACGCCCAGGCAGGCCACGTACTCGCCGGTGATGGAGGGTTGCAGGAACTGGCTGCGCAGCTCGTGGGAGCCGAAGCGCGCCAGCGCCGGCGTGGCCATGTCGGTCTGAACGCCGATGGCCATGGGGATGGCGCCGCAGCGGATGTGGCCGAGCGTCTCGGCCATGAGCGCGGCGTAGGAGTAGTCGAGCCCCATGCCGCCGTACGCCTCGGGCTTGGTGAGGCCGAGAAAGCCCAGTGCGCCCATCCTGCGGAACAGCTCGCGGGCCGGGAAGACCTGCGCCTCCTCCCATTCGTCCACGTGGGGGTTGATCTCGTTGTCGATGAAGCGGCGCAGGTTGCGCCGGATCTCCTCGTGCTCCTGGGTGATCTGCATGGTCGTCTCCGCGGTGACTTGGAACGCGCGGGGCTACATCCGCCCCACGCCGAAACTCACCGGCCTCAGCGGCCGCCGTTCGGCCTCCAGGCAGACCGACAGGGCCAGCGCCACCACGGCGCGCGTGTCGCGCGGGTCGATCACACCGTCGTCCAGCAGCAGGCCGGAGGTATGGAAGGCCGACTGCTGGCTCTCGAAGCGCGCCACGATGCGCGCGCGCAGCGCCGCCGCGGCCTCGGGCGGCACCGTGACGCCGCGCCGCTTCGCGCCCTCCTCCATGACGATGGCCATGGTGGCGGCGGCCTGCTCGGCGCCCATCACCGCGGTGCGGGCGTTGGGCCAGGAGAACACGAAGCGCGGGCCGAAGGCGCGCCCGCACATGCCGTAATTGCCCGCCCCGAAGCTCGCGCCGCACATCACCGTGATCTGCGGCACGGTGGCGTTGGACACTGCCTGGATCATCTTCGAGCCGATCTTGATCATGCCGGCGCGCTCGGACTCCGTGCCCACCAGGTAGCCCGTGGTGTTCTGCAGGTACAGCAGCGCGATGCCCGCCTGGCAGCAGTGCTGGATGAAGTGGGTCGCCTTGCTGGCGCCGGCCGGGTCGAGCGGGCCGTTGTTGGTGATCAGCCCCACGGCCATGCCGCACAGCCGGGCGTGTCCGCAGACCGTCTGCGGGCCGTACCCGGCCTTGAATTCGAGGAACTCCGAGCCGTCCGTGATGCGCGCGATCACCTCGCGCATGTCCACGGGCTTGCGGCCGTCGGGGGGCATCAGGCCCAGCAGGTCCTCGGCCGGATGCAGCGGCGGCTCGCCCTCGGGAAGGGGCAGGTTGCGGGCGCGCCACGGCAGCGCCGCCATCACATCCCGGGCGATGCGTATGGCGTCGGCGTCGTCCTCCGCGAGGTATTCGGCCGTGCCCGACACGGTGGCGTGCATGAGCGCGCCGCCCAGCTCCTCGTCGGCGGCGATCTCGCCGGTGGCGGCCCTGAGCAGCGGCGGCCCGGCGAGGAAGGCGCGCGCCCGGTCGCGCACCATCACCACCACGTCGGACAGGCCCGTCATGTAGGCGCCGCCCGCGGTGGAGGAACCGTGCACCACGCCGATCACGGGAATGCCGGCGGCCGACAGGCGCGCCAGGTTGTGGAAACCGCGGCCACCCAGCACGAAGTGCTCGACGCGGTATTCGAGCAGGTTCGCGCCCGCCGACTCGATCAGGTGCACGAAGGGCAGCCGGTTCTGCAGGGCGATCTCCTGGGCGCGCTGGAACTTCTCGATGCCCATGGGCTGCAGGGCGCCGGCGTCGATGCCTGCGTCGTCGGCCACCACCAGGCAGCGCACGCCCGAGACGTAGCCGATCGCCGCGATGGACCCGCCGCCGGTGACGGTGGCGTCGGGCGTGCGCGGCGTGCCGTCGTCGTGGTCCTGGCACCAGCCCGCCAGCGTGGAAAGCTCCAGCACCGGCATGCCCGGGTCGAGCAGCAGCGCCACGCGCTCCCGCGGCAGGCGCTTGCCCAGCTTGGCGAAGCGCGGTGCCACGGCGGCCGAGGCCTCCCGCGTTCGCGCCTCGGCGGCGCGCAGTTGCGCGAGCAGCGATTCCATATGGGCGCGGCTGGTGCGGCAGGCCTCGGAGGCAGGCTGCAGCGAGGTTTCGAGCACGGGCATCTCAGGCGTCCTTGAGCACCTCGGGGGTGCGGGCGAGGTGGAAACCGTCGAAAGCCGCTGTGGCCCGCCCGCTGCCCACCTCGGGCCAGATGCGCTTGGCGTTGGGCGCTGCGCCGTCGATGCGGATGCAGGCGCCGGAGATGAAGGCGGCGGCGGGAGAGAGCAGGAACACGATGGCCGCGGACACCTCCGACTCGGTGCCCAGGCGGTGCAGCGGCACGTTGCGATGCAGGCCTCGGATCATGTCGCGCATGTGTGACGGATACTGGTCCATCCCGCCGGAGGCAATCCAGCCCGGCGCCACGGCGTTGACGCGTACCGGCGCCCATTCGAGCGCGGCGGTCTCGGTGAAGTTGAGCATGCCCGCCCGCGCCGCGCCGGAGTGTCCCATGCCGGGCATGCCCAGCCACATGTCCGCCAGCATGTTGACCACGGCGCCGCCGCGTTCGGCCATGCAGCGGTTGTAGCACTCCCGGGCCACCAGGAAGCCGCCGGTGAGGTTGTTGCGTACCACCGCGTCCCAGCCCCTGGCAGAGATCTGCGCGAGCGGCGCGGAGAACTGGCCGCCGGCGTTGTTCACCAGCGCGTCGATGCGGCCGTGCAGCGAGAGGATCTCCGCGATGGCGGCAGCCACGCGCTCCTCCTCCCGGATGTCGCAGGCATGGCAGGAGGCGCGGCCACCGGCGTCGACGATTTCCTGCCGCACCGCGGCGAGCTTTCCCGCATCCCGGCCCACCAGCGCCACAGTGGCGCCGAGCGCGACGAGTTCGTGGGCAGTGCAGCGCCCGATGCCCGAACCGCCGCCGGTGACGACGGCAACCTGGCCGGAAAACAACCCCGGCTTGAAGATGGACTGGTAGCTCACGGTGCGGGAACAGGGAGTGAGGATGCTCGCCGAGTCTAATTGAATTCCCGCCGTCCACGCGCTACGCCGGGCCCCGCGGCGAAGGGATCACGGGGCCGGGTCCGCGCATCGCCGCGCCGCCTCTACACTTCAGCCTTGACCCTCCCCCGAAGACTCGCCCATGTCCGCTCCGCAGAACCGACAGCTTCGCCTCGCCCGTATTCCCGTGGGCCTGATCGCCCCCGCCGACTTCGCCCTTGCCACCGAGCCGGTGCCCGAGCCGGGCGAGGGCCAGGCGCTGGTGCGCACGACGTTCATCTCGCTGGATCCCACCAACCGCATCTGGGCCAACGGCGCCCCCAGTTATCTGCCCGCCGTGAAGATCGGCGACGTGATGCGCAGCGTGGGCATCGGCGTGGTGGAGCGCTCGCGTGCCGCGTCGCTGCCCGAGGGCACGGTGGTGGAGGGCATGCTCGGCTGGCAGGAGTACACGGTGGCCCGGGCAGCCGAGCTGTCGCCCATCGTCCATTACCCTGGCGTGCCGCTGGAGCGCTACCCCGGCGTGGCGCCGCACATCGTGCTGACGGCGTATTGCGGGCTGAAGGAGGTGGGGGTTGCGAAGGCCGGAGAGACGCTGGTGGTGTCGGCGGCGGCCGGTGCCGTGGGCTCCATCGCGGGCCAGATGGGCAAGCTCATGGGCCTGCGCGTGGTGGGCATCGCTGGCGGCGCGGAGAAGTGCGCGTGGCTGCGCGAAATCGGATTCGACGCCGCCATCGACTACAAGTCCGAGGACGTGCCCGCGGCCCTCAAGGCGAATTGCCCTAAGGGCGTGGACGTGTACTTCGACAACGTGGGCGGGAAGATCCTCGATGCGGTGCTCGCGCGCATGAACCTGTTCGGACGCGTGGCGGTGTGCGGGCTGATCGCCAACTACAATGCCACCGAGCCAGTTCCGGGCCCCTACAACTTCGGGGCCATCCTGATCAAGCGCCTCACGGTGCGCGGCTTCATCGTGATGGACTTCTACAGCCGCAAGGATGTGGCGCTGGCGGAGATCGTGCCCTGGGTTAGCGAGGGCCGCCTGCAGTGGAAGGTGGACGTAGTGGACGGTCTGGAGAGTATCCCGTCGGCCATCAACCGGCTGTTCGACGGCTCGAACAAGGGCAAGCTTGTGGTGAGGGTCTGAAGTGCGCGACCTGTTCTCACTGCAGGGCCGCGTGGCTCTGGTCACCGGCGGGTCGCGCGGCATCGGCCGCATGATCGCTGCCGGCTTCATCGCCTACGGCGCGAAGGTCTACATCTCCGCGCGCAAGGCCGAGGCGTGTAACGCCACTGCCGCCGAGCTTTCGGCCGGCGGCGGTACCTGTATCTCGCTGCCCCAGGACATCTCCACGGTGGAGGGTTGCCTGGCGCTGGCGGACGAGATCGGCCGGCGCGAGCCTCACCTCGACATCCTCGTCAACAATGCCGGCGCGGCCTGGGCGGCGGCCTTCGACGTTTTCCCCGAGCATGGCTGGGACAAGGTCATGAACCTGAACGTGAAGTCGCCGTTCTTCCTGACCCAGGCGCTGCACCCGCTGCTAAAGGCCGCTGCCAGCGACGAACGCCCGGCCAAGGTCATCAACATCGCCTCCATCGACGGCCTGCGGCTCAACGCCCTGGAGACCTACTCCTACCACGCCTCCAAGGCGGCACTGATGTTCCTCACCAGGCGCATGGCTGCGCGGCTGGTACAGGATCGCATCGTCATGAGCGCCATCGCGCCCGGACCCTTTGCCTCGGAGATGAACCGGGCAGCGCGCGACCGCGCGGAGGAGGTGGCCGCGCGAACGCCGCTGCGGCGAATCGGGCGCGACGAGGACATGGCCGGAGCCGCTGTCTACCTTGCCTCGCGGGCCGGCGACTACGTGGTGGGAGAGGCCATCGCCGTGGATGGCGGCATCACCCACGCCAACGCCCATCTCGGGCCGAGTTGAGACCCGCTGGCGGGACCGGGCGCAGGTGTTGGAATACCGTACAATCCGCCAGACTTGCGGGTGTAGTTCAATGGTAGAACGAAAGCTTCCCAAGCTTTAGACGTGGGTTCG
>DAIPHN010000162.1:0-8177 GCA_036771335.1 Burkholderiales bacterium
ATCTCATGTCGGTTGCTTGCATGAATCCAACATGGGGGCGACTCAGCGAACTTCAGGTGCGCAAGGGCCGGATCAATAATCCGAGCGGGAACTGGAGCGCATCATGTTTGCTGAGGTCTGGCCAGCATATTGTCCAAATCTTCTCGACGTTGCAGGAGAGTGGGCTGGCCGGGATGAAGACTTCGTGCAGCAGAAGGTCCTGCGGTGCTACAAGAAGCGCCTCTTTTGCCGAGAGTGGGCCGACGTGGTCAAAGAATGTACGGCGATACGAGTTTCGACCGTGAAGGGCACACCTCCCTCCAGTGGAGACAAGTCCACAAAGAACCGGGACATCAGGAAGGCGAAGACTCGAAACCACCCTGGCCTTCAGTCTACACAAGGCCGATTTCAGCGCCTCTTGCGCGTTTTATGCACACCCTTCATGTCATTAGCGCCTGTGGCCCGCAAGGCATCCAACCAACTCGTTCAGGCAACGCGCAAACGAAGCGCTGGCGGGTCCAGGCGAGCGGGCGTCAGTGCGCCTGTTCCCAGTTAGGGCCTGCTCCCACATCCACCACCAGTGGCACGGCAAGCTGCGCCACGCCGGTCATCAGGCCCGGCAGCTCTGCCTTTACCCGCGGCAATTCGTTCTCCGGCACCTCCAGCACCAGCTCGTCGTGCACCTGCATCACCAGCTTGGTGGCCAGCGTCGCTCGTTCCAGCCAGCCCTGCACCGCCACCATGGCAAGCTTGATGAGGTCGGCGGCCGTGCCCTGCATGGGCGCATTGATGGCGGCGCGCTCGGCGCCCTGGCGGCGGCCCTGGTTCTGGGCGCGGATGTCGGGCAGGTAGAGGCGGCGGCCGAACACGGTTTCCACGAAGCCGGCGTCGCGGGCCTGGGCGCGGGTGCGCTGCATGTAGTCGGCCACGCCGGGGTAGCGGGCGAAGTAGCGGTCCATGGTGTTCTGGGCCGCGGCGCGCTCGATGCCCAGTTGGCTCGCCAGGCCGAAGGCGGACATGCCGTAGATCAGGCCGAAGTTGATCACCTTGGCGAAGCGGCGCTGCTCGGCGCTCACCTCCGCCACGGGCACCCCGAATACCTCGGCGGCGGTGCTGCGATGCACGTCGGCGCCTTCGGCAAAGGCCTTGAGCAACGATCCATCGCCCGACAGGTGGGCCATGATCCTCAGCTCGATCTGCGAGTAGTCCGCCGAGACGATCACGCTGCCCGGCGGCGCCACGAAGGCCTCGCGGATGCGCCGGCCCTCGGCGGTGCGCACGGGAATGTTCTGCAGGTTCGGTTCTGTGCTGGACAGACGCCCGGTCACGGCGGTGGCCTGGCCGTAGTTGGTGTGCACGCGCCCCGTGGCCGGGTTGACCATGCGCGGCAGCTTGTCGGTGTAGGTGGACTTGAGTTTGGCCATGCCGCGCCAGTCGAGTAGCGTGCGGGCGATGGGGTGGTCGAGAGCGAGTTGCTCGAGCACGTCCTCGTCGGTGGAGGGCTGCCCGCCGGGGGTCTTCTTCACCACCGGCAGCCCCTGCTTCACGAACAGGATCTCCTGCAGCTGCTTGGTCGAGCCGAGGTTGAAGGGCTGACCGGCCAGCGCGTGGGCGCGGCGTTCCAGCTCCAGGATGCGGTTGCCCAGGTCGTGGCTCTGGGCCTCCAGCAGCCGCGGGTCGATGAGGACGCCGTTGCGTTCCATGGTAACCAGCACCGGCATCACCGGCATCTCGATGTCGCGGTAAACGCGCTTCAGGCCGGGCTCGGCCTCCACCTGGGGAAGCAGCGCGTGGTGAAGCTGCAGCGTGATGTCCGCGTCCTCGGCGGAGTACTCGGTGGCGCGCTCCACGCTCACCTGGTCGAACCCGATGTGGCTGGCGCCCTTGCCGGCCACGTCCTCGTAGTGGATGGTTTTCACGCCCAGGTGCCGCAGGGCGAGGGAGTCCATGCCGTGGGGCCGGTGGGATTCCACCACGTAGGACTCGAGCAGCGTGTCCTCGCTGAACCCGCGGCCGCGGATGCCGTGATTGGCCAGCACGTGCAGGTCGTACTTGGCGTTTTGCCCGAGCTTGGCCCGGGAGGGATTCTCGAGCCAGGGCCTGAGCTTCGCGAGGCAATCCTCCAGGCCGAGCTGCTGGGGTGCGCCAGCGTAGCGGTGACCGAGCGGCAGGTAGGCGGCCTCGCCCGGCGCCACGGAAAAACTCAGCCCCACGATGCGCGCCTTCAGGGGGTCGAGGCTGGTGGTCTCGGTGTCGAAGGCCACCAGCGGCGCGGTCTCGATGCGGGCAAGCCAGCGGGCAAACGCGGCCTCGTCCAGGATGCAGCTGTAGTGGCGGGTCTGCACGGCGGTGGGCGCAGGGGCTGCAAGCGCCGCGACGGGATCACCCGACAGGCTGGCGCCGTCCCTGAGCTCGCGCAGCCAGGTGGCAAACTCATAGCGTTCGAACAGCCGCAGCAGCGCCTCGCGGTCTTCGGGCCGCGGCGCGAGCGACTCGGGCCCGAGGCCCAGGTCCAAGTCGCACTTAACGGTGAGCAGCCGGCGGCCTTCGGGCAGCCAGGCCAGCGCCTTGCGCAGGTTCTCGCCGGCCACGCCACCCACCTCGCCGGCCCTGGCCATGATCTGGTCCAGCGAGCCGTACTGCTGCAGCCACTTGGCCGCCGTCTTGGGGCCCACCTTTTCCACGCCCGGCACGTTGTCCACGGCGTCTCCCGTGAGCGCCAGGAAGTCCACGATGCGCTCGGGCGGCACGCCGAACTTGGCCTCCACGCCGGCCCGGGCGAGCCGCTCCTCGCTCATGGTGTTGACCAGCTGCACGTGATCGTTCACCAGCTGGGCGAGGTCCTTGTCGCCCGTGGACACCACGGTGCGGATGCCCTGGCGCGCCGCCTGGGCGGCGAGGGTGCCGATCACATCGTCGGCTTCCACGCCCTCCACCATGAGCAGCGGCCAGCCCAGCGCGCGCACCATATGGTGGATGGGCTCGATCTGGCGCACCAGATCCTCGGGCATGGGCGCGCGGTGGGCCTTGTAATCGGGGTACCAGTCGTCCCGGAAGGTCTTTCCTTTTGCGTCGAAAACGCAGGCGATATAATCCGACGCTTCTTCGCGTCGCAGCCGGCGGAGCATAGCCACCATGCCGCGCAGCGCGCCCGTGGGTTCCTGAGCCCGATTACGCAGGTCGGGCAGTGCGTGGAACGCGCGGTACAGATACGACGATCCGTCCACCAGCAGAAGCGTTTTCATCGGCAGCGCTGTCAGGGCAAGGAATCCCCGAATGACGATCAGGAAAAAGCTTCCTGTTCCACTGGCGCCCGAGCTGGTGGAGAAATCCTGGTCGGCGCGCGAGTCGTGGCGGGTGTTCGGGATTATGGCAGAGTTCGTCGAGGCCACCGAGCGCCTGTCGGCGGTGCGGCCGGCGGTGAGCGTGTTCGGCAGCTCGCGCATCGCGCCCGATCATCCCTACTACGTGCTCACCGAGGCCATCGCCCGGCGCCTCTCCGATGCTGGCTTCACGGTCATCTCCGGCGGCGGCCCGGGCCTCATGGAAGCGGCCAACAAGGGCGCCTTCCACGGCAAGTCGCTCTCGGTGGGCCTCAACATTCAATTGCCCCATGAGCAGCAGACCAACCCGTACCAGGACCTCTCTCAGACCTTCCGCCACTTCTTTTCACGCAAGGTGATGTTCGTGCGCTTCGCCTCCGCCTACGTGGTGATGCCTGGCGGCTTTGGCACGCTCGACGAGCTGATGGAGGCGCTCACCCTGGTGCAGACGCGCAAGTCGCGGCGCATCCCCATCATTCTGGTGAAATCCGATTTCTGGGGCGGTCTGGTGGCTTGGCTGCGGGAGCGCCTGGTGGCCGAGCGCATGATCGATGCGCAGGACATGGACCTGATTCAGGTGACCGACGAGCCCGCCGCCGTGGTGGATGCGATCTTCGCGCACTACGAGAAGCGCGGCTTCGAGCTCTCGGCCGATGAGCGCGAAGCGCTTCTCAACCTCTAGGCCGCGGCGCGTCCCATGTCCGTGTTCACCCGCGTGCACGCCGACGAGCTGAGCGCCTGGCTGCGCGGCTATTCGGTGGGTCACCTTATCGAGCTGCAAGGCATCGCCTCGGGGATCGAGAACACCAACTACTTCGTCATCACCTCCCAGGGTCGCTTCGTGCTGACCCTGTTCGAGAAGCTCCAGCCCCACGAGTTGCCCTTCTACCTGGAGCTGATGGCGCACCTTTCCAGCCACGGGTTGCCCTGCCCCAAGCCCATCGCCGACCTGGACAACCGCTTCCTGGGCGCGCTCAACGGCAAGCCCGCCGCCCTGGTCACCTGCCTGCCTGGCGAGCCCGTGAGCGCGCCCACCATGGGCCACTGCACGCGCGTGGGAGAGGTGCTGGCCGATCTGCATCTGGCGGGCCGCAGCTACCGGGGCCATCTGGACAACCTGCGCGGCCCGCGCTGGTGGAACGCCACCGCTCCGCAGCTGCTACCGTTCCTGAGTGACACCAACCGCGCCATGCTGCTCGATGAAGTGGCTTTCCAGTCAAGTCACCGCCACGATGCGCTTCCCCGCGGAGTCGTGCATGCCGACCTGTTTCGCGACAACGTGCTGTTCGCCGGCGGGCGTATCGGCGGCGTGATCGACTTCTACTTCGCCTGCATCGACGTGCTGCTGTACGACGTGGCCATCACGGTCAACGACTGGTGTATGGGCGAGGACTGCACGCTCGACCCCGAGCGTACCCGCGCGCTCCTGGATGCCTACCGGGGTACGCGCGATTTCACCCCGGCGGAGCACGAGGCCTGGCCGGTGATGCTTCGTGCCGGCGCGCTGCGCTTCTGGGTGTCGCGGCTCTATGACTTCCACCTGCCGCGGCCGGGAGAGCTCACCCATGCCCACGATCCGGCGCGCTTCGAACGCATCCTGCGCCAGCACCGCAAGGGTGCCGCGCGCCGGGGCAGCCCCCTGGCCCTGGTGGTCTGAGCCCATGTCGGGGCTGCGGCGCGTACCGGCAGGACACGGGTGGTTGTGGATCGTCCACGGCTGGAGGTTGTTCACGCGCAAGCCCCTGTCCTCGATCCTGTTCGCCCTCATCGTTTGGGGCGCCACCCTGGCCGGCGGCGTGCATCCGCTGCTCGCCGTGGCGGCGGCCATGCTGCTGCCCGGGCTGCTGGCCGGCTGGGCGCTCGCCTGCGGCGCCGCGGAGCGAGGCGAGTCGGTACCCGTGAGCCTGCTGTTCGAGGGGTTGCGGCGCCGCTTCGCCGAACTGGCCGCCCTAGGGGGCTTCAACCTGGCGGCCAACGTGCTGGTGCTGGTGATCGTGGTTGGGGTGGGCGGTGAGCCGGTGCGGGAAATGCTCTCCAGCCCCGGCAGCATGAACGACGCAAGCCTCGCCGAGGCCCAGGGCCGACTGCTGCAGGCGCTGTTCCTCGGTCTGCTGGTGGCCGTTCCGGTGAGTATGGCGGTGTGGTTCTCGCCGTTGGGCGTGCTGCTGGGCAGCTTGACTCCCGGCAAGGCGCTGCTCGCATCGCTGGCAGGCATGGCGCGCAACTGGCCCGCATTCACCGTCTACGGGCTGGTGTGGGCGCTGGTGGGGCTGGCGCTGTTCAGAGCCGCCCTGCTTGTGCTGCCGCCCATGGGCGCCCTGGGCGCAGCCATCTGGGTGGCCATGCCGGTGTTCGTGCCCAGTGTGTATGCGAGTTACCGCGACATCTTCGACCCGCCGCAGCGCGGCGAGCCCTAGCGGGGGTCTCAGGCTGGCGCGAGCTTGGCGTACTCCAGCGCCAGCCACTTGAGGCCCGCGTCGCTGAAGTTCACCTGCACCCGGGCATCCGGGCCGCGGCCCTCCGCGCTCACGATCACCCCCGCGCCAAACTTGGGATGCACCACGCTCTGGCCCACGCGCCAGCCGGTGTCGTTGCGCGCCGCGATGGGCGGCGGGAACCCCGCACGCGGCTGCGGCGGAGCCCAGGGCGCGGCGCGGCTCGCGTTGATGCGCTTCATCAGCGCCTCGGGCAGCTCCTCCAGGAAACGCGACGGCAGGTTGTAGCGCGTCTGCCCGTGGAGCATGCGCGACTGGGCATGGGACAGGTACAGCCGCCGGCGCGCGCGCGTGATGGCCACGTACATCAGCCGCCGCTCCTCCTCCAGGCCGTCGTTCTCCTCGAGGCTGTTGTCGTGGGGGAACAGGCCTTCCTCGAGGCCGCTGATGAATACGGCCTGGAACTCCAGCCCCTTGGCGGCGTGCACGGTCATGAGTTGCAGCGCCGCCTGGCCGGCCCCCGCCTGGTGTTCGCCGGCCTCCAGGGAGGCGTGGGCGAGGAAGGCCGACAGTGCCGCGAGCGGGTCGTTGCGGTCCACGGTGCCGCCTTCCTCGGCGCCGGGCTCGTAGATGGCCTCGGTGACGAAGGTGGCGGCCGCGTTCACGAGCTCGTCGAGGTTTTCGTTGCGCTCGGCCCCGTCCTTCTCGGTCTGGTAGTGCTCCTTAAGGCCGCTGCCTTCCACCACGTGGGTCACCAGTTCGGGCAGCTTGAGCCCCGCGCACTGGGCGCGCAGCCCGTCCACCAGCCGCACGAATCCGGCGATGGCCGTGCCCGCCTTGCCGGGCACCGCGCCGGCGCAGGCCGCCTGCCAGAGGCTCGCGCCGCGTGCGCGGCCCGCCTCCTGAAGCTGCTCGATGCTGCGCGCGCCGATGCCTCGGGCGGGGAAGTTGATTACCCGAAGCAGCGCGCCATCGTCCTCGGGGTTGGCCATCAGCCGCAGGTAGGCCAGCGCGTGTTTGATCTCCTGGCGCTCGAAGAAGCGCAGCCCGCCGTACACCCGGTAGGGCAGTCCGGCGCTGAACAGCGCGTGCTCAAGCACCCGCGACTGGGCATTGGAGCGGTACAGCAGCGCGATCTCTGAGGCAGGCGTCCCGTCGCGCAACAGGCTCCTGACCTCGTCCACGATGAAGCCGGCCTCGTCCCCATCGGTGGGCGCCTCGTAGACCCGCAGCGGCTCGCCGCGCTCGTCCGCGGTCCACAGATTCTTGCCAAGCCGCTCGCGGTTGCGCGAGATGAGCGCGTTGGCCGCGTCGAGAATGTTGCCGTGGGAGCGGTAGTTCTGCTCCAGCTTGATCACGTGGCGCACGGCGAAGTCGCGCTCGAAGGCTGTCATGTTGCCCACGTCCGCGCCGCGGAAGCGGTATATGGACTGATCGTCGTCGCCCACCGCGAAGATGGCGTTGTCCCGCCCGGCCAGCAGCTTGAGCCACGCGTACTGCAGCTTGTTGGTGTCCTGAAACTCGTCCACCAGGATGTGCTGGAAGCGCGACTGGTAGTGCATGCGCAGCGGCTCGTGGCGCGACAGCAGCTCGTAGGCGCGCAGTAGCAGTTCGGCAAAGTCCGTCACGCCTTCCTGGTTGCACTGGCGGTCGTAGGCATCGTAGATGTCGGTGAAACGACGCTCGAGATCGTCCGCCGGGATCACCGCAGCGGCGCGCCGCCCGGCTTCCTTCTGGCCGTTGATGAACCACTGGGCCTGGCGCGGGGGATAGCGCTCGTCGTCCACGTTCAGGGCGCGCATCACGCGCTTCACCAGTGCGAGCTGGTCGGCTGAATCCAGGATCTGGAAGGCCTGGGGCAGGCCGGCGTCGCGATGGTGGGCGCGCAGCATGCGGTTGCACAGGCCGTGGAAGGTACCCACCCACATGCCGCGGATGTTGATGGGCAACATGGCGCCGATGCGGGTGAGCATCTCGCGGGCGGCCTTGTTGGTGAAGGTGACGGCCAGGATGCCCATGGGGCTCACCTGCCGCTCCTGGATGAGCCACGCGATGCGCGTGGTGAGCACGCGCGTCTTGCCGCTGCCGGCGCCGGCCAGGATGAGCGCGGATTCTCGCGGCAGGGTGACCGCCGCGAGTTGCTGGGGATTGAGCCCGTCGAGAAGCGCGCGCATCGGGAGCCGCCTGGAGGGAAGGACGGGATTATAGTTTCGCGACCTCGGGCGGCCGCGGGAACTTCATGCACCGCGCCGCACTCAAGCCGCGGCGGGTCAAGCGACCTCGCGACTGCCGAAAACCCCTGGAGAACGCCGTGACGTCTCGCCTCGCCCTCGCCGCCCTGCTCGCCGTGTGCGCCCTGCCCGCGCTCGCCGAAGACCCCCCGGCGTCGGCCGTCACCACCGTGGACTGGTTCAGCGAGCGCTGCGACTACGTGCTTACG
>DAIPHN010000163.1:0-8102 GCA_036771335.1 Burkholderiales bacterium
CACCAGCGAGACGTTGATGGTGGGCACGCGGATGGCGTAGCCGTCGAGCTTGCCGTTGAGTTCGGGCAGCACCAGGCCCACCGCGGAGGCCGCGCCGGTCTTGGTGGGGATCATGGACATGGTGGCCGAGCGGGCGCGGCGCAGGTCCTCGTGGTAGACGTCGGTGAGCACCTGGTCGTTGGTGTAGGCGTGGATGGTGGTCATGAGCCCCGACACCAGGCCGATCTTGTCGTGCAGGGGCTTCACCATGGGCGCCAGGCAGTTGGTGGTGCACGAGGCGTTGGAGATGACGGTGTGCGAGGGTTTTAGCGTGTGGTGGTTCACGCCGTAGACGATGGTGGCGTCCACGTTCTTGCCGGGAGCGGAGATGATCACCTTGCGGGCGCCGCCGGCCAGATGGGCCTGGGCCTTGGCCTTGTCGGTGAAGTGGCCGGTGCATTCCATCACCACATCCACCTCCAGGCGGCCCCAGGGCAGCCTGGCGGGATCGCGCTCGGCGAACACCTTGATGGCGTCGCCGTTGACCATCATGGCGTCGCCCTCCACCGTGACCGTGCCGCGGAAGGGCCCGTGGGCGGTGTCGTAGCGGGTGAGGTGGGCGTTGGTTTCCGGGCTGCCGAGATCGTTGATGGCGACAATCTGCAACTCGCCGTTGCGGCCGGACTCGTACAGGGCACGGAGGATGTTGCGGCCGATGCGGCCGTAACCGTTGATGGCAACACGGATGGGCATGACCTGGAACCTCTTCCTCAGGGGGGCGAGGGATTGTATCCCAGGCCCATAAGAGCGTCGTCGCGCGGGGGCTGCGGGACAGATCAGCGCGGCGCGGGATCGTCCAGGGCCGCGGCGGCGCCGCGCAGCGCCGGGCTCGCGGCGGTGATCACGAAGGTGGGGATGGCGGCGGTGTAGGCGGAGAAACGGCCCTTGCGCTCGAATCGGGCGCGAAACGGCGAACCGGCAAACCAAGCGCCCAGCGCCGGCACGATGCCACCGCCCAGATATACGCCACCGCGGGCGCCGAAGGTGACGGCGAGATTGGCGGCCACGGTGCCCAGCAGGGCGCAGAAGCGGGCGAGGGTGTCCGCGCTGACGGGGTCCGGCGGCGCCACCGCCAGCGCCCGGCGGGTGATCTCCTCGGGCTCGGGGGCGGCCACGGCCGGCAGGCCGCGCAACTCACGCAGGGTGAGCCACAGCAGTTGCAGGCCCGGACCGCTCAGCAGGCGCTCAGCGGACACATGGTCGAAGCGCCGCCACAGGTGCGCGAGCAGCACCGCTTCTTCCTCGTCCATGGGGCTCAGCGCCACGTGCCCGCCTTCGCCGGGCACGGCCACCCAGCGCTCGCCGGCCCTCACCAGCGCCGCCACGCCCAGCCCGGTGCCGGGGCCCAGCACCACGCGCGGCGCGAGGGGCTCGGCCGCCCCACCGCCCACGGCGCGAAGCTCGGGGGGCACCAGCCACGGCAACGCCAGCGCCTGCGCTTCGAAGTCGTTCACCACCCGCAGACGCCGAAGGCGCAGCACCGCACGCAGTTCCTCGATGCGGAAGGACCAGCCCAGATTGGTGAAGCGCACGTGATCGCCGGTGACGGGCGCGGCCACGGCAACGCAGGCCTCCTCCACCAGCGGTTGGCCGATCGCAGCGAGGTAGGCACGGGCCGCGTCGGCCAGGGAGGCGAACGCCGCACAGGCGAGGGAGCGCACCTCGGCAGGCGGCGCGCCGGGCGCCTCGCACACCCCGAACCGGGCGCGGGTGCCGCCGATGTCGGCCACCAGCCTGAACGGCTGCGGCGCCGTCACGGCGGCATGCCTTTCACGCTAGCGCAGCACGCCCAGCGCCGCCTCGGTCACCTGCTCGGCGCTGCAGCCGAAGTGGGCGAACAGCTCCGGGCCGGGCGCGGCCTCGCCGAAGCGGTCCAGGCCCACCACGGCACCCTCGAGGCCCGTGTACTTGTACCAGCCGTCGCGCACCCCCGCCTCCACCGCCACCCGCGGCACGCCAGGGGGCAGCACGGCGGCTTTCCAGGCGGCGTCCTGGGTGTCGAACACCGTGGTGGAGGGCATGGACACCACCCGCGCCCGCACGCCGCGCTGGGCCAGCAGCGCCCGCGCGCCCGTGGCCAGCGCCACCTCCGAGCCGGTGGCGATGATCACCACCTGGGGCGGGCCGCCCTCGGCCTCGGCCAGCACGTAGCCGCCGCGGCCGATGCCCGCCAGCTGGGCTGCATCGCGCGGCTGGTGCGGCAGGTTCTGGCGCGACAGCAGCAGCGCCGTGGGACCATCGGCGCGCTCGATGGCGCTGCGCCAGGCCACCGCGGTTTCCACCGCGTCGCACGGGCGCCACACGCTCATGTTGGGGATCAGCCGCAGGGAGGCGGCGTGCTCCACGGGCTGGTGGGTGGGGCCGTCTTCGCCCAGGCCGATCGAATCGTGGGTAAGCACGTGGATCACACGCTGGCGC
Organism: Burkholderiales bacterium; assembly: GCA_036771335.1. Lineage (GTDB taxonomy): Bacteria > Pseudomonadota > Gammaproteobacteria > Burkholderiales. Next base: position 2,458 of record DAIPHN010000163.1, read on the forward strand.
ATGAGCGCCGCCAGGCGCAGGGCGTTGCGGGCGTAGTCGCTGAACACCAGGAAGGTGCCGCCGTAGGGAATGAAGCCGCCGTGCAGGGCCAGGCCATTCATGATGGCCGCCATGCCGAACTCGCGCACGCCGAAGAACAGGTAGTTGCCGCCCTCCGCGCCCACCGCCTTCGAGCCCTTCCACCAGGTGAGGTTGGAGGCGGCCAGGTCGGCCGAGCCGCCCACCAGGGCGGGCAGGTGCGGGCCGAAGCCGTCGAGCGCGTTCTGGGAGGCCTTGCGGCTAGCGATGCTCTCGCCCTTGTTCGCCACGGCGGCCACGAAGGCGTCGGCGGCGTCCTTCCAGCCCGCCGGCAGGGCACCGCCCATGCGCGCCTCGAAGGCTGCGGCAAGCTCGGGGAAGGCGGCGCGATAGGCCGCGAAGCGATCGCGCCAGGCCTGCTCGCGGGCCGCGCCGGCATTCCGCCCGTCCCAGGCCTCGCGCACATCGCCAGGAATCTCGAAAGGCGGATGGGGCCAGCCGATGGCCTCGCGGGTGGCGGCCACTTCCTCCGCGCCCAGCGGGGCGCCGTGGGCGCCGCCAGTGTTGGCCTTGCGGGGCGCGCCCTTGCCGATGACTGTCTTGCAGCAGATGAGGGTGGGGCGCTCGGCGGCGGCGGTGGCCAGTCGGATGGCCGCATCCACGGCCTGCGGATCATGGCCGTCCACGTCGCGAATCACGCGCCAGCCGTAGGCCTCGAAGCGCGCCGGCGTGTCGTCGGTGAACCACTGCTCGATGGAGCCCTTCTCCGAATCGATGGAGATGCGGTTGTCGTCGTAGAGCGCCACGAGCTTGCCGAGCTTCAGGGTGCCGGCGAGCGAGCAGGCCTCGTGGGAGATGCCCTCCATGAGGCAGCCATCGCCCAGGAACACCCACGTGCGGTGATCCACGATCTCGTGCCCGGGGCGGTTGAACTCGGCGGCCAGCAGCCGCTCGGCGAGCGCCATGCCCACGGCGTTGGCAATGCCCTGCCCCAGCGGCCCGGTGGTGGTTTCCACACCCGGCGCGCAGCCCACCTCGGGGTGCCCCGGCGTGCGCGAGTGCAACTGGCGAAAGCGCGCCAGCTCGTCCATGGGCAGGTCGTAGCCGCGCAGGTGCAGCACCGCGTACAGCAGCATGGAGCCGTGGCCGTTGGAGAGCACGAAGCGGTCGCGGTTGGGCCAGGCGGGATTGACCGGATTGTGCGAGAGGTGATGACGCCACAGCACCTTGGCGATCTCGGCCATGCCCATGGGCATGCCGGGGTGGCCGGAGTTGGCTTTCTGGACGGCGTCCATGGCCAGGGCGCGAACCGCATTGGCAAGGGGAGAAAAAGTGGACATGAAGGCAGGGCGCAGGAAGGGGGAAGTCCTCGGGACCGAGGGGTGCGCGATTCTAGCCGATAGGGTGGGGGGACCCGCGGGACACCTCGGGCTGGCGCTGCCCCTCTCCCGCGGGACTCTCCCGCGGGAATGCCTTCAATTCAGCCCGGCGTTTGCCGATACTTCCCGCCGCTCCGGCGGGTAGCATGGCGGTCAAGAAGCTCCGTCGCGCCGCTGCCACGCGGCGCAGCAATCCCGGCTCCCGGGTAGGCCCGCCAATACTCACCGATGCGCGAAGACACCCGTGAACCGAGCCGCCGCCCCCCTCCTGCAAACACGCCGCCGCCGCTGGCTGGTGGCCCTGGCGCTCGTTGCCGGCCTGGCCGGCTGCGCCACCCCCGGCGAGGAGCGGCAGCGCGCCGGCCGCGAGGCGGCCGAGGCCGAGGCGCGGGCCAAGGCCGCTCGCGACGAGCAAGCGCGCGCGAAAGCCGAAGCCGACGCCAAGGCGCGGCTTGAAGCCGAGGCGCGGGCCAAGGCCGAGGCCGAAGCCAGGGTAACGCGCGAGGCCGAGGCACGGGCGAAGCGCCAGGCCGAACAACGGCGGCGGGAGGCGCAGGACCAGGCGCGCCGGGACGCCGAGTTCCGGCAACGGTCCGTGACGAACCTGGAGAAGCTGCTGCCCCCGGGCCTGGCCGATCGCGCCGGGTGGGCTCGCGACATCCAGGCCGCGCTCGTGGGCAACGGCGTGCCGAACACCATGGACAACGCGTGCGCCATCGTCGCGATCATCGAGCAGGAGTCGTCCTTCCGGGCCGATCCCTCGGTGCCCAACCTGCCGCGCCTTGCCTGGGCAGAGATCGAGCGCCAGCGCGAACAGCGGGGCATCCCCAGGAACCTGCTGGACAGCGCCTTGAACCTGAAGTCCGCGGATGGCCGCACCTACCGCCAGCGCATCGACGCTGTGCGCACGGAGCGGGAGCTGAGCGACGTGTACGTGGATTTCATCGGCGTGGTGCCCTTCGGCAAGCAGCTCCTCGCCGGCCGCAATCCGGTGCGCACGGGCGGGCCCATGCAGGTGAGCATCGCCTTTGCCGAGACCCTCGCCGGCGAATCGCCCTATGCAGGCGCCGTGAACGGCACGGTGCGCGATCAGGTATTCACGCGGCCGGCGGGCTTGTACTTCGGCACGGCCCACCTGCTGAGCTATGCCGCGCCCTACGACCGCATGATCTATCGCTTCGCGGACTACAACGCGGGCCGCTTTGCCAGCCGCAACGCGGCCTTTCAGCTCGCCCTGAGCCAGGCTTCGGGCATGACGCTGCAACTGGACGGCGACCTGCTGGTGGGCGATGGACGAGACCCGGCGCCCAGCGCCACGGAACAGGCCGCGCGAGGGCTGTCGGGCCGGCTGGGCGTCACGGAAGCAGAGATCCGGCGCGACCTGGCCGAGGGCAACGGCGAGGCCTTCGAACGCTCGCGGTTGTACAGCGCGGTGTTCGCCCTGGTGCAGGCCACCACGGGCGCCACGCTCCCCAAGGCCGTCGTGCCGCAGATCGACCTGAAGAGCCCCAAGTTCGCGCGCTCGTTCACCACGGCGCAGTTCGCCACGCGGGTGGACGCCCGCCACCGGGGTTGCCTGGAACGCGCGAAAAAGGGATAGCCGTCGGGCTTGCCTTCGGATACCCCGGGGGACGGTCCGTTCAGAGAAAGAAAAAGTACACCGCGGCCCAGGCGCGCCGCACCTCGCGCGCGGTGCCGATCAGGCGGCCGCTGGAAGCCCGGACGTCACCGTCCGACTCCACGCGGCCCAGCAGCCTGCCGCTGGCTTCACGCACGTCTCCGCCGGGCTCCACCGTGCCCAGCAGCGAACCCGAGGCTCCCCTGAGCTGGCCCGAGGGCTCGAGCGCGAACAGCTTGCGCCCGGAGGAATCGCGCACGGCGCCGTCCGGCTCGAAGCGCAGCAACAGCCGGCCCGACGCGTCTCGAAGCTCGCCGCCGTAGTCGAGCCGGCCGACAATCCGCCCGTCGGAAGAGCGCAGCTCGCCCGCGAACGCGACAGCGACGCAGAGTGCCAGCGCCGCGGCGGCGAGCAGGCGGCGCCACAGGGGGGCGCGGGGGTTGGGCAACTTCATCGCCACGCCTGGAGCTCGCCCCCCCGCACCCACGCCGGCGCAGCCGTACCTCGCCATCCCGCCCCGGTGCCCGCGGATTTCAACCTTGACGGGCCCTTTCTCAGCACCGTGGGCTTCGGAGGCGAGTTTTTCCCTGTACGGCATGGACGCGACAGCCACGGCTGCGAAGGAGGACCCGATCAGACTGGCTTCGCATGCAACCCCGTCAACAGCCGCGGCCCGCTTCCAGCAGCTCATCCCCGCCCATTACCAGCGCCTGGCTCTGCACCGAGCGCACATACTCCGGCCGCGGCGCGGGCACCTCGCCGGGTGCGTTGCTGCTGCGGTTGTACACGGTGTAGACGTGCCAGCGGTCGTGCCGCGAAAGGTTGTGGCCGGAGGCGTGCAGGATGTTGCAGTGGAAGAAAACCACCGTCCCGGGCTGGCCCAGGATGGGCACGGGCTCGGGGCTGTGCTCCATGATGCGCAGCAGGTCCGGCTTGGGCACCACCCACAGCCGGTAGGCGGTGGTGCGATCGTCCATCTCCGACTCGATGTAGCCGTGACGCTGGCTGCCGGGAATGAAGTACAGGCAGCCGTTCAGCTCGGTGGCCGCGTCCAGCATCACCAGGGCGGTGGTCATGTGGGGCTCGGCGATGCCGTCGCGCTTCCAGGCGCCGTAGTCCTGATGCCACTGCCACACGCTGCCGTCGATGGCGGACTTGAGGTTGCACTTTGTGTGGTGGATGTAGAGCGCCGCGTCATCAAGCAACTGGCAGGCGCTGCCCAGCAGCCGTGGCGACAGCGCCGCCGCGCGGAACAGGGCCGAGGCCGTGGGGCTGGCGGCATCGTGCACCCGGTAGATGGTCTTGGCCGTGCCGCCCGAGCGCTCGCGCACCAGGTGGTCGGTGTCGATGTCCTGGATGCGGCGCAGCTCCGCCTTCATGGCGGCGACTTCTTCGGTGGAGAACAGGCCGGGGAGGACGAGGTAGCCGTCCTGGCGGTACTGGCTGACTTGCTGGGGGGTGAGCATGGGTGGATGTGGGTGGGAGCGGAATCGAGGCTCAGGCGAGTGGCTGAGAAGGGGCGCGGGCTGGGGCGGCCGTAGCACACCAAACCTGCGGCGCCAGCGCTGCGCAGCCAAGCCGGAGAGAAGGAACATGGGCGGTCTTTGCCCGGGAGCAGTCGAGGTGAAGCGTTTCCGAGATCGTCTGGATGACCGCCGTAGCGAAAGCAGTTGGAATGGGGCCTCGAAGACTCTTGGAAGTCAGCGATGGATAACAAATATCTCGTCAAGTGGTTGATGCGTATGGATGTTTCGGCATCCCGCGCGTTGTTATCTCCCAGCGAAGATAACAAACCAGGCTCCTCGCCGCGCGACCCGGCACGGCCGCGGGCCGCCTGCGGATGGGCTGCGGTCTGCCCGTGCAAGAGCCCCTGCACATCGCGATCAAGCACTCGCCCATTCCACGGCTTGCTCACGGCAAAGTGATTTGCCGAGCTGGCATGCGCAGGCCCGCCTTGGCCAAAGTCCTGGCCTCTTTGCTGGTGGCGGTGATTCGACACACGCCCTGTGGGGTCAGCAGCCAGTGGAAGCGCTGGATGCCCTGGTTGTGCTTGAAGGTCATGGCATTCAACTGTTTGAAGGGCGGCGTTGTTAGTTTGGCTTTCAGCCAATCCAGCTTCTTCAGCATGGTTCCCACACTACCGGTGCTGGACGCCGGGTGCGGCTCCACCCAGCAGGCGATCTCTACGCCGGCTGAAAGCGCGATGCCGAGACCGTAGTCCCATCGGTGGCTCTGAGGCTCGGAAACACTGAAGTGCCCGTCCACGTCCACGCTTCCGGTGAACTGCGCCCCTTTGCTGACGATGATCTGGGCGCGGTAACTGCCTTCAACAGCATCTTTGCCGCCGCGCGGCTGCAAGCCTGCAGCGGAGGCTGCAACATGAAAGGCTGTTGTTTCTTGAAGGCCGGTCCCCCTCGCGGCCTTCTTGCCCCGACCCTTCATGTCGCGTTTCCTTCAGAGGCGGCGTTCCGCTTCCCGGCGTTCTGCTTCCTCTTCCTCCTGGGCGGGGCCGCAGCTGTGTTCACCGCATCGGCAATGGCCTCGTTCGTACGCGCAGAAAACCCGCTGATACCGCCCCACTCAGATTCAGACGGGTCGAGCGACGCCGGGTCTAGGTTGGAGATGTCACT
>DAIPHN010000164.1:0-8091 GCA_036771335.1 Burkholderiales bacterium
CAGCTTCCGGTGCTCGACGATGGTAGCCTCACCGCCGGCCAGGGCCGTACAGTGGATTTCAAGACCACTGTGGAGGTGATGACCTCCAACCAGGGCTCGCAGATGAACCAGCAGATGCAAGACAGCGAGTATCAACTGGTGAAGCTGGCGGTCATGGGGGAGGTCAAGACGCAGTTCCGTCCCGAGTTCATCAACCGCATCGACGAAGTGGTGGTGTTCCATGCCCTGGACGAACGGCAGATCACCTCCATCGCACGCATCCAGATGGGGGCCCTGGAGAAGCGCCTGGCGGCCATGGACATGGGCCTGGAAGTGACCGAAGCCGCCCTCGCGGAACTAGCCCTTGCAGGCTTCGACCCGGTGTACGGCGCGCGGCCGCTGAAGCGGGCGATCCAGGCGAACGTAGAGAATCCTCTGGCGAAGCAGATACTGGAAGGGCGCTTCGGTCCAAAAGACAGGATCCGTGTGGATGCGAACGGTGGCGTCTTTCGGTTCGAGCGGGCCGATGTGGTGGCCTCAGCCGCCTGAGCAACTGCGGTTTGGCGTCGCCGCAAGTGCGGGCGCGGCGACGCCTGGGACTTGCGCCGAGCCTCTGTCAGGCGGCTTGTTCGAACAGGGCGCGCCGGGTTTCGGCGGCAGGTTCCGCCAGCAATTGCTCCATGTCCAGCACCAGCACCACGGAGCCATCGCCGGAAAGAGTGGCTCCGGCGATGCCCTTCGGCTTGACGTCCTCCAGCGGCTTGATCACCACGTCGTCGCGACCCACGAACCCGTCCACTGCTAGGACGAAATTGCGCAGACCGCTTTGCATGTGCACGCCATACGCTGGCGGGGCTGACTGCGGCCAGCCGATGAGGCGAGCGAGCGAGCGGATTGGCAGTACCTCTTCACGCACCAGCATGGTGGGTCTGCCGGAGACTTCCTGGACGTCCTCCGGTCGAATGTTGACGATCTCTCGTACCAGGGCGAGCGGTACGGCGAACGGTTGTGTACCAAGCCTGACTACCTGCTCCGGCAGTATTGCCAGCGTGAGCGGCAGCGCTAGGACTATGGAGTTTCCTTGGCCTGGCTCGGACTTTACTTCTACGCGGCCGTTTAGCTTGGTGATGTTGGTCTTCACTACATCCATGCCTACGCCACGACCGGAGAAGTTGTTGGCCGTGTCCTTGGTGGAAAAGCCAGGCAGGAAGATCAACTGTAGCGCGTGCCGGTCGTCCATGCTCGCGGCTGCCTCTGGGTCGATCAGGCCCTTCTCCACGGCCTTGCGGCGCAGCGTTTCAGGTTTCATTCCCCGTCCGTCGTCGCTGATCTCGATCATGATGTGATCGCCCTGTTGCTGGGCGGACAGCCGAACGGTCGCGGTTTCCGGCTTGCCGGCCGCAACACGTTCTTCGGGATGCTCGATGCCGTGATCGACTGCATTGCGGACCAGGTGGATCAACGGGTCGCCAAGCTCCTCGATCATGGTTTTGTCCAGTTCGGTGTCCTCGCCGGAGAGGGCGAGTTCCACGTTCTTACCTAGCTGGCGCGCCATGTCGCGCGCCACGCGCGGGTACTTCTGGAACAGGCGACCGATGGGCTGCATGCGCGTCTTCATGACGGCGTTCTGCAGATCGCTCACCAGAACGTCGAGATGACTTACGGCTTCGTCGAGGGAGCGCAGGGTGTCGGCACCCGTCGTGCCGGCAAGCAGTTCGGTACGCAGGCAGTTGAGACGATTCTTGGCGAGGCCGATTTCGCCAGACAGGTTGAGCACCTGGTCCAGGCGACCGGTATCGATACGTATCGTGGTCTCCTGCGCGACTGTCACCTTGTCGGCATCGCGACGGCCGGCGCTGCCGCCCCCTCCATCGGGGTGGTCGGTGGCTCGGCGCCCGGGATTTCGTTCTTGCACGGGCCGTACTTGGGGTGTTTCAGTGACCGGGGCCGCGGTGCCGCTAACGGCTTGCAGCAACGTTCGCCAGTCTGGTTCGCCAAGCGAGGCAGGGAAAGGAGTTGGGGCTGCCGCGGGGGCTGGGCACGCCTTCTCGCCAGCCTCCCGTTGGCAGCTGATCGCCTGTTGCAGCGCGGTCAACAGCGCGTCATCGGCAGGCGGCGGTGTTGTTCCCTTTTCCAGATGACCGAACATGTCTCGAACGACCATGGTGGCCGACAAGATTATGTCCAGCAGGTCCGGCGACAGCGTGAGCGCCGAATTTCGCAGTTGATCAAACAGATTCTCTGTCAGGTGGCACAGACGGACGAGGTGCTGGACATTAAGGAAACCTGCGCCGCCCTTGATGGTGTGAAACCCCCGAAAGATATCGTCCAGCAAAGCGCGATCACGCGGGCGTTTTTCCAGTTCGACGAGCTTGTTATCCACGTCATCCAGGAGTTCACTGGACTCGGTGAGAAAGTCGGCAAGCAGATCTTCCATGCTGGCGAAGTCGGTCATCTGTCCTCCCTTGCAGTGCTCAAAAGCCGAGACTTTCCAGCAACTCGTCAACTTGTTGCTGGCTGGTGACCACGCCCTGACCCGCGCCTGTTCCAATCACGGGGCCGGCGAGCCCGGACGCACAAAGCGCCTCGCGGCGATCGGCCGGTGCGTGGTCGATCAATAGCTCCACGAGCTGCTTTTCGACGGTATGGGTCATTTCGGTCATGCGCTTGATCATCTGACCGGTGAGATCCTGGAAGTCCTGGGCCATCATGATGTCGAGAAGGTGCTGGCCAGTCGCCGCGGTTTGCGTGGGTACGGAGTGCAGGAAGTCGCGGGTGCGGACAGCAAGGTTGCGAAACTCGTCGACGGACACCTTGTTGGCGAAGAGCTGGTCCCAGGCACTAGCCAGTGCGGTTGCTTCGGTGCCAAGTCGCTCCTGCAGCGGCTTGGCGGCCTCGCTGGCGGCGAGGGTGCGGTGAGCGGCTCGCTCGGTCATTTCCGCCACGTAGGCCATTCGTTCGCGCGCGTCGGGAATCGCATTTGCGGCCTTGGCAAGTTCCTTGTCATACCCGAGCTCACGAAGGCTATCGTGCAACGTGCGGGTCAGCTGCCCGATGCGGTTCAGCATCTCATCGGGTTGAGCGGCTGCGGCGCTGACATCCCGGGAGGGTAGGCGCGCCACTGGAGGGCTGTTTCGCAGGTCATTTTCTGCGACTATGCTGTCGAATAAGGCTTCGAGGTCTTCTGAAGCGGAGTTGTCGGTGCTCATTGACTGGCTCCCATTTTCTGCAGGATCTTGGTGATCTTCTCGTCGAGGGTGGCGGCCGTGAATGGCTTGACCACATAGCCGCTCGCGCCCGCCTGGGCCGCTTCGACGATGTGCTCCTTCTTGGCCTCTGCGGTAACCATCAGAACGGGCAGATGCTTCAGGGCCTGATCAGCCCGGATGGCGCGAAGCAATTCGACGCCCGTCATGTTGGGCATATTCCAATCCGACACAACGAAGTCGAAGTTGCCAGCCTTGAGCTTGCTGAGAGCAACGGCGCCGTCGTCGGCCTCTTCAACATTCTGAAAGCCCAGCTCCTTGAGCAGGTTGCGGATGATTCGCCGCATGGTGGAGAAATCATCTACCACCAGGAACTTCATGTCTTGATTCATGGGTGTCTCTGCGGTGCGATGAGAATAGGCAAGGCTTATCGTATGCCTCTTTGGTGGTCTACCTGGCGATCAGCGGACGCAAGGTGTCTGCGAGGACGGTGGGATCGAACTTGGCGACGTACGCGTCCACACCGACCGTTTTGCCCATGGCACGATTCGCTTCCGATGACAAGGACGAGTGCATGACCACGGGAATTCCGTTGAACTGGTCGTCCGACTTGATCTGGCGCGTCAGTACGTAGCCGTCCATTTCCGGCATCTCTGCGTCGAGCAAGATGGCGCTGACCATATCGGTCATCCGCTAGCCCTCGCTTCGAGCGCGGACGGCGGCAGCTTTCAGGCGCTCCCATCCTTCCAGACCGTTGGTGGCGTGGTGATAGCTCACCCCTAACTTGTCAAGCACTTGGCCGATCTCCTTCCGGGCCACCGCTGAGTCGTCCACGAAAAAAACGATTCGCTCGCTGCGGGCGGAGACAGGCTGCAGATCAGGGATGCTTTCCTCTCCAAAGGCTCTGTCTATGATCTGCTCGACGTCGTTGATCGACACCAATGTCCCATCAGGCAACTCGGTGATTGCGGTGATCAAGCCTTCATGGCCAGAGAACAGGCCCTCTGGAGCCTTTACCTTGTTCCAGTCCACTCGAACGATCCGGTCCACCTCGTGCACGAGAAAACCCTGCGTACGGCGGCTGTATTCGGTGACCATCATGGTCTCGCGGGTCTGGTTTCCACTGACACCGATGTCGAGGAAGCCGGCAAGAGCCACGACCGGGATGATGTTGCCGCGCAGCGATATGACCCCTTCCACGCCTGGGGGCATATTCGGGGTAGGCGTGACGGGTGGCGTCTTGGTGACTTCTCTCACTTTGAAGACGTTGATGCCGAAGGTTTCTCGAGTACCGAGCGAAAACAGCAAGATCTCCAGTTTGTTTGAGCCGGCAAGCCTGGTCCGCGCATCGACGGCATCGAGGAGAGTCTGGTTTTCGGGCAGATCCATTTTTTTTCCTTGGGGCCGTAGAAGTGGTCAGGCAGCGGCACGCGAGGGTGCGCCGAGGCGATGGGTAAGCACTTCTGCGAGCTTGTGCGGCTCGAACTTCGGCACATAGTCGTCCACCCCTATGGACCGCCCAAGATGCTGGTTCTGCTGAGTGGAAAGCGAGGAATGCATGACCACAGGCACACCCGTAAACCTCGGATCGGACTTGATTCGTTTGGTGAGCATGTAGCCATCCATTTCAGGCATTTCCACGTCGGTCAACACCAGGCTGACGAAGTGATTGATGGGTTTCGCGGCGGCGGCGGCCGCGGTCGCTAGGCGGTTGAGTTCGTCCCAGGCGAGGCGACCGTTGATGCAGGAGATGTAGCGCAGGCCCATGGCTTCGAGGGTCCGGGTAATCTGGCCACGCGCAACGGAGGAGTCGTCGGCGAATAGCACTGTGCGTTCCTTTGAATGCACGCGCGCGATGCTGGAAAAAAGGTGCTCGTCTGCCATCCCACTGCTTTCAAATAGGATTTTTTCCACGTCGATCATCATCACCAACCGGTTGCCCGGTAGTTCCGTAACGGCAGTGACGAGTCCGCCTGTCTGGGTCGTCAGCATGTCCGGGGGCGCCTTCATAGCGGACCAGTCGAGCCGGAGGATGGTGTCCACGGCCTCGACCAGGAAGCCCTGAGTGCGCCCGTTATACTCAGTGACGATCATGATTTGCGGCGCCGCCTGCCGTGGTAGCCCGGTGTATCGGGCGAGATCGAGAACTGGCAGCAGGGCCCCCCGCAGACTGACAATGCCCTCCACTGCGGAGGGCATTTCCGGGGCGCGCGTAATCTCCGGAGTTCGCATCACCTCGCGCACCTTGAAGACGTTGATCCCGAATACCTCTCGCCGGCCCGTCCTGTCATCGACGCCAAGCGAGAACAATAGAATCTCCAGTTTGTTGGTGCCAGCCAGCCGGGTGCGGGCATCGATGCTCTTCATCAGGTCCGACATGGGCATTTCAATTCCAATAAAACAAAGGGTTGCGCTTTCCGCTATGAGCTTTCGCGCTTCATCACGGGCGTATCCGGCTTAACGGCATCGCGAACGCAAAGCTTGAGGCGCATTCCGGACACTGGGGTGGGGCTGGTAGCAGACAGTGTCGAAGTTGTCGGATAATCCGAATCCGCGACGCTCAGCCGTCTTTTCCGTGGTGCCGTTTAACCACCGTGATCGAACTCGCCCTCGTCCAAAGCCCTGCGGGGAACCCCGTGGCCAGGGTCCGCGACCAGATAATGGTCGAGTTGCCTCGGGATCTGTACATTCCGCCAGAGGCGCTGGAGGTATTCCTCGATGCTTTCGAGGGGCCGCTTGACCTTCTGCTTTACTTGATCCGGCGGCACAACCTCGACGTTCTGGACATCCCCATGGCGGAGATCACCCGCCAGTACATGCAGTACGTTGAGGCTATGCATGCGCGACATCTCGAGTTGGCGGCCGAGTACCTGCTGATGGCTGCCTTACTTATAGAGATCAAGTCGCGTATGCGGCTTCCCCGGCATGCTGCGGCAGCTGATGGTGAACCGGAGGTCGACCCGCGCGCGGAACTTGTGCGCCGCCTCTTGGAGTACGAGCAGTTCAAGCAGGCGGCTGGCCGGATTGCCGAGCTTCCCCAAATCGGCCGGGATTTTCTCGGGGTGCAGGCACATATCGACCATGTTGTGGTCGTTCGTTTGCCGCACGTGGATGCAGAGGACCTGCGTCAAGCGTGGCTGAGCATTATCGCGCGCGCCAGGAGCCATCGCCACCATCGAGTCAGTAGGGAGCATCTCTCGGTGCGCGAACAGATGACCCGCTTGCTGCGGATGCTCCAGATGACACCCTTCGCCGAGTTCCGAGAACTGTTCGGAGAAGCCGGGGGCGTTTCCGAGGCGGTGGTCACCTTTCTTGCCATTCTTGAACTTGCCCGGGAAAGCCTGGTGCACGTGACCCAGCAGGCTGCATTCGCACCCATCTACGTTCGCCTAAGCCATGGAATCTCTGTTAACTGACCTTCTTCGCGTGAAGGTTGCGTTCGAGGCGGCTCTGCTGGCCAGCCCGGAGCCCCTCTCAGTACAGGCATTACGCCGATTGTTTGACGACGAAATCGATGCCGACACAGTGCGTCGGATTCTTGATGAGTTGCGCTCGGACTGGCAGGGCAGGGGAGTGGAGCTCGTGCCGGTCGCCAGTGGTTGGCGGTTTCAGACGCGGCGCGAGATGCAAGGGGTGCTTGACCGGCTTAACCCCCAGAAGCCCCCGCGCTACTCTCGGGCGGTTGTGGAGACCCTTGCGATCATCGCCTATCGGCAACCTGTGACCAGAGGCGACATCGAAGACGTACGCGGCGTCGGGGTCGCGACGACCGTCATCAAAGCCCTGGAAGGCCGCGGATGGATTGAGGTAGTGGGGCACCGGGAGGTTCCCGGACGCCCTTCGCTGTACGGGACTACGCGCGCTTTTCTGGATGATTTGGGGCTTCGAGCCTTGTCGGAGTTGCCACCGCTCGAGGAGCTGGGCTTACTGGTGGAGTCGGCGGATGCTGAGGGCGCAGCCTCAGGTGAACTGGCCTTGGACGAAGGCTCTGAACGCCCGGTGCGCCTGGCAGAAGCGGAAGAGGTGCCGCCGTCGGCACATTCAAGTGCCGAGTCGGAAGGCGCTACGGGCGCAGCGACTACCCCGCTCATGGTGGCAGAGAGTTTTGCGCATCAGCGCTGGGGCGGGGTGCCCGACGTGGGGCAGTCATGAAATCAGTCCTGGTCGCCAATTCGAAGGGAGGTTCAGGGAAGACCACGCTCGCCACCAACTTGGCTGGGGCCTTGGTCAATCGCGGAGAGTCTGTGACCTTGTGGGATCTTGACCGGCAAAAGTCGTCGCTGGCTTGGCTGGGTATTCGACCGCCGGAATTGCCGCACATCGGCCGGCTTGATGGGGAGGCTTCGGGCAACGCCGGCAAAAGGAAGGGCTGGTTAGTGCTGGATTCGCCCGCTGGTCTCCATGGCAAGAACCTGCACCACGCATTAAGCATGGCGGACCGGGTGGTGGTCCCGGTTCAGCCTTCTCTGTTCGACATGGCGGCAGCGAACGACTTCTTCCAGGCCCTGGTGGCTGAAAGATCGAGGCCTGCACGTAGTGCCATTGCAGTGGTGGGCATGCGGGTGGACGCGCGGACCAAGGCTGCGGCAACTCTTGAAGCGTTTCTGTTGCAACTGGGCCTGCCGGTATTGACCTATCTCCGGGATGCACAGGTCTACGCAAACGCGGCATTCAGCGGCCGCAGTTTGTTTGATCTCCCGGAGTATGTCGCCAGCCGTGAGCTTCTTCAGTGGCAGCCGATTCTTGATTGGTTGTTTGGAGAGAGCTGATCCACATTTGCAGCCCGAAGCTGTTGACGTGGTGGCTCCAGAGCAGCTATATTCGCGGTCTTCCGTGTTCGCGCGGAAAGCCGGGCGCGGGGTGGAGCAGTCTGGCAGCTCGTCGGGCTCATAACCCGAAGGTCGTA
>DAIPHN010000165.1:0-8089 GCA_036771335.1 Burkholderiales bacterium
CCCGCCTTGTTCAACCCTTCCCGCCCTTCCTGGGGGCCTTGGGCGGGCTTGTTGGGCTTGTTGCTGGGGCCCCCCCCCTACAACCCCCCCGCGTCCGAGCCCGATCCCGCCGCCGCCACCGCTCGCCTGCGCGCGGTACAGGACGTGGAGGCCAGGCTGCTGGAGGCGCGCCTCGGCGCCCGCCGGGACGCCCTGGCGCTGCTCACGCCGGAACAGCGCGCGCAACTGTTGGCTGCGCGAAGGCCTCACGGCGCGGCGGGCGGCGGACATGACACCGCGCCGAAGGCAGGCGAAGCCGAGGACGAGGACGACGAAAAAGACGAAGACGAAAGCGGCCAAAAGGCCCCCGGCGGCGACGCGGGCCAAGACCCGCACGCCGGGCACCGCTAGCACGAGTGGTTCACTTGATCTCCAAAGATTTTCGCCGAAATAGATTATCGAAGCGAAGATACGCGTTGATAAATGGGCAGGCAGCGCCTGCCCATTGAGCGCGGCAAGCGCAAGTATGTCCATTGATGCGGGGTACGGGGGTGGAGCCGTGCAAGTCCAGACAACCACCCCCGCAGCCCAGCGCATGCTGCGGCTCTTGCGGCGTCGGTGAACCTCAGTGCTGATGCCCGCCGGGCTTGCGCACGCGCACATGCGCCGCGCCGGTGTCGGGTGGCGCGCCAGGCTGGCGCTGCGGTTCGGCCACCGGCCCGGTCCATTCGTAAGCCACCGTTCCCGCCGGGTGCTGGTACCAGCCTGGATCGCGGTAATCCCCCCTCGCCAGGCCCTCGCGCACCTTCACCACGGTAAACATGCCGCCCATCTCCAGCGGCCCGAAGGGCCCTTCGCCGCTCATCATCGGCAGCGTGTTGGGCGGCAGCGGCATCTGCATCTCGCCCATCTCGGCCATGCCCGCTTCGCCCATGGCCATGTAGCCGGGTACCAGCTTGCGGATGCGCTCCACCAGGTCCGACTGGTCCACGCCCATCATGGCGGGCACGCGATGGCCCATGGGACCCATGGTGTGATGTGACTTGTGGCAGTGGAAAGCCCAGTCGCCCGGATCATCGAAGCGTACCTCGATGGCACGCATGGCGCCCACGGGCATGTCCACGCTCGCCTCGGGCCAGCGCGCCGCGGGCGATACCCAGCCGCCGTCTGTGCCGGTGACGAACATCTCGCAGCCGTGCATGTGCATGGGGTGGTTGGTCATGGTGAGGTTGCCGATGCGCACCCGCAGAGTCTCACCGGTGGCGCACACCAGCGCGTCGATGCCAGGAAAGGCGCGGCTGTTCCAGGTCCACAGGTTGAACTCGAGCATGGTGTTGACGCGCGGCGCGAAGCTGCCCGGGTCGATGTCATAGGCGGCCAGCAGGAACACGTAGTCGCGGTCAGCGCGGTGCAGCGACGGATCCTTCGGATGAACCACGATGGCGCCCATCATGCCCATGGCCATCTGCACCATTTCGTCGGCGTGCGGGTGGTACATGAAAGTGCCCGGTTTGCGCATGACGAACTCGTACACGAACGTCTTGCCGGGCTGGATCTGAGGCTGGGTGAGACCGCCCACGCCGTCCATGCCGTTGGGCAGCAGGATGCCGTGCCAGTGGATGGTGGTGTGCTCCTGCAGCCGGTTGGTGACGAAGATGCGCACCCGGTCACCCTCCACGCACTCGATGGTGGGCCCGGGGCTCTGGCCGTTGTAGCCCCACAGGCGCGCCACCATGCCGGGCGCGATCTCGCGCTCCACCGGCTCTGCCACCAGGTGGAACTCCTTCCAGCCGTCCTTCATGCGCCACGGCAATGTCCAGCCGTTGAGAGTGACCACCGGGTTGTAGGGAGCACCCGTGGCGGGTGCTAGCGGCGGCTGTGTGGCGGCGGAGCGCTGCTGCACAGCCTCGGGTAGCCCCGCCAGCGCGGCGCGGCTCACTGTGGCTGCGCCAAGGGCGACGGCCGCGCCCATGAAGATTCTGCGATCCATGACTCAACCCTCCCGGCGCGTTGCGCGCCCTGTGGATGTCCCGGCGGCGGATGGCGGAGCACTGCCCGGGGTGGCGGCGGGCAACCGGCCGCCAAGCGCGCGCCGCAGGCGCGCCTCGGCCATCCAGTAGTCGCGCAGCGCCTCGATGCGGCCCTGGTTGGCACCCACCTGTTCACGCGCGTCGGCAAGCAGTTCGAACACCGAGATGAGCATGCCGTTGTAGCGAAGCCACGTTTCTTCGGAGATGCGGCGCCGCAGCGGCACGATCTCGTCTCGATACTGGCGAGCGAGCTCCCAGGCCTCGCGCCAGGCAGAGGCCGATTCGCGCACCTCGGAGCGCGCGTTTACCGCCGTCTCGCCCACCCGCGCCACCGCCTGCAGGTACAACGCCTCGGCGCGCGCCACGCGCGCCCCGCCCCAGTCGAAGATCGGGATCTCCACGCTCACCTCGTAGCCCCGTTTGACGGGCTCGCTCTTCTCGGCCAGACGCGCCGGGCCCACTTCCAGGGCGTTGACCATGCCGCTAGCCCGGGTGAGTCCGAGGGAGCGGGCCGTGGCCGCCGCTTCGGCCTTCGCCGCCTGCAAGTCGATACGCTGGGCAAGGGCGAAGCGCTCCAGCTCGCTGTCCTCGCTGGGCGGAGCCGGCAACTCGGGCAAGCGCTCGGGCAGACGCACGCGCACCGGGTTTTCCACGCCCAGCAGCCGCAACAACCGCTCGCGGGACGCCAGCGCCTCGGTGCGCGCACGGCCCAGCCGCACCCTCGTATCCGCCAGATAGGCCTCCTCGCGCAGCTGGTCGAGTTGCGAAAAGTTACCGGCCCGGGCCATGCGGCGCGCCAGCTCGGCGCTCGCCTCGGCAGCCTCGCGCACCTGGCCCAGGTAGCGCAGTTCCTCCTCCGCCGCCACGGCCTCGCCCCACGCCTCCCGCGTGTCGGCCGCAACGGCCAGCACCCGGTCGGTCACCTGCAGCCGCACCGCTTCGAGGCGGCGCCGCTCCATGCCCAGCACCGCGGGCATGGTGAGCAGGGCACCCACCGGGATGGTGAGCGCGGTCTCGTACTTGAAGGATTCGTCCGAGGCGGTGCGAGTGGTGCGAAAACGCGGATTGGGCAGCCGCCCGGCCTGGAGCAGTTCGGCCTCGGCAACACCGAGTTGCGCGTAGACCGATTGCAGCGCGGGGTTCTGAAGAACCGCCACCTGGACCGCGTCATCGGCGGTGAGGCTCTGGGCCAGCAACTTCGCCACCTCCTCGTCCACACGGCGCCGGCTGTCGACATCGCGCGGCCAGGCGGCTGAGACGCCCAGCCGATGCACTGCAACGGCGGCCACGGCCTGGAAACCGCCTTCGCGCCCTGGCCCGGCGCAACCGGTGAACGCAACGATGATGCCGGCGGCGGCCAGCGCGCGCACCCGCGGGGTACGTCCGGAAAGCTCATTCATGGGTACAGCCTCCTCGAAAGCCGGGGCACGCGCCGGGCAGACCCGGCACAGGGTCGAACGTCTTCATCGCCGCGGCCCGGAACGGCGGCGGCGCTGCGGAGCGTCAGCTTCTGGGAGGCGGCGGCGCGTGGGCCGCGGGGATGGAGAGGTCAGGAAGCGCCATGCCCGCGTTCAGGACCATGCGCAGGAGATCTTCGACCGCAGCCGGCAGGGGCGCGAGCATGGCACCAGCGGCCAGGTGGCACAGCCCGCACGCCGCCGGGCACGCCGCGCAGGGGCTGCCGGCAATGCCCTTGCCGAGCGATGGAGTCCGCGGGGACGCCGCGCCCTCGTGGTTGCAGTGGCGCGCTGCACCACCGGCCACCGGCGGGGCGGCCACTGGCCCGGAAGCCCTGCCGGCCTCCCTCGCCTTCGCCCAGACGCACGGCGCCAGGGCCGACGCCCACGCCTGGACAGGCAGGGCGAGTATCAGCAGCGCCGCGAAGGCCGATCGCAGACGACGGGTCATGGCCGTGATCCTAAGCCTCCGCTGCGGGGTACGGCAACGGCGGCCTTGCGGCAATGGCCCGAACGCGCCGCCTGGTGCGCGGCCGCCACCAACCCGCGAGCAACCCTCAAGTCGGGGGACGGCCAGCCGTTAGCTGCAACATGGCGATCCGCAACCCCCAGCCGATGGCAGCCACCACCGCCGCGAAGGACGACGGCGCCCGAATCGGCCGCTTCGCGGTCCTGCGCCAGCTCGGCTGCGGCTCCGAGGGCGTGGTCTATCTGGCTCGCGATCCCGACCTCGGCCGCCACGTGGCCATCAAGACCCGTAACCCCGGCGGGGCGCCCAACCTCCAGCTCGCCGATCTGCTCGTCAACACCGCCTGCACCGCCAGCAAGCTGAGCCATCCCAACATCGTGCCGGTGTTTGAGGCGGGCATGCATGACGGTATTCCCTACGTCGTCCATGAGTACGTGAGCGGCCCCACACTTGCCCAGTTGCTGGCCTCCAGCGGTCCGCTGCCCCCGGCGCGCGCGGTGATCGTGATGAGCCAGATCCTGGCCGGGGTCGCGTTGATCCACGAGCGCGGCATGCTGCACGGCGACATCAAACCCGCCAACATCCTGATGGGCACGGACGGGCGGACGCGGCTCGCCGACTTCGGGCTGCTGCGCGATACCGCCGCGCGTCACATCCATCCCACCGCGGGCACCCTGCGCTACATGTCGCCGGAGTGCCTCGACGGCAGCGCCGCCGACTGCCGGCGCGACGTCTACGCGCTGGGTCTCGTGCTGGTAGAGATGCTCACGGGCGTTGCGGTGGTGCCGGAGGGAAAACGCGCGGCGGTGAAGGAACTCATCCGTCACCAGGCAGCACCGCGGCCCTCGGAGCTCAACCCGCGGGTGCCGCCGGTGATCGATGCCGTCGCGTTAAAGGCTCTGCAGAAGGCGCCCGGGGATCGCTACGCCAACGCCGGCGAAATGAAGCGCGAACTCGACCGCATCGGCGTGTTCTCGCATGGTAACAAGATCGTCGAGTTGCGCGAGCCCGCCAATCACAGCACGGTGGAATTCCTGTTGCGGCGCATGGCCCACAAGAGCGGATTTGGCGCACTCTCGGTCAGCCTCGCCGGCATCAACCGCATCGGCAGCGCCGACGATGACGCTTCAATCACACAGTTCACCGAGATCGTGATACGCGATTTCGCCCTGACCCAGAAGCTGCTGCGCGTGGTCAACGCCGCGTCGGTGGGCGCTGGCAAGATCACTCGCGTCTCGGACGCGATCACGGTGCTCGGGCGGGCGCAGGGGCGCGCGCTGACGGTCGGCATGGCGCTGGCGGGCGCCGGGGCCGGCCGGGCGCCGCCGGTGGCGGCGGCGCTGACCGAGGCGTTCGTCGCGGGGGTAATCGCGCGCAACATCGGCCGCGCGCTGCGCGTGGCCAGCGCCGAGGAACTGTTCATCTGCGGCATGTTCACCGCGCTCGGCGAACTGCTGGCGCTGCATTACCTGCCCGAAGAGCACGCCGAGATCGTGCGGCGGGCGGCCAATGAGAACGCCCACCCCACCGCCGCCGCCCGAAGCGTGCTGGGCATCAGCTTCGGCGATCTGGGCAGCGCGGTCGCCAAGCACTGGCAGTTCCCCTCGGAGATTGTCAACGCCCTGTCGCCGTTGCACGACGGTACGCTGCTAGTGGCCGCCGATACCCCTGGCCGGATGCAGCACTGCACGGGCTACGCGCGGGAACTGTGCGAGCTCAGCCGCGTCAACAGCGCCGAGGGCCGCGAGGCCGCCTTCGCCGCCCACGTGGCGCGGTTCGCGCAGGCCGTGCCGGTGCGCCCCCAGGCCATGCGCGACCTGCTCGCCCGCTCGGTGGAACTCGCCCGAAGCTACGCCGCCGGGGCGGGGCTCGCCGTGGTGGAGACGCCGATGCTGGCGGGCATGCGCCAGCTCGCCGGCGTCGCGCCGGGGGCCGGGCCCGTTACTCCGGCCCCCGCCCCGCGAGCGGCAGCCTCAGAGGCGCCCGCAGCTCCCGGGCCGGCAGCGCCGCCGGCCCCTGGCACACCATCATCTTCCTGGACCAGCCGCCTCTGGCGGGGAATCTCCCGCTGGTCCTGAACCTGTGCCCGCCACTGCCTGCCGTCGCTGGCACGCCGCCGCCACAGGACGTGGCGGCCACGGGCGCAGCGCGCCAGGCGCAGGCAATAGACCCTTTCTCGCGCCGCCGCGCCCGAGCCTGCCGGAGGCTCGCGATCTCGCTGCGCGAGGCGACGACGACGGCGGCTACTGCGCCACCCAACCGCCGTCGCTGAGCACGTCGGTGCCCGTCATGAAGGCCGCACCGTCCGAACACAGGTACAGCGCCAGGGAGGCGATCTCCTCGGGGGTGCCCCAGCGCTTCATGGGGGTGGCGGCCATTAGCTCGGCGTTGCGCTCCGGGCTGGCACGCAGCGCTGCGGTGAGTTCGGTGGCGATGAAGCCGGGGCTGATGGCGTTGCAGGAGATGCCCTCGTCCACCAGCTCCTGGGCAAGGGCCTTGGTGAGGCCCAGCACGCCGTGCTTGGTGGCCGAGTAAACGCCCCGCCCGGCGGTGGAGACGTGCCCCATGATGGAGGACAGGTTGATGATCCGCCCCCAGCCGTGGCCGCGCATGAGCGGCACGAGGTATTTCACCGGCAGGAAGGTGCCCGTGAGGTTGGTCTCCACCACGGTGCGCCATTCTTCGAGAGTGAAGTCGACCACGTTCTTGCGTACCGCCGTGCCGGCGCTGTTCACGAGGATGTGCACGGCGCCGAACTCGCGCCGGGCAAGCTCCGCCAGGGCGATGACCGAGGCCTCGTCGCGCACGTCGCAAACGGCCGTTTCGCAGCGCGCGCCCGTGCGGCGCACGCGCTCGGCGGCCGCGGGCAGCAGC
This sequence comes from Burkholderiales bacterium, assembly GCA_036771335.1. Classification (GTDB taxonomy): domain Bacteria; phylum Pseudomonadota; class Gammaproteobacteria; order Burkholderiales. The sequence continues at coordinate 6,810 of DAIPHN010000165.1, forward strand.
GCGGCGTCGCGGTCGGCCAGCAGCAGCGCCGCGCCGTGGGCGCCCAGGGCCTCGGCGGTGGCGAGGCCGATGCCGCGGGCACCGCCGGTGATGACGGCCACGCGGCCGTCGAGCTTGGGGGTGATGGTCATGGGTTATCCCTCAGCGTCCGGACAGCAATTCGCCGAAGGGCACCCAGCGCTTGCCGTCGAAGCGGCCGAGCTGCATCTCGCCGAAGGTGGCGAAATCGCTGGCCGTGGTGTTCACGCGGATGCCCGGGATGACCACGGGAATCTGCACATCCTTGAGGCTCGCCGCCTGCTTCATGACGTTCTCGCGGGTGATGTCGTCACCGCAGGCCTTGAGGATCTCGGTGAGCAGCCACGCCGCCGCGTAGGCATTGACGTGGAACTGGTCGTTCGGGTCGGCGCCCTTGTTGTACTTCTGCATCCACTCGCTCCAGGCCTTCATGCCGGGCAGCCGGGAGCCCTCGGGGTCGGTGGGGTCCACCAGGTACAGGGCGGTGATAAGGCCCGTGGACTTGTCCAGACCAGCCGGCGCCAGCACCGCCCCCACCGAGGCCGACACCACTGTGAGGTAGTGGGCGGGCTTCCAGCCCAGGTCGCCCACCTTGCGGATGGCCTGGGCCGCGAACTTGGGCGTGGCGAAGGTGAGCAGCACGTCGGCACCGCTGCCGCGCAGGTCCACCACCTGCGAGTCCACGGTAGGGTCGGTCACCTCGTATGACACCTCGCGCACGATCATGGACGCCTTCGGCCCGAGCCCGCTCTTCAGGCCGGCGAGATAGTCCTTGCCGAAGTCGTCGTTCTGGTAGAGCACGGCAATCTTCCCGTTGGGCGAGTTCCTGAGGATGTGCTGGGCGTAGATGCGCGCCTCCACCTGGTAGCTGGGGTTGAAGCCGATGGTCCAGGGGTAGTTCTTCGGATCGGCCCACTTGCTGGCGCCGGTGGCGATGAGCACGTGCGGCACCTTCTTCGCGTTCACGTACTTGTGGATGGCGGAATTGGTGGGCGTGCCCAGGCTCTGGAACAGCAGCAGCACGTTCTCCTGCTCCACCAGCCGCCGCGTCTGCTCCACGGTGCGCGCCGGGTTGTAGCCGTCGTCCAGGGAGATGAAGTTGATCTTTCGGCCGTTGACGCCGCCCTGCTCGTTGATCATGTCGAAGAAGGCCTTCTGCGACTTGCCGATCACGCCGTAGGCGGAGGCCGGGCCACTGTAGGGCATGGTCTGGCCGATGCGGATCTCGGTGAGGGAAACGGCGGGGCAATACATCTTCTGGG
>DAIPHN010000166.1:0-8033 GCA_036771335.1 Burkholderiales bacterium
CCGTGAGCGCGTCGTCGTCCAGTCCGGCCAGATCCTGGCCGTCGATGGCGATGGAACCCGAGCCGGGCACGTCCAGCCCGGCGATGAGGTTGAGCAGCGTTGATTTGCCCACACCCGACTCGCCCATGATGGCCACGTAGTCGCCCGCGGCCAGCTCCAGCCACACGCCAGCGAGCACCTCGCGCCGGCCGGAGGCGCCCTCGAAGCGCTTGTGCAGGTCCCGCACCGAGAGCACGTCAGCCACTGTGCGGGCAGCCCGGCGCGCGCCGCCCGGCCACGTACTCGTCGATGAGGTGGCGGTAGCGCTCGCCCCCGAAGCTGGGGAAGTGCCCGCCGTGCACCACGCTCACGGGCAGCTCGCGCAGGCGCAGCAGGCTCTCCGCGTACGCCCCGCGATCGGAGTGCCAGGCGTCGTCCACCAGCGGCCCGTCGTACACCGCGTCGCCCGAGAACAGCACGCCGGTGGCGCGCTCCCATAGGGCGATGGAGCCGGGCGAATGGCCGGGCACGTGCAGCACCTCGAACACGCGATCCCCCAGGTCGATCACGTCGCCCGCCTCCACCAGCCTCGTGGCGGGCGCGGGCGTCACCCGGTAGCGGGCCTGCTCGTAGCCCCCGGGCGGGAGGCGCTCGAACATCTCCACCACCGCGAAGCGGTCCGCCAGGTTCCAGTCGCCGCGCGGCGCGGCCAGGATGTGGGCCTCGGCGGGGTGGCATAGGCGCTGGGGGAACTGGTGGTGGTTGCCCACGTGGTCGAAGTGCGCGTGGCTCGCCACGGCGAGCACTTCGCGCTCGAGCAGCCACGGCAGGTGCTCCGTGAGGCCCACCACGCCCATGCCGCTGTCCACCAGCAGGTCGCGGTCGCGGCCGCGCACGTGCCACACGTTGCAGCGGTAGAACGGATCGATGAAGGGCTCGTCCATGTGCGTGATGCCGTGATCCAGGCGCTGCACGCGCCACCACTTGGCGGCGTCTGCCTCGGGGCGCGCGGCGGGCACTCTCAGTCCTCCAGCACCACGAGGCCGCCGGCACGCACGGCAAGCGGCACGCGCGTCACGCCCGCGGGCAGGGACCGGGGCTCCACCTTGGCCAGCAGGCGTGAGCCGCCGGCCAGCGCACCGTTCACGCGCACGAAGCCGCCCTGGTACACCACCTCCTCCACGCGCAGATCGCCGAGCGGCTGCTCGCCCGCGCCCGCGGCACCGATGCGCACGGCCTCGGGCCGTAGCGCCAGGGTGACGCGGCTGCCGGGGGTACGCGCGCCGTCCGCCTCCAGGCGCCCGCAGGGCGTGTCCACGGCGATGCGGCCGTCTCCCGACACTGCCACGGTGCCCTCCAGCAACGAGCTCTCGCCCAGGAAACGGGCTGCGAAGCGCGTGCGGGGCCTTTCATAGAGCCGGACGGGCGGACCCATGTCCTCGATGCGCCCGGCGTTCATGATGACGATCAGGTCGGCAATGGCCATGGCCTCCTCCTGGTCGTGGGTGACGTGCACGAAGGTGCGCCTCTCCATGCGCTGGATGCGGCGCAGCTCGTCCTGCATCTGGCGGCGCAGGCTCAGGTCGAGCGCGCCCAGGGGCTCGTCCAGCAGCAGGATGGCCGGCTCGGTGACCAGAGCGCGGGCGAGCGCGATGCGCTGGCGCTGTCCGCCGGAGGCCTCGGCGATGGCGCGCGGGCCGTAGCCCGCCAGGCCCACGAGATCGAGCGCCGCCCGCACGCGCCGCGCGATCTCGGCCCGGCTCACGCCGCGCACCGACAGGCCGAAGCCCACGTTGCCCGCCACCGTGAGGTGAGGAAACAGGGCGTAGTCCTGGAACACCGTGGCGGTGGGCCGCTTCGCCGGCGGCGCCAGGGTGATGTCGGCGCCGCCCACGCGGATGCGGCCCGCGGTGGGCAGGACGAAGCCGCCCAGCATGTTGAGCACCGTGGTCTTGCCGGAGCCCGACGGGCCCAGCAGCACCACGTAGCTGCCCGGCGGGACGGTGAGCGACACCGCGTCCACCGCCACCGCCGCGGCGTAGCGTTTGGTGAGGCCTTCCAGCACCAGTTCCGCGGCCGCGCTCACGTGCGAGCTCGCCTCAGCAGGAAAAGCTCGAAGACGATGCAAGCCGCCAGGGACACCAGGAACACCAGCGTGCCCGCCGCGTTGGTGGCCGGATTGAGGCCGGTGCGCAGCAGGCCCCAGATGACCATTTGCTGCGTCGGGGCGAAACCCGACAGCAGGAATGCCACGATGAACTCGTCCCAGGAAAAGGTGAGCGACAACAGGAAGGCGCCCAGTATCGCAGGACGCAGCAGCGGCACGGTGACGCGCGCGAACACCTGCGCTTCGCTGGCGCCCAGGTCGCGGGCGGCCTGCTCGAGCCGCGCCTGTGCGGGGTCGAACTGCCCGTACACCACCGCGAAGGCAAGCGGCAGGTTGAGCACCACGTGCCCGATGCCCACCGCCCAGAGGGACTTGCCGATCCCCGCGGCCGAAAAGGCCACCAGCAGGCCCACGCCGCTCACCAGGTAGGACACCGCCAGGGGCAGGCAGAGCAGCGCCTCCAGTGCGCGCGCGCCCGGCACGCGGTGGCGCGCCAGCCCCCAGGCCGCCAGCGTGGCCAGCAGCGTGGCCAGGGCCGAGGAGAGCACGCCCACCAGCAGCGAGTTCCACGCCGCGCCGGTGACGCGGTCGTTGTCGAGCACGGCGCGATACCACTGCAGCGACGGCCCCTCGAAGGGCGGCACAGGCACCGATCCGGCGTGCAGCGAGAACAGCACCAGCACGGCCACGGGCAGGTAGATGAACGCAAACAGCGGCGCCATCACAACAACGGCGGTGCCGTGCCGCGCCAGCGCCGCGCGCAGGGGCGTTCGCGCGGGCCTCACGCGCGCCTCGTGGAGAGCCAGCGCGCCAGCGCCACGTAGGCCACCGTCACCAGCAGCAGCACCACTACCGACAGCGCCGCCGCCATGGGGATATCGGCGCGACGGTTGATCTGCAGCAGGATCACCTGGGGCAGCAGCAGCTGCGTGTTGCCGCCCAGGATCTGCGGCGTCACATAATCGCCGATGCAGATCACGAAGGTGAGGAAGGCGCCGGCCGCCACGCCCGGCGCCGACAACGGCAGCGTCACGCGCAGGAAGGTCTGCAGGCCGCTTGCCCCCAGGTCGGCGGCCGCGAGCCGCAGCCTCGGGTCGATGCGCACCAGGCTCGCATAGATGGTGAGGGTGCACAGCATGACGAAGAAGTGCACGAAGCCCGTGACCGTGGCGCCCTGGTTGAAGGACAGGGCGAGCGGCTCCCGGACCAGCCCGAGCGCCAGGAGCGCGCGGTTCACCACGCCCTCGGGCGCCAGCACCAGCAGCCACGCGTAGGAGCGCACCACGTAGGAGGTCCAGAAGGGCAGCACCGCCAGCATGAGCCACAAGCGCTGGCGCGCCGGGGCCACGCGGTTGGCGATCACCCAGGCCAGGGGGTAGGCCAGCAGCACCGAGAGCACCGTCACCAGCAGCGTGACCTCGATGGAATTCCACATGGCCAGCCGGAAGCTGTCGTTGTCGAGGAAACGCCGGTAGTTGTCGAGCGAGGGATCGGTGACCAGTTCCGCGCCCTCGCGGCGGAACAGGCTCCACAGCACGATGGCCCCGGAGGGCAGCAGGAAGAAGGCGGCGGTCCACAGCAGCGCCGGCGCCGCAAGCGCGAGACCGCGCCGGGCGCCGCGTCGCGCGCCCAGCGCTTCCACGGACACCCGCGCCGCACCGCCCGCGACGAGGCCCGCCCTCACGCGGCGCGCACCGCGCGCCGCGCGGGCCTCATTTCTGCAGCACTTCGGCCCACAGGTCCTGCATCGCCTTGTCCAGCGATTCGGAGGGCGAGGGATAGGGATAGGATCGGGCCAGGAATTTCGGCTGCTCGTCCCAGCGCAGCGTCTTCTTCTGCGTGTTCGTAAGAGCGGCCTTCGAATTGGCCGGCATGCCCCAGTAGCACGAGGAGGTGGCGAGCTTCGCCTGGCCCTCGGGCGAGAGCACATACCGGACAAAGGCCGTGGCCTCCTTCTTCTTCTTCGAGGCCGCGAACACGCCGATGGCCTGCTGCCATCGGATGCCGCCCACGTCGGGCAGCACCCAGTCGAGGCTGGGCTTCTCGGCCTGCAGGCCGGCCACCAGGAACTCCCCGCCGCCGGCCACCATGACCACCTGACCGGTGGCGAGCGCCGTCTGCGAGGTGGTGACGTCGCCCACCAGGGCGGCGTTGGCGCGGATGGCCTTGAGCTTTTCCTTGATGGCCGGCAGGTCCGCGGCCGTGAGCGACTGCGGCTTCCTGCCCAGGGCCACGGCGATCTGTCCGATCACCGGAAGGTAGTAATCGTAGATGGCGACCTTGCCCTTGCTGGCCGGATTCCACAGCGCGCTGATGTCGCGCGCCTTGTCCCCGGGCAGCTTCGCCTTGTCGAAGGCGATGGCGTTGTAGCCGTACTTCTCGGGCACCGCGTAGAGCTTGCCGCCCACCGAGTGGTACTCGGGCAGGCGTACGGCCTCGGGGATGTCGGCCATGGGAAAGTCCCTGGCGTCCAGTTCGGCCAGCAGCTTTCGCTCCACCACCCGCCGCACATCGGTGGAATCCACCACGAACACATCCCAGTCGCCGGGCCGGGACTGCTCCAGCAGCGCCAGCGCCGTGCCGGTGCCCTCGTAGTCCTTCACGTTGACCTTGATCTTCGTCTTGTCGGTGAAGCCCTTCAGAAAAGCGGCGTCGGTGTGATCGCACCAGACCAGTGCGTTGATGGCCTGGGCGCCCGCGGGTAGTGCGGGAACGAGCAGCGCGACGCTCAGGGCGACGGGCAGGATGGCGCGGGGCATGGGGCATGTCTCCATGGTGGTGCAGCGCTGGAACCGGCGCGGCGAGGCGCCCCTCAGCAGGAATCGGGCCGGATGTTACGCGCCCCGGCCCATGCCGGACGAGCAGCGCGGACGCGCGCAGCGACAGTGCAGGGATGCAGCCCTTGGCATTTCGCGCGTACACCCGGCGAGCCGTGGCGGAGACGCCCCTTCCCCCTTGTGCTGCGATGCAGTAAGGTTTGTCCGGTCCGCTTCACAGGATTTGAATCCATGATCCGCGTCACCTACCTCAGCCGGTCCGCCGAATCGCTTTCGGCCGACGCCCTGCTGGCCCTGCTGTCGCAGTGCCATCGCAATAACACCGCCAGAGGGCTCACCGGCATGCTGCTGTTTGGCAACGGTACCTTCCTGCAGGCGATCGAAGGCGACGAGACCGCGGTGGACGCGCTGCTCCACAAGATCGCCGATGACCCGCGGCACACGGCCCTGAAGGTCCTGCGCCGCGAAGCCATCACGACGCGCCAGTTCGCCGACTGGAGCATGGGGTTCGAGCGCGTCACCGATGGAACGCTGGCCAGCACGCCCGGCCTGCGCGATTTCGGGCTGCGCAACTTCAACCCGGAGTCTCTCGCCGCCAGCGAAACGGTGATCGAGTCGCTGCTCGATCGTCACCGCTCGGCCCACTGGGACCCGCTGGTGCGCGAACTCGACGCCCGCGACAAGCTGATCGCGGACCTTCGCGACGAGCTCGCGCGCGCGCGCAATGACACCCAGATGGCGGCGCTGGTGCTCGAAACGGTGGTGGAGGTGGCTGCGGGAGGACGGCTGGATGACGCCCATCTGGAGCTGTGCCGCACCACCCTGCGCTCGCTTCGCTGAGCCCGGGCGCGGGGCATTCAGGTGTCGAGCGACCCCAGCCGCCCGGCGAGATAGTCGTCGCGAGCCTGCAGAATTTCCTCCCGGGTGTTCATGACGAAAGGCCCCCACGAAACCACCGGCTCGCCAATGGGCGCGCCGGCCAGCACCAGCAACTGCGCCGCCTGACCGGCCGCCACCAGCGTCACGGCCTCACCGGCCCGGTCCAGCAGGGCCATGGAGCGCGCGGGTACGGGTATGGATTGCACTTCGGCGATCCCTTCCACGCTGTAGACCAGCGCGTTGTGACCCTCGGGCAGGCGCACCGCCACGCCTCCGCGCGCGTCCAGCAGAACGTGCAGCAGCGTGACTGGCGTGAAGCTGCGGGCGGGGCCGTGCACTCCCGCGTGCTCGCCAGCCACCACGCGCACGCGGGCAGCCGGAGACTCCACCACCGGAATGCGCGCGGCAGGCAGGTCCTGATAGCCGGGCGGGTCCATCTTGCGGGTGCGGGGGAGGTTCAGCCATAACTGCACCCCCTGCAGGGTGCCTCCTTCGCGCACCAGCGCGGGCGCGCGGTACTCGGCGTGCACGATACCCGAGGCGGCCGTCATCCACTGCACGCCGCCGGGTTCGATGAGGCCGCGGCCACCGGAGGAATCGCGGTGCTCCATGGCACCTTCCAGCATGAGGGTGACGGTCTCGAAACCGCGGTGGGGATGGGGATTGAGGCCACCGGCCTCGCCGGGCGCAATGCGCTCGGGGCCGAAGTGATCGAGCATCAGCCACGGGTCGACGAAATCCACCTCCGGCCCCGGGAAGGGGCGGTCTACCACCAGCCCGGGCGCAGGCTGCGCCTTGCGGCTGGCAACCACGGCGCGCACTGGCCGCGGGGCGGGTTCATTCATGTCTGGCGTTCATGCGGAACAGCAGCACCTCGGCGCCGCTGCCCTGCTCGATTCGCAGCCCGGGTTCGGCCGCGACCTTCAGGCCGTCGCCGGGGCCGAGGCGGTGGCCGTTCACCGTGACCTCGCCCCGCGCCGCGTGCACGTAGGCAAGGTGGCCGGGCGCAAGCGCGTACGCCACCTGCTCCGCGCCGTCCAGCAGCAGGGCATACATCCAGGCCTGCTGGTGAATGGCCACCGAGCCGTCGGCGCCGTCGGGCGAGGCCACCAGGCGCAACCGGCCGCGCTTGTCCTCATCGGGAAAGTGCTTCTGCTCGTAGCTCGGCGCCACGCCACGCCGCGCCGGCTCGATCCAGATCTGCAGGAAGTGCACGGGTTCGGCGCGCGAGGCATTGAACTCGCTGTGGGTGACGCCCGTGCCGGCGCTCATGCGCTGCACATCGCCGGGCCGGATCACCGAGCCGGTGCCCAGACTGTCGCGGTGTTCCAGGGCGCCCTCAAGCACGTAGCTGATGATTTCCATGTCCCGGTGCGGGTGGGTGCCGAAGCCCATGCCGGGCGCCACGCGGTCTTCGTTGATCACGCGCAGCGGCCCGAACCCCATCTCCCGCGGGTCGTAGAAGTCGGCGAAGGAGAAGGTGTGGCGGCTGTCCAGCCAGCCGTGGTTGGCGTGGCCGCGATCGGCGGCCTTGCGCATGGTGATCATGGGACGGTCCTGAAGGTGATGAATGGGGCGGTGCGCCCATGGAGAAAATCCGGCCCGGCGGGCGAGTTTTCAAGGGCATGGCGCGAGCACCAAGCGCCCTCAGCACAGGCGCAGATTGACGAATTCCAGCGCTGCCACGGGCGAGAGATAGCCCCGGAAGGCGAGCGCCAGCAAGGCTGCCAGCACGGCCACCACCGCCCAGCGCGCCATGCGCCAGCGCAGGTCCAGGGACGCCGGCCCGCGGCTTGGCGGCTCCCGGGGATCGGCCGCGCTCACGGCGACGCCGCCACGGCACCCGGCCGCCGCACCGGCCGTTCGTCGATGGGCAGGTTCACCAGCCCGGCCAGCACCCCCAGGCCGATGGCCACCAGCCACACCACGCGGTAGCTGCCCGTGGCGTCGAAAGCCAGCCCGCCCAGCCACACGCCCAGGAAGCCGCCCACCTGATGGCTGAAGAACACGATGCCCGAGAGCATGGCGAGATGACGCACGCCGAAGATCTGCGCCACCAGCCCATTGGTGAGGGGCACCGTGCCCAGCCACAGGAAACCGATGCCGGCGGCGAACAGGTACACCGACAGGGGCGACAGGGGCAGCCACAGGAAAGCCGCGATCACCACAGCCCGCGCCAGGTAGATGCCCGTCAGCAGGTAGCGCTTGCTGGTGCGCCCGCCCAGCCAGCCCGCCAGGAAAGAGCCGGCGATGTTGAACAGCCCGATGAGCGCCAGCCCCAGGGCGCCCAC
>DAIPHN010000167.1:0-7986 GCA_036771335.1 Burkholderiales bacterium
CTCGATGCGGTCGCCGGTAGCGCAAAACAGCGGCACCTGCACCTCGAAGCCCGTGGCGAGCTTGGCGGGCTTGAGCACCTTGCCCGAGGTGTCGCCGCGCACTGCCGGCTCGGTGTAGGTGATTTCGCGCACCACCGAGTTGGGCAGCGCGAGGGAAATGGGCCGACCATCGTAGAACACCAGTTCCACCGGCATGGCGTCCTCAAGGTAATTGAGCGCGTCTCCCATGTTGTCCTTCTCGACCTCGTACTGGTTGTACTCGGCGTCCATGAATACGTACATGGGGTCGGCGAAGTAAGAATAGGTGGCTTCCTTGCGCTCGAGCAACACCACCTCGAACTTCTCGTCGGCGCGATACACCGCCTCGCTGGTGGCGCCCGTGAGCAGGTTCTTGAACTTCATCTTCATCACCGACGCATTGCGGCCCGACTTGTTGAACTCGGCTTTCTGCACCACGAGGGGATCCTTGCCGACCATTACGACATTGCCGACGCGCAGTTCCTGGGCGATCTTCATAGGTGTACCTAGTTTGCTTTCGGGGCACCGCGAAGCCGCGAGGATGTGGAAGCGGCGTGGGGTGACACGGGGGTTGGAAAAAAGCGCTGGATTATAGGCGTTGCCGGGCGAAAGTTACCAGATTGGTGGCCAGGTCGGCCTGCGTCTGCAACGCGGCTGCCCAGCGCTCGGCGCGCAGGGTCAGCGCCTCGCGGCAGGCCCAGAAGCGGCGCCACCCAGCCGCCAGCGCAGCGGGCGGCGGATCGGCGAGATTCCACATCCGCCAGAACTCCCGCAGCGCCGCCGCCGCCTCTTCGTCCAGCGCCTCGGAATAACGGGTCTGGAAGGCATGCAGCTTCGCCCAGTGGGCGCCGCCCTCCTGCGCGTAGATGTTCCACACCAGCGGCCGCCGCGCCCACTGGGCGCGCACGAAGGAGTCCTCGCCCCGAACGAAGTTGCAGTCGCAGCTCCACAGCAGCCGGTCGTAGCCGTCCTGGTCCTGGAAAGGCAGCACCAGCACCGTCAGCGCGCCGCGCTGTTCGCGATCTCCTGGCTCAAGGCGCGCCCGTCCCAGGAACGCGGCCACGTCGGGCAGTAGCCGGCTCTCTGGCACCAGCGCCAGCGTGGGCTGCTCCCCGTGGGTCCAGGCGCCGAGCAGCCCAGCCACTGCGGGCCCGCCGTAACCGAACAGCGAAACGGTGCACACCTCGCCCGTGCGCGCCGGGCGCTGCGCGAGTTCGGCCACGCGCCTCGATTCGAGATCGCGCTCGCGCAGCAGCCCGCCCGTGGCGGCGGTGAATCCTGGGAAGAAGAAATGCTTCACCAGAGGCAGCACCGGATGGGGAGAGGCCATGCCGTGACAACCCTCCACCCACGACTCGGCGCTCAGGTACTCCAGGTTGATCCAGGCCGGCGCGCGGGGCCGGGCCACCATGGCGTGGAGATAGGCTGGCGGCACGCGCGAGCCAAAGGCCTCGACGACCACGTCACCGGCGTTACCGAAATCCGCCTGCTCATCCCAGCGCCGCACCTCTACGGCTCCTACGGGCTGGATCGCCGCCGCGGGGTCCACGGCAGGCTCCAGGCGGTGGAAGGTGTGCAGGTCATCCACCCACAGGCGCACCGCCACCGGGTGTTCCGCCGCCAGTTGGCGCGCCAGCCGCCAGGACACTCCCACGTCGCCGAAGTGGTCCACCACGCGGCAGAACAGGTCCCAGCGCCACGGCGGGGTCACAGCGGAAACCCTCGCGCCCGGGACGGCGTCCGCGTGGGGCAGGCCGCGCGCGCCCTCTCGCCCGGGATGCCGCGCGGGTGCGCGCCACGCGGCCCTGGGCCGCAACGAGCCACTCGCTCAGTACTTTACCGAGCAGCCGTAAGGAGCCGTGGAGGGGGTGCTCACCGCGCGGCCCGCGAGGGAGTCGTCCAGCGCCGCCGCCACCAGATTACGGGCGGTCTTTACGTCCTCATGCTTCCAGGTGGCCTTGTCGTCGATGGCGCCGGCGTAGATGACGCGCCCCTTCGGATCCACCACGAACATGTGGGGTGTGGCCTTGGCGCCGAAAGCCTTGCCCACGCGTCCGTCTTCGTCCAGGGCAAGGGCGGTGGGCGCCATCTTCCAGTCGCGCAGCAGCGCCTGGGAGCGTCCGGTGTCGCGGTAGTCGGCGCTGCGCGGGTTGGTGGAATTGATGGCGAGCCACACCACCCCCTGCCCGGTGTAGCGGCTCTGCAGCGCCTGCATGTTGCCCGTTTCGTAGTGCTTCTGGACGAAGGGGCAGCCAGAGTTGAACCACTCCACCACCACGTGACGGCCGCGGAAGTCCGCCAGGCGGACGGCCTTGCCGTTCACGTCCTGGATCGTGAAGTCCGGGGCGGCATCACCGGGTGCCACTTCGGCGATTGCCGCACCCGCCATGAACAGAAGTGGGAGGCCGGCGGTTTGCAGGAAGGTTCTCAAGGTCATCTCCAGAGGGTTCGCGGCCGCCACCCTCAGCGGCCCGCGGCGCTGCGTTGCAGGGCATCGATCACCAGTTCGGGGCTCAACAGCTCCGGCAGCAAGTATGGAGCCGTCTCGCCGGGGCGATACATCGCATACACCGGCACGCCGCTGCGTCCCATCTTCGCGAGGGCCGCGGTAATGGCCTCGTCGCGGCGTGTCCAGTCCGCCCGCAGCCGCACCACGCCCGTGTTCAGAAAAGCGCGCCGTACCGCCTCGGACTCCAGCACCACGCGTTTGTTCACCTGGCACGTCACGCACCAGGCGGCGGTGAAGTCCACGAACACGGGCCGTCCGGCCGACAGTTCGTCGGCCACGGCCGCTTCGCTCCAGGGGCGCCAATGTGCCTCGGGCGCCGCAGCAGTTCCCGCAGCCGGTTCCAGGGCCGGTGCGCCGTAGCCCACCGCCAGCGCCGCCAGTACCAGCGCCGCGGCAACGCCCGCCTGGCGGGTGGCCTGGGAATGTCCGTGCACGGCGAAGCGCTGCCACGTCCAGGCCGCCGCCGCCAGCAGCACCAGGCCTGCCAGAAGGCGCGCACCGGCACCACTGCCAAGCTGCTCGGAGAGCACCCAGCACAGCCAGACCACCGTGAGGTACAGTGGAAAGGCCAGTGCCTGCTTGAGGGTTTCCATCCACCGCCCCGGCCGGGGCAGACGCGATAACCAGCCGGGGCGAAAGGCCAGCAGCACGTAGGGGGCTGCCATGCCCGTGGCCAGCGCGGTGAACACCAGCATCGACTCGAACGCCGGACGCGTGAGTGCGAAGCCCAGCGCCGCGCCCATGAAGGGCGCAGTGCAGGGCGTGGCCACCAGCGTGGCCAGCAGGCCGCCGAAAAACGCCCCCGCCGGCCCGCCACTGTGGTCCACGGCCGATGCGGCCGACTGTAGCCGGCCGCCCCATTCGAACACGCCCGACAGGTTCAGTCCAAGCAGGAAAAACAGCGCCGCCAGCGCCGCCACCATCGGCGGCGACTGCAACTGATAACCCCATCCCAGCGCCTGCCCGCCCGCACGCAGCGCCAGCAGCAGACCCGCCACCGCCCAGAAGCTCACCAGGATACCGGCCGCGAATGCAAGGCCCTGCGTGCGCAGCCGCGCCGCGCTGCCGTGGGCCTCGCGCGCGAAGCCGAGCACCTTGATGGATACCACCGGGAACACGCAGGGCATCAGGTTAAGCACCAGCCCGCCCAGGAAAGCGAACACCAGAGCCATGGCCAGCCCGAGACCTCCGCCGGCGGGTGGCGAGTCGGCCGCAGCGGCGATGGCACTCGCGTCCAGAGGAGCTTCCGGGAGCTTTGCCCGGGCGCGGGGTGCGCCGCCAGGCCAGGGCACGTCCACAGTGGCCGCCCGAACCGTACCGTCGGCAGACAGGCCCGGTGTTGCAACCACGATGCCGCTGATCCGGCCTATGTCGGACCGGAACCCCGTGGCCGCGGTGAGCGACAGGGTCCAGGCGCCATCGTCACCGCGCGTCAGCGCCTGGGGCGCCGCATGGTCGATGACGTCTGGTTGGTCCGGAAAGAACTCCGCCGCTGACGGGGCGGGCGAGGAGGGTGATGCCGGAACGAACCGCAGCTGCACGTGCTGATCCGTGGGCTTCGCCTCCATCCGCCAACCCTGCAGCGGGCGCGGCGAGGCATCCCGAGCCGCTCGCAGCGTGCCGGCCGCCGCCGCGTCTGACGCAGCTCCCGCGGGCAGATCGAGGTGGAGCGTGGCGCCACCGGGCAGGCAAATTTCCTTGCAGATCAGCCATTCGGCCCGGACGGTGAGGGAGGCCCGAGGCTGCCGCCACTGTTGCGGCACGGTGATCTCCACCGGCAGCAGCACCGTGCCCTCGTAGCCGAAGTTCGCCAGCGGTCCCACCCGGATCCGCTCGGGCGCTGGCCAGAGAATAGGGCCCGCCGCCCATCCGTCGGGCAAAGTCCACGCGATGCGAGTGGGCATTCCCGAATCGCCGGGATTCTTCCAGTAGGTGTGCCAGCCCGCCTCGTGCTCGATGCGCAGCCCCACCAGCAGCGTGCTGCCAGGGGCTGCCGCGGTGGAGGCCGAAAGCAGTTCCACCCGCGCGTGGGGCACTTCCACGGGGGCTGCAAGGACCGGACCCGCGAGCGGGGCCAGCAACAGGAACAAGATCAAATGGCAGGGACGCATGAGGGCCGAGGAAGTTAACATGGGACGGCGAGATGGCCGGAACGCCGTGTTGGCGCTGCACGCCCGCTTGGGCTGCCGCGCCGGGGAAATGGTTCGTCGGATTGGTCGAGGCTGCTGGCGCGGGCGATGCGTTGGCGCGGGAACCGATCGCACCGTCGAACCGACTAATCAGCCGGTTTCAATGACATTTGAGTGGGAGATTGAACATGAATCACGCGAATCTTGAGTTTCCAGGTAGCGGCTTGCGGCTGGGGGTCTTGCTCGCTGCCCTGACGCTCGCAGCCTGTGCCGGCAAGTCCGTGCCCATGCAGTCCACAGATTCAGGCAGCGGCTCCGCCAATCCCGCCGCCGGTGCCTCTGCCGTTGCGGGCTCGGGAAACGCTGCTGGCGGGGCGGCGTCCTCCAACGGGGCAGCCGCAGTCAGCGGCGCGGGAGAGTCCCGCGGCAGGGTCGACAACGCAGCCGGTGATGGTGCCGGCGGGGCTGCGGCGGGCTCTGCCGCAGCCGCAGGCCAGCAAGATTCCCGGGCACTTGAGAACGCCTCGCGCCGGGCCGAGGAGGCTGCCGCAGCCGAGCGTGCTCGCCAGGCTGAAGCTGAAGCTGCCGAGCGCGCCCGCAAGGCTGAATTCGAAGCCGCTGAGCGCGAGCGACGCGGCCGGGTGGAAACTGCCGCCAACCAGGTGCTCATTGGAGAAAACGAAAAGCTCCAGACCCTTGACGGCCTGCTCCCCGCCGTGCTCAACGTGGACGATAAAGGTCAATTCGAATTTGACAGCTATGCCCTGAGCGACGGCGTCAAGGCGCAACTGGACGAAATCGCCGCCCGGCTCGCTGATGCGCCCTACGACCGGTTGTTCGTGGTCGGCTTCACCGACCGCATCGGCAGCGAGGAGTACAACCAGAAGTTGTCGGAGAAGCGCGCCTGGAGCGTGGCTGGATACCTGATGGACAAGGGCGTGCCGCCCTACAAGCTCAAGGTAGAGGGCAAGGGCGAGGCCAAAAGCCTGCTTGGGGATCAGGAGTGTGCGGGCCTGAAGCGCGATGCGCTCATCGAGTGTCTGCAGCGGGACCGTCGCGTGGAGCTGGTGGCCACCATGAAGGAGATCAACCTTAAGGTGCAGTAAGCACCGCATCCCCTCCCGGGCGCGGGTGCTCCGGCGAGGCCGGTCGTACCCGGCCCGCGGAGAGCCGGATGGGGGCTGAAGCGAGCCGACGGTGGCGCCGGTGCCCCGCTGCAGCCCGACTGGAGGCTGGCCGGCGCGCGGACCGTGTGTTTGGCGATGCTGCTTCCCGCTCCTGGCCTGCTGACGATGCAGAGTCCCGGCTTCCCAATGCTAATCTCCTTGCCCGCGGGGAGGAGTTGCGGCCCTGAGCCCTCGTTGAGGAGGCGTGCACATGGACAGGATCGGACAGCGTCGGGCTGACGCATCGGGCGGGGGGCGTCTGCGGGGCGCGCTTGCCGCAGACGCGGGCGGTTGCACCGGGGGGCCATGGGCATGACGGCCTCTCTCCAGGAACTGGCCGCCGCCATCCCCGACGGCGCGCTGCTGGCAGTGGCACAGGATGCGGTGGGCGTGTCCATGGCCGCCACCCGGGCGCTGGTGGCGCGCGGCGCCCGCGACCTGCACCTGCTGTGCGTGCCCATCGGCGGAATCCAGGCGGACGTGCTCATCGGCGCGGGTTGCGTGCGCACCGTGGAGACCTCCGCGGTAACGCTTGGCGAGCATGGCACGGGGCCGCGCTTTGCCGCCGCCCTGCGCGAGGGGCGGTTACAAGTGCGCGATGCCACCTGCCCTGCCATCCACGCCGCCCTGCAGGCCGGGGAGAAGGGTATTCCCTTCATCCCGTTGCGCGGCATCCTCGGCACCGACCTGCTGGCTTCGCGCCACGACTGGAAGGTGATGGACAACCCCTTCGCGCCCGGCGACCCAGTGGTGCTGCTGCCGGCGATCCGCCCCGACGTGGCGCTCTTCCACGCCCCGGCGGCCGACCGGCAGGGCAATGTGTTCGTGGGCCGCCAGCGCGACCTGGTCACACTGGGCCATGCCGCGCGGCGCACCCTGGTGACCGTGGAGACCATCGTGGAGCGCAACCTCATGGACGACCCCGACCGCGCTCCTGGCGTGCTGCCCGCCCTGTACGTGGACTGTGTGGTGCTGGCTCCTGGAGGCGCGAAGCCGCTGCGCTTCGCCGATGCCTACGGCGACGACGACGCTTTGCTCGGCCGTTATGCGGCCATGGCCCGCACCCGGGAGGGGTTCGAGGCCTGGCTCGCCCAGTGGCTGGGCGCCCCCGTGGCGGCGGCGTTGTGACCGGGGACGGCCCTTTCAGCCCCGCCGAGCTGCTGGTGACGGTAATCGCCGGCCTGCTGCAGGGCTGCCGCCACGTGGTGGTGGGCGCCTCGTCGCCGATCCCCGGCGCGGGCGCGCTGCTGGCGCGCGCCCGCAGCGGCGACGCGCTGCGCGTGAACGTGCTGGGCTCGCGCCGACACAACGGCTTTACCGACGGCGGCGTGGAGACCTTCGACATGGCGGCCCAGGGGCGGGTGGACGCTTTCTTCCTGGGCGGCGGGCAGATCGATGCCGAGGCCAACATCAACCTGGTTGGCACCGGCAGCTACCCCGACAGCGCCGTGCGCTGGCCCGGGTGCTTCGGGTCGTCGTACCTGTACTTCCTGGTGCCGCGGGTGATCCTGTTCCGCGAGGAGCACACCCGGCGGGTGTTCGTGCCCAGGGTGGACTTCATCAGCGCGCCGGGCAGCAGTCCGCCGGGCACCTACCGCCCCGGCGGACCCTGGAAACTGCTCACGGGCCTGGGGTTGTTCGCCTTCGACCGGCAGCGGCGGCGCTTCGTCCTGGAGAGCGTGCACCCAGGTCGCAGCGTGGAGGAGATTCGCGACAACACCGGTTTCGAGGTCGAGGTGCCTCCGCGGGTGGGCTTCACCCCCGCACCAGACGGGGACACGCTCGCCCTGCTGCGCGGGCGCATCCGCGGCGAGATCAGCGAGACCTATCCACGGTTCGCGGCGCAATTCGCCTGAGCCGCCCGGAGGACGGGCGAAAAAAAGCCCCGCGCAAGGCGGGGCTCCGGTTCTGCAAAGGGGCACCAGGCGCTGGATCAGTAGTCCATGTCGCCCATGCCGCCGCCAGGCGGCGTGGGAGCGGGCTTCTCATCCTTCGGCGCCTCAGCCACCATGGCGTCGGTGGTGAGGATCAGGCCGGCAACCGAGGCGGCGTTCTGCAGAGCGGTGCGGGAGAACTTGGTGGGGTCGCTCACGCCCATCTCCACAAGGTCGCCGTAGGCGTCGGTAGCAGCGTTGTAGCCGAAGTTGCCCAAGCACTCGATTAC
>DAIPHN010000168.1:0-7974 GCA_036771335.1 Burkholderiales bacterium
GACCGCTTGAAGCCGGCGGCGGTCCGCGCCTTCTGGACGGAAATGTCTATGCTGCCGTATTGAGTGCCGTCGAGCCTCTGCAGCATGATCAGGTGTCCGCCCTCGTCGACCACGGAGATCGCCACGTTCCAGCCGTTCTTGCGCGCCTCCACCTCGGCCGCCGTAACGACCTGCCTGGCGGCTTCCAGGGAAAGCGCTTTCTTGTCGAGCATCTGGGCGTGGCCGCCCAGCCAGGCAAAGGTCAGCAGCGCGCCGACGATGAAACGAAGAAGGTCTTTCATGGATATCTCCGCGGTTGTTCGGTGATGAGTAGCCTTCGGAACGGCAAACGGACAATACTCCGCCCGGGCTAGGCGCATCAATCCTCGCCCACAGACTCCACGCGCGCCGCGATGCGGCCCGCGGCAACCGTGACGTCAATGGCGTCCCCGGGCCGCAGCGCCCGGGCCTCTCTAACGATGGCGCCTGATCCATCCCGCACCACGGCGTAGCCCCGGCCGATCACCGCTTCCGGATTGAGCTGCCCAAGTTGCGCGCCGAGGGCTGCCAGACACTGCGCGCGCTCGCGGAGCACGTTGCGCGCCCCGCGCCGCAACCCCTCGCGAAGTGCGGCCAGCGCCGCACCGAGGGGTGTGCCCCGCGGCTGCGCCTGGTGCAACCGATGGGCGGCGTGGGACAGCCGCAGAGCTCGCGATCGGGCGCCGCCCGCGGCCACCATCAGCAGCCGCCGCCTCACTTGCCCGAGTTGGTCCCGCTGGTACGCCAGCCGTTGCGCCGGATGACGGAGCCGCCGCTGGGCGAGATCGAGCCGCTGTAGCCGCCGGTCGTGCACTTCTCTCCAGCGGCCAGCCAGGGCGCGCGCCAGAACACCAAGTCGGCGGTTCAGCGCCGCGCCGTCGGGGCTGACGAGTTCCGCCGCAGCGGTGGGCGTGGGGGCGCGGGCGTCGGCCACGAAGTCCGCGATGGTGAAGTCGGTTTCGTGCCCGACACCCGACACCACCGGCACCGGCGAGGCGGCCAGCGCGCGCGCCACCGCCTCTTGGTTGAAAGCCCAGAGATCTTCGATGCTGCCGCCGCCGCGGCACAGGATCAGCACGTCTGCGCGGCCATGAGCGGCAGCCGCCGCCAGCGCCGCAGCGATGCGCAACGCCGCGCCCTCGCCCTGCACCGGGGTCGGATAGAGGATCACGCTCTGGGACGGCATGCGCCGTCGCAGGGTGCTCAGCACGTCGCGCAGGGCCGCGGCCTGCAGGGAAGTGACGACCCCGACCACGCGCGCGAACCGCGGCAGCGGGCGCTTGCGGGAGGGATCGAACAATCCTTCCATGGCGAGCTTGCGCTTGAGGCGCTCAAAAGCCTCATAGAGCGCCCCCAGCCCCGCGCGTCGCATGAAGTCGACGCTGAGTTGGAACTCGCCTCGCGGCTCGTAGAAGGACGGGCTGCCCCGCACTTCCACCCGGGCGCCATTCGCCGGTTGCCAATCCAGCAGCTGAGCCCGGCCGCGAAACAGGACGCAGCGCACCTGCGCCGCCTCGTCCTTGAGGGAAAAATAGCAGTGCCCGGAGGCCGCACGAGTGAAATTCGAGATCTCCCCCCCGACCCAGGAGGGTCCGAGGCCGCCCTCGACAACGGCGCGAACGCGGGCATTGAAGTCGGAAACGCTCAGAACGCGTTGCGCGGGCGCGATGAGGGGATCGGAAACGTTTTCCATGACCGCCCGATTGTAGGCGCGACCCGCGGCATGCGCGGCGACGCCAGGCTCGCGCATCACCGGCGCTGCCCATGAAACGGGCATGACAACGAAATCCGTTGCCGGCGATCGACTTACAGTTCCTGTCGACAGCCTGTTCACAGCCTTATCCACAGACTTTGTGGACAGCCGCAGGCCCGGTCAACGAAACCCCTGCTCCGTTGCAGCCGCCCATGGGTCTCGTTAAAGTGCTGGTTTTACGTTAGCAAGGGACGTTCGATCGTGCTGGCAATCATCGAGGCGGCTGGTTGGCCGATCTGGCCCATCATTGCGGCCTCCATCATTTCCCTGGGCATCATTGGAGAGCGTGCCTGGACTTTGCGAGCCAAGTTTGTCGCGCCTCCCGGGCTGCTCGCAGAAACCATACGGGAGTATCGCACTCAGGGCGCCACGCCCGCGGTACTGTCGCGACTTTCGCAAGGTTCCCTGCTGGGGCGTGTTTTCGCCGCCGGACTGCGCCACGTTCGCAGCCCCCGCGAAGTCATGCGCGACGCCATCGAGGAAGCCGGGCGCGTAGCGGCACGCGACCTGGGCCGCTTTCTGACCACCCTGGGCACCATCGCCACCATGGCGCCTTTGCTGGGCCTGCTTGGCACCATCATCGGCATGATCGAAATCTTCGGCGCGCAGACCCCCACTGGGGTGGCGAACCCGGCCCAACTCGCACGGGGCATTTCCGTAGCACTCTACAACGCCGCTTTCGGCATCATCGTCGCCGTGCCGAGCCTGGTGTTTCACCGCCACTTCCGGGCCAAGGCCGATGAGCTCGTGGGCGATCTGGAGACCGAGGCAGTCAAGCTGGTGGAGGTGCTCCACGGGGAACGATCGCCGTGATGGCACGGGAGATGGAACGATGAATTTCCGCCGTCCGGGCGGCGGGGACGAACCCGAGATCAATCTCGTTCCCTTCATAGACGTGTTGCTGGTCGTGGTGATCTTCCTTGCCGTGACCACGACCTACTCTCGTTTCTCCGAGTTGCAGATCGATCTTCCCTCGGCAGATGCCGCGGCTGCCAAGGAGAAGCCTGGACAGATCAACGTCGCAGTCACCGCCACAGGCGGCTACGTTGTGGAGCGCACTCCGGTGACTTACACCTCCCTCCGCGCCCTCACCACGGAGCTGCAGCGCGCGGCCGCCGGCAACGAGGACCCCGTGATCGTGATCAACGCCGACGCCAAGGCGACCCATCAGGCGGTAATCCGCGTACTCAACGCCGCCCAGATGGCGGGGTTCGGCCGCGTCACCTTCGCCGCGGAAAGCGAGCAGCGGTAGCGCCGCATCCGGCGCGGATGCCGTACCCATGAGTCTCGAAACGCACTGGCAACGCACCGGCGCGGTTGCGCTCGCACTGCTGCCGCTTGCGGCACTGTTCGCGCTGACGTCCCGTGTGCGGCGCGCGCTGTTCGCTCTCGGCCTGCTGCGCAGCGTCCGCCTGCCGGTGCCGGTGGTGGTGGTAGGCAATATCACCGCTGGAGGCACGGGCAAGACCCCGTTGGTGGCGTGGCTCGCCGGGGAATTGCTGGCCAGCGGGCGCCAGCCCGGGATCGTCACCAGGGGCTATGGCGCAAGCGCGCCCGGTCCGGAGCGCGTAGAGGCGGACTCGGACCCGTCGCGCGCCGGGGACGAGGCGGTACTGCTGGCAAGGGAGTGCGGCTGTCCGGTGTTTCGCGGCGCCGACCGCGTGGCTGCCGCGCGCGCACTGCTCGCTGCGCATCCCGATACCGACGTTGTGCTCAGCGACGACGGTCTGCAGCACTATCGTCTTGGCCGCGACCTGGAAATCGCCGTGCTCGACGGCATGCGAGGCATCGGCAATGGCCTGCCGCTGCCCGCCGGACCGCTGCGCGAACCGGCGTCACGACTGGCGCGATGCCGCTTCCTGGTGGTGAAGGCGCCGGTGCGCGTACCCGTACCGCTGCATCCGGCCCTCGGTGCGATGCGGCTCGCTGCCGGCGAGCTGCGCTCCCTGAAGGATCCTGGCCGCAGGCTGCGACCCGACGCCCTCGTCGGCCTGCGGGTGCACGCCGTGGCGGGCATCGGCAACCCGGAGCACTTCTTCGATACGCTTCGTGCGCAGGGAATCGCCTTCGAGGCCCACCCTTTTCCCGATCACCATCCCTGGCGGGCGCAGGATCTGCGATTTCCGGGCGCACAGGCAGTCCTGATGACGGCAAAGGACGCCGTAAAATGCCGTGCGTTCGCCGAACCCATCTTCTGGGAACTGCCGGTGTCGGCTCGGCTGGACCCTCAATTCGCCGCGGCGCTGCTTGCCGCCATCCCCCATGGCCCTCGATCCAAAGCTGCTTGAAATTCTTGTTGATCCCATCACCAAGGCACCGCTGCTGTACGACCGCGAGCGCCAGGAACTGGTGTCCGTCGAGAGCGCGCTGGCCTACCCTGTTCGCGACGACATCCCCGTGATGATCGAGGAGCAGGCGCGGCGCCTGTCCGACGAGGAGGTGGAAGCATGGCGCCGTCGGCGCTAATGCCGTGACCGAGTTCGTGGTGGTCATCCCGGCGCGCTACGCCTCTTCCCGCCTGCCGGGCAAGCCGCTCGCCGACATCGCCGGCAAGCCAATGGTGGTGAGGGTGGCCGAACAGGCCGCCCGCAGCGGTGCGCGCGAAGTCTGGGTCGCCACCGACCACGATGGCGTGGCCGAGAGCGTGGCTGCGCACGGCTTCCAGGTGGCCATGACGCGCGCCGATCATGCCAGCGGCACCGACCGCATCGCCGAGGTAGCGGTGCAACTGGGCTGGAGCGAAGACACGCTGGTGGTGAACGTGCAGGGGGACGAGCCGCGCATCGACCCGGCGCTCATCCGGGCTGTGGCGAACGATCTCGCCGGCCATCCAGACGCCGATGTCGCCACGGCCTGCCACCACATCCAGCGGGATGCCGATTTCTTCGACCCGAACGTGGTCAAGGTGGTGACCGACGCGTCCGGATACGCCTTGTACTTCTCCCGTGCCCCGATTCCCTGGGCGCGCGAAGCGTTCCGGGAACAGCACACGCTGCCTCGCGGGCTGCCCGCCTATCGCCACGTGGGCATTTATGCCTACCGCGGCTCGTTCCTGCGCACCTACGCCAGGCTCGACCCGGCTCCCATGGAAGCCTTCGAAGCTCTCGAGCAACTGCGCGCCCTGTGGCACGGCCACCGCATCGCCGTAGCCATCGCCGACCGCGCGCCGGAAGCCGGGGTGGACACACCCGAGGACCTCGATCGGGTGAGACGCCTGTTCGCCGCGTCGGCCTGAAGGCCGCCGGGGGCGGGCCCGGACGGGCCCCTCGCCTATAATCGCGTTTGCCGCGACTTGTGAGTCGATGGCCACGCACACCACCATCGAACTCTTCACGGACTCGAAATGCGAGTGATCCTCCTGGGAGCACCCGGCGCGGGCAAAGGCACGCAGGCCGGCTTCATCGTCGAGCGGTTCGGCATCCCGCAAATCTCCACCGGCGATATGCTGCGCGCCGCGGTCAAGGCCGGGACGGCACTCGGCCTCGAGGCCAAGAAGCACATGGACAGCGGCGGCCTCGTTCCCGACACGGTCATCATCGGCATGGTGTCGGAACGCGTGCGCCAGCCCGATTGCGCTCAGGGGTTCCTGTTCGACGGCTTCCCTCGCACCATCCCCCAGGCCGAGGCCATGAAGGCCGCTGGCGTGGCCCTCGACCACGTGGTGGAGATCGACGTGGAGGACACCGAGATCATCCGTCGCATGTCTGGCCGGCGCGTGCACCCCGGCTCGGGTCGCACTTACCACGTGTTGTTCAATCCGCCCCGCGAGGCCGGCAAGGACGATCTCACCGGCGAGGCGCTGGTTCAGCGCGACGATGATCGCGAGGTCGTGGTGCGCAAGCGTCTTGAGGTGTACCACGGCCAGACCCGGCCGCTGGTGGACTATTACCTCGACTGGGCGCGCAGCGGGCAGCCCGGCGCGCCGCGCTACAGCCGCATCGCCGGAGTGGGCTCGGTGGAGGAAATCAAGGCCAAGGTGCTGGCGGCGCTTTCGTAGCGCCGGCCGGCTGGTGTCAAATTTGCTCCTGGCAACGATTTCGAGGGAAGCGCTGATGACAGGGCCGGGGAAACGCAACGCCTTCTACGCCCAGTCCGGCGGCGTGACCGCAGTGATCAACGCCTCGGCCGCGGGCGTCATCGAAACCGCCCGGCTCCACCGCGCCCGCATCGGCAAGGTGTTCGCTGGCCGCGATGGCATCCTCGGCGCCCTCACCGAGGACCTCATAGACACCGGACAGGAAAGCGCAGCGGCCATCGCGGCCTTGCGCAACACACCTGGGGGCGCCTTTGGTTCGGCGCGCTACAAGCTCAAGCCCCTCGAAGAGGATCGTCGCCCCTACGAACGGCTTCTGGAGGTGTTCTGCGCGCACGACATCGGCTATTTTTTCTACAACGGCGGGGGTGACTCGGCCGACACATGCCTCAAGGTCTCGCAGCTTGCCCGGTCCATGGGCTACCCCATCCAGGCGATTCACGTGCCAAAGACCATGGACAACGACCTTCCCGTCACGGATTGCTCCCCCGGCTTCGGGTCGGTGGCGAAGTACCTGGCGGTGAGCGTACGCGAGGTGGGTTTCGACGTCGCCTCCATGGCGCGCACCTCCACCCGCGTGTTCATTCTCGAGGCCATGGGCCGGCACGCGGGCTGGACGGTAGCCGCCATGGGCCTCGCCGCCGAGGCCGAGGACGAGGCCCCCCATGCGCTGCTGTTTCCCGAGATCGCCTTTGACGCCGACGCATTCCTCGCCCGGGTGGACGATGCCGTCAGGCGCCACGGTCACTGCGTAGTGGGAGTTTCCGAGGGCCTGCGCGGCGCGGACGGCGCCTTTCTGTCGGAGACCGGCCTGCGGGACGCCTTCGGGCACGCGCAGCTCGGCGGCGTGGCGCCTTTTCTGGCCGGCCTGGTCAAGGAGCGTCTCAGGCTGAAGTACCACTGGGCGGTTGCCGACTACCTGCAACGCGCCGCCCGGCACCTGGCCTCCAAGACTGACCTCGCCCACTCCTACGCCGTGGGCAAAGCTGCGGTGGAACTGGCCCTGAAGGGACACAACGCGGTCATGCCCGCCATCGTCCGCCGCAGCGACGCCCCGTATCGCTGGAGCATCGGCGTGGCCGACCTGAACAAGGTGGCAAACGTGGAAAAGAAGATGCCGCGCAATTACATCACCCGCGACGGCTTTCACATCACCGAAGCCTGCCGCACCTACCTTCGTCCGCTTATTCGCGGCGAAGACCCGCCCCCCTACCGGGACGGCCTGCCACGCTACGTGCGCCTGAAGAATGCAGCGGTGCCCCGGCGCCTGACCACCGCCTATACCCCCTGAACCAGCGGGACGGCCTGGATGCGGGTTTCCCGGACGCAGCCGAGCCGCTAGAATCCGCGGTTGCTTGTTCGTTCCTGGCCAGCTTCCCGCGAGGGATGACCGGGTCGGGACGTGTCAGCCCGGCGTTCAGAAGGCCCGCCAAACAGGGGCGGGGTGCCGGCAGCAGGGCCGCAGCAGAGTCGGTTGGCCCATCGAGCCCGGCCGGGGCATTGCCCGGGTCATTTCCGTTCGAAACGAAGAACAGCCTCCATAGGCTTCAGGGGAACTCCATGTCTTCAGCACTGATCATCGCGCTCGCCTGCTCTGTCGCGGCCGTGCTCTACGGGATCGTCTCGACCCAGTGGATCATGCGACAACCGGCCGGCAACGCCCGCATGCAGGAAATCGCCGCCGCCATACAACAGGGCGCCAAGGCCTACCTCAACCGACAGTACGCCACCATCGCCGTGGTGGGTGTGGTTCTGCTCATCGTGCTCTGGATCGCCCTGGGCACGGGCACGGCCGTGGGTTTCGCCGTAGGCGCCATTTTATCGGGGCTGGCGGGCTACATCGGCATGAACGTTTCCGTGCGCGCCAACGTGCGCACCGCCGAGGCCGCCAACAACGGCATCAACGCGGCCCTGGCGGTAGCCTTCCGAGGCGGGGCCATCACCGGCATGCTCGTGGTGGGCCTGGGGCTGTTTGGCGTTGCGGGCTACTACGCCGTCCTCACCGGCATGGGCATGGACGTGGGAAAAGCCACACACGCGCTGGTGGGCCTGGCCTTCGGTTCGTCGCTCATTTCGATCTTCGCGCGTCTGGGCGGCGGCATCTTCACCAAGGGTGCCGACGTGGGCGCCGACCTGGTGGGCAAGGTGGAAGCCGGCATCCCCGAGGATG
>DAIPHN010000169.1:0-7860 GCA_036771335.1 Burkholderiales bacterium
CCAGCATGGGCAGGCCGGTGAAGGTGCCCTGGCCCAGTTCGGAGCGGGCGATGCGCACGATCACCGTGTCGTCGGGCTCGATGACCACCCAGTGGGTGATCTCGGCCACGGCATCGGCGGCGGCGGCTTCAGGCGCGACGCGCACGCCGAGGGCGAGGCCGCCAGCCACGGCGGCGGACTTGACGAGGAAGGCGCGGCGATTCGGGTTGTGGATGGCGTGCATGGTGTTCAGCTCCGGGCCGGGGCCACGTCGGCCGCGAGGCGGATGGCCTCGCGCACGCGCACATAGGTGCCGCAGCGGCAGATGTTGGTCATGGCGGCGTCGATGTCGGCGTCGGTGGGCTTCGGGGTGTTCTCCAGCAGCGCGGCGGCGGCCATCACCATGCCGCTCTGGCAATAACCGCACTGGGGCACCTGGTGGGCCACCCAGGCACGTTGCACGGGGTGGTTGCCGTCGGGCGACAGGCCCTCGATGGTGACGATGTCACGCCCCTCGGCGGCCGCCACCGGCAGCACGCATGCGCGCATGGCCTGCCCGTCCAGGTGCACCGTGCAGGCGCCGCATGCGGCCACGCCGCAGCCGTACTTGGTGCCTGTGAGGCCCAGTTCGTCGCGCAACACCCACAGCAGTGGCATGTCGGGCTCCACGTTCACATCGAAGGTCTTGCCGTTGACTTTGAGGATGGGCATGGTGGTCTCGCAGGGGACGGGGTGGGAATCCGGGCGTGCGCCCGGGGCAGGGAGCGCGGCGTTGACAACGCCAGCGGGTATTTGATTCCGGCGCTGTTTCAGGGCGGGTGCAGCGCCTCCGATTCCACCGCGTGGAAGCCCGGCGGCGCCGCCAGCGCCGCCTCGAGCAGCGCCGCGGCCACCCGCTCCACGGGCACGGGCCGGATGCGCCGGGGCAGCAGCGGCCCCAGCAGGCGGCCGACCCACAGCGCGGCTGCCTCGCCGGGGCGCTTGTCGGGGCGCGGCCCGCCGTCCAAAAAGGACGGCCGCACGGTGGTGAAGGAGTCGAAGCCCAGGCCGCGCAGGTCGCGCTCCAGTTCGCCCTTCACCCGCAGGTAGAAGGTGGAGCCGGCCGGATCGGCGCCCAGCGAGGAGTTGAGCACGAAGCAGGGCGTGCCGGCGGCACGGGCAAGCCGGGCGGCGGCCATCACATGATCGTGGTCCACCTGGCGGAACGCCGTCTGCGAACCCGCCTGGCGCAGCGTCGTGCCCAGGGTGCAGATGACGGCATCGGCGCGCCACCACGGCGCCCCCTTGGGCAGCGCTGCGAAGTCCACCACGGGGTTTTCCACCCGCGCGGCGGCTGCCAGCGGCCGCCGGGTGGGGGCGACGACCCGTCCCACGCGTGGCTCGGCAAGCGCCCGCGCGAGCGTGGCGCGGCCCACCAGGCCCGTGGCGCCAATTAGCAGAAGTGTGGCATCCATGGCGTGATTGTGCGCGCATCGCGTCCCCCGCGCCGCATTGCTCCTCACGCGTGCAGGCCCGCCGTCTGTGGTTGAATCCGCCTGGCGCGGCAGTCCATCCCGGGCAAGCCCCGTTCAACAACCGAGGAGGCACCATGGATCATCCCTTCATCATCCGTTCCGCCCTGGCGGGCCTGGTGGCGCTGTCCTGCGCTGGCGGCGCGCTGGCCGCCGATGACATGAAGGACGTCAAGAAGGACGGCAAGGAAAAGTGCTACGGCGTGGCCAAGAAGGGCAGCAACGACTGCGCCAGCGCCACGGGCACCCATTCCTGCGCCGGCCAGGCCAAGGCCGACAACGCCCCGGAGGAGTGGAAATTCGTGCCCAAGGGCACCTGCGAGCAACTGGGCGGCAAGCTCAAGTACGTGAAGATGTAGAGCCGGCCGCGCCCCGGGACGCCGACAACGCCATAGCCCCGCGGCGCGGTTGCCCGCACACCAACATGCCACCTTCCTCGGCCTTGCCCGCCTGTGCCGCCAGCGGCGCGGGCATCGGCCTGCGCGCCGGGCATTACGACGATTTCCTGCACGGCGATCCCGCCGCGCGCTGGGTGGAGGTGCACAGCGAAAACTACTTCGGCGACGGCGGGTTCGACCTGCACGTGCTGGAGCGGGTGCGCGCCCGCTGCCCGGTGAGCCTGCACGGCGTGGGCTTGTCCCTGGGCAGCGCCGAGGGTCCGTGGCAGGGCCACCTGGAGCGGCTCGCGGCGCTGGCGGCGCGCATCGAGCCGGCGCTGGTGTCCGAGCACCTGTGCTGGGGCGCCAGCGGCGGCGAGCATTTCAATGACCTGCTGCCCATGCCCTTTACGGAGGAGGCCCTGGCGCTCATGGTGGCCCGGGTGTCCCGGGTGCAGGATCGCCTCGGCCGCCCCATTTTGGTGGAGAACGTCTCGAGCTACGTCACCTGGGCTTGCTCGGCCATGGGCGAGATGGAGTTCCTGGCGGAACTGGCGGCGCGCACTGGCTGCGGGCTGCTGCTGGACGTGAACAACCTGTACGTCAACGCCGTGAATCACGGCACCGATGCCGCCGCCGCGCTGGCCCGGGTGGTGCCCGGCACCGTGGGCGAGATCCATCTCGCCGGCCACACCGACCTGGGCGGCCTGCTGGTGGACGATCACGGCTCGCGGGTGTGCGAGGCGGTGTGGGCGCTGTACGCGCAGGCCCGCGCGCGGCTGGGCGCGATCCCCACACTGGTGGAGTGGGACAACGGGCTGCCGCCGCTGGCGGTGCTGCTGGAGGAGGCGCGGCGCGCCCAGGCAATTCTCGATGCTCCGGCGCCTGCGGTGGAACGTGCCCGTGGCTGAGCTTGCCGCCCTGCAGGCGGCCTTCGCCGAGACGCTGCGCGGCGCGGCTCCGCCGCCCGGGCTCTTGCACCCCGGGGCCGACCTGGAGCGGCGCCTCGCCCTTTACCGCAACAACAGCCTGTCAGCCGCGCGCAAGGCACTGGAGGCCGCCTTCCCCGTGGTCCGGCAACTGGTGGGCGACGAATCCTTCGCGGCCCTGGCCCGGGAGTACCGCCGCACGAGGCCCTCGGACAGCGGCAACCTCAACGGCCATGGCGCGGCCTTTGCCGAATTCCTGGCGGGCTTCGCACCTGCCCGGGAGCTGCCCTATCTGCCCGACATGGCACGCCTTGAGTGGGCGCTGCACCGCGCCCATTACGCCGCCGACCCGCCGGCCTTGGATCTGGCGGTGCTTGGCGCCGTGCCGCCCCATGCCCAGGCCTGCCTGCGCCTGCGGCTGCATCCGGCCTGTGCCATCGTCACCTCCGACTATCCGGTGACGCGCATCTGGGCGGTGCATCAGCCCGATCACGCCGGCATCATGGAGGTGGACTTCGCCCCCGGCCCGCACCACGCGCTGGTGCAGCGCCCTGCGTGGCGGGCCGTGGCGGTTCCGACGGAGGCGGGGCCGCTCGCGTTCCTGCATGCCGCAACGGCCGGGTGTCCGCTGGCCCGTTGCCTGGACAGGGCGCTTGCCGCCGATGCGCGTTTCGACCTTGGTGCCGCGCTGACCGCCTGGGTTGAGGCGCGTGTCGTGGTCGGATTCGACGCGGCCTAGTTGGTCGCCGTGGCCGCTGGCGGACGCGGCACAAGACGCTCCGCCACGGCCACGGCCTCGGCCGCATCCAGGGCCATGGTGTCGGCGCCCGCCAGCGCCACGAACTCGGGGTGCCGCAGCATGGCCGGACCGCCCAGCAGGATCACCACGTCAGGGTTGCGCGAGGCCTTGCGCACCGCGCGCACCGTGCTGGCGGCCGCGGGCAGGTGGTCCACGATGCCCAGGGAAATGCCCACCACCTCGAACCAGCTCTCGCGCACCGTGGCCGCCACA
Organism: Burkholderiales bacterium; assembly: GCA_036771335.1. Classification (GTDB taxonomy): domain Bacteria; phylum Pseudomonadota; class Gammaproteobacteria; order Burkholderiales. The sequence continues at coordinate 3,809 of DAIPHN010000169.1, forward strand.
TCGCGCTCGGTAGCCGTGGGATCACCCCACACGGCCCAGCCGGCGCGGCGGAAGAATTCCGCCACCATGAGCATGCCGAAGGTGTGCTGCGAGCCTGCGGCGGGCGTGAGCAGGATGCGACGTACCTGCACTCCGGGGATGGCATCGTCCAGGAAGGCCGCGTGCAGGCCGTACATGAGCTCCTGCAGGCGCCACAGGGCGATGGTCACCTGGGTAAAGTCGGAGGTGTCCTGCTCCCAGCGCTCGCCGAAGCGGCGCGCCGCCGGCTGCAGGATGGCCAGGTACACCGACTCCACGGAAGTGCCGCCGTCCAGCAGCTTTTCCAGCCACGCGGCCGCATCGGCCACGCGATCCTCCAGCAGCAGCGCCACCAGGTGATCCACGGCGCCCTCGGGCGCCGTGTGGGTGTGGAACCGGTGCAGCGCCTCGGCGTTTCCCATGCGCCGGTGCGCGCCGAGCAGGCGTGGAACCACGTCACCCTCGATGGTGGCCATGAGCCAGCCCAGTTGCTGACCGGAAAGGGCGTCGGTGCGCGCGCAACCCGCCTGGCCTGCTGGCGGCGCTCCTTCTGCCCGGTGTTGCCCTTCGGTGGGATCCCGGGGTGCGCCCCCCCAACCGCGGGAATCTGAATCGTCGCCCGGTGAATCGATCATCTGTCGCCCCCCTCGCCGGAGCGTTGCCGCCCGACGCCGCACCGCACGCTCGTGAGTCAGCATACGTCCCGAGGAAGCGTGCGTCGACCGGATTTTGTTTCTGTCCAGCCCGGCGCAGGACAAGCGGGCTGCCGTGAGCCTCAGGCGGGGGATCGCCAGGCGGATCGTCCTGGACAAGCGTCGCGGCGCTACAGCGCACGCCACCCCCGTGCCCGCTCCACCGCCGTGGCGAAACGCGCCCGCGACCGTGGCGGTAATGGCTCATCGGGCTGTAGCACATGATCAGGTGGCGGCAGTGGCGGCAGCGTTTCCAGAGGACCGTGGCCCGCGCCCACGAACGCGAACTGGGCGCACCCCAGGCCCGTCAGGTCGGCCGTGGAGGCCACCGTCACGCAACGGCCCAGTGCGCGGCACAGGAACTCGCGGAAGTACGGCACCAGCGTGAGAGCGCCATCCACCCGGACGCAGCCCTGCAGTCGCGCGCCTCGGCGCAGGGCGTCCAGTGCCTCGGCGGCGCAAAGCGCCACGCCTTCGAGCACCGCTTGCAGCAGGTCCGCAGCACGGGTGTCCGGTCCCATGCCGAGCCACAGGCCGGCCGCATCCCGGTCGCCATAGGGGCTCGCGAGGCCCGAAAGCGCCGGCACGAAAACCAGCCCGCGTTCCAGCGCCGAAGTCCCGCCGATGGCGCGCAACTCGTGCACCGAGGAAAACAACCCCAGGCTCCTGGCCCACTCCAGCGCCGAGCCGGCCGTCAGGACGCGGGCCTCCAGCGCGTAGGCAGTGCGCGCGCCCAGTTTCCACGCCACGGTGGGCAGCACGCCGGGCTCGCCGGTGCACACCGGGGCTTCTCCTGCCACCACAAGGGAGAAGGCGCTGGCGCCGAAACTCATGCACGACTCGCCGGGGGCGTGGCATCCATGACCCATCAAGGCGGCCTGGGGCTGCGCAACGCTGGCCGTCAGCGGCAGGCGCGTACCGCGGATGGTGCCGTGCTCGTGCACCGTGGCCACGATGGGCGGCAGCAGCTCCGCAGGTACGCCGAACAGCCGGCACAGCTCGGTATCCCACTGGCCGGTGTCCAGGTTCATCAGGCCGGTGCGCGAGGCCGTGGTGGGGTCGCTGGCGTAGCTGCCGCACAGGCGGTCCAGAAAGAAAGCGTCCACCGTGCCCAGCCGCAGCCGGCCATCGCGGGCGAGCAGGCCTGCTTCGGGCACATGGTCGAGAATCCAGCGCAGCTTCAAGGCGGGAAGCCCTGGGTCGAGGGGCAAGCCGGCGCGCCCGGTTACGAGCGCCCCGGCGCCCTCCGCCGAGAGCGCCGCCCCGTGCGCCCGCGCGCGCAGGTCCATGCCCGCGATGGCGTTGCACAACGGTTCGCCGGTGGCACCGTTCCAGGCCATCACGGCGTCGCCCTGATGGGCAAGAGCTACTGCATCGGCGCCCTGAGCGTAGTCCAGGCATTGGCGCAGGTCGGCGAGCAGCTGGGCGGCATCGTGCTCGAGCCAGCCGGGCCGGGGCTGGAGCGTTCGCAGTTCGAGCGAGGCCATGGGCTGGAATTCGCCGTCCAGGAACAGCTGGTGGGCGCGGGTGGCGGCATCACTCTGGTGGATGCCCACCACGAAGCGCGGATGGTGGTCTTCTTCCTCGTCCATGGGGTGTTTGCGGGCAGGGGCGGGAGTCGAATTGTGCCTCGTCCGGCGCCACGCCCGCTGCGCGGTGCTGCGATCGCGATTTGCCAGCCCGGCGCGCGGCTGGCAATGTTGATGCATCGTCGACAGCCAGGAGCTCCGTCATGAAGTCGCCCATCTTGTTCGCTGGCGTTCTCGCCGCCCTTTGGGCCGCAAGCGCCCCCGCCGCCGACTGGGACCACGAGGCCAACATCGAAGCCGCCGTGGGCGCCGTGGTGGCCGGCTATCGGCAGGGCGGTCCCGCCGAGATGGAGCGCATGGTGGGCGCGTGTTACGGCAGCGTGGACGGCGCCGACGGGGCGGACGAGCAGGTGCACCAGCTGGAGGCCTGCGCCGGCATGGATTTCGCGGCTTTCCTCATTGACCGGCGCGACGCCGAGCAACTGGGGCGCGAGCGCAGTGCCTTCTTTGCCGCGGAAAAGATCATGGGCCGCGTGGAGCGCCTGGGGCAGTGGTACCACAATCCCGGCGTGGAGACCCAGATCATTCGCGCCTGGTCGCGCAGCGCGGCCGCCGCGCTGGCGCGCTCGGGCCTGTTCTGAAGCGCAACTACACGCCGGGTGCGTCGCCCTCGGCTTCCGTCGCTCCGGCGGCCAGCGCCGCGGTGCGGCGTTGCAGCGCCTCGCAGCGCAGGCACCAGCGCCCCTCGATGGCCGAGTCCACGCCGTAGAAGGCAGGCGGAATCTGGGTGGGGCTTACCGGCTCGCCGCACAGCGCGCGCTCGGGTGTCGAGCCCTCCGCGTAGTGGAACTCCAGGCCCTGGGGCAAGGGCTTCTGGGCGATGAGCAGGTGATGGATCATGGTGCGATCGAATTGTCGCCGCTCAAAGGCGCGGCGCCGCGGCAGCGCCGGTGGCGTGCTCGTGGCGATCCTGGCAGCCGATGCAGCGGCTGGCGGCGGGCTGGGCCTGCAGGCGCGGCAAGGAGATGTCCTCGCCGCAGTCGCCGCACACGCCGTATTGGCCCTCGGCCACGCGCCCCAGCGCCTGCTCTATCTGGCGCAACTCCTGCACTTGCCAGTCCACGCGCGCCGCGTCCAGGTCCGCCAACAGATCGGCCACCGACTCATCGCCCGCGTCGTGAACGTTGCCCGCCAGATCCGACAGGTGCCGGTCGTCGGAAGCCGCCAGTTCCGCGCGAACCTGCGCCAGCAGTTCTGCGCGACGCTGGCGCAGAGCGCCTGCGAGCCCTTGCAACAACGCGGGTGAGATGCTCATGGTGCGGTGTTTCTCCTTGATGGGGAGGGCCGCGGCGCGGCGAGTCTGCCACTTGCGACCCTGACGATATGGTACTGCTAGGCGTGCGCGCCCCTGGAGCGATCGAACCACAGCGCGCCATTCCGCCTCCCAGTCCTGGACTCGGCACCGCCTGCTCCCAGGTGCTGCTGGCAGGGGCGGGCACGGCGCGCCGGTGATCCGGCTCAGATCCCCGGCGGCCTTGGCGGCAAGTAAAGAGGTGCTGCTCTAGTGGCGGGATCAGGGGCGAGAGCAGCCCGAAGCCGAATGAGGGGTGAAATCCAGGCACACCGCCCTGGGCACGCTGGTGAGCCTGCTGATGTCGATCTGCGCCCCATCGCTGGCGTTGGGGGCGGGCTGGGGCGGGGGGATGGTGAGGGTGGGGATGGTGGTCGGGGTGATGGTGAGTGCACCGTTGACGTAGCTGATGGTGTAGTTGCCCAGCCCCGTGCCGGTGGCGCCGGAGAGGGTATCGAGATA
>DAIPHN010000170.1:0-7737 GCA_036771335.1 Burkholderiales bacterium
TCCCTTGATGAACGACGGTGCGCGGGCGATGGCGGTGACCGCCTCATACCCGCGGATCTCCTGCACCTTGAGGATCTCGATGCCGTACTCCTCCTGTCCGAGGCGGAAGGTAAGGAATTCCCCGGCGGCCCCGGGGTTGCGCTCGACCGCTGCGGTACGCGCGCCGATGAATTGCTGTGGGGTCATGGTATGTACCTGCTCATGTCGGGTTATGGATTCCAGCAAGGCTGGCGTCGCCTAGAAGTCCTGCCAGTCATCGTTGCCCCCGGCCACCTTGGCCTTCTTGCCGGCAGCGGGTGCGCGCACGGCGGAGGGCGCAGACGCTTTGGCGTTGGGCTTCTTGCCGATGCGGCTTACGTTCCTGGCGCGATCTGGTCCACGACGTTCGTCGCCTTCCCAATCGCCCGGCGCGGGGGCACCCTCCGCTTCAGCGGCGGCCCCGGTGCTGAGGCGATAGCGCGAGACCGTCTCGGACAGCGCGCGAGCCTGCTCTTCGAGACTCTCGGCCGCGGCGGCTGCCTGCTCCACCAGGGCGGCGTTCTGCTGTGTCACGTCGTCCACCTGGGTGATGGCTTCATTCACCTGCTCGATGCCGCGGCTCTGTTCCAGGGACGCGTCGGCGATCTCGGCCATGATGCCGGTGACCTTCTTCACCGAGGCGACGATCTCGTCCATGGTGTTGCCAGCGTCGTCCACCAGTTTCGAGCCGGAGTGAACCTTCGCCACCGAGTCGCTGATGAGATCCTTTATTTCCTTGGCGGCCGTGGCGCTGCGCTGGGCGAGAATGCGCCCCAACGTGGCCACCCCCGCGAAGCCACGACCCTGCTCGCCCGCGCGGGCCGCTTCCACCGCCGCGTTGAGCGCCAGGATGTTGGTCTGGAAGGCAATGCCATCGATCACCGAGATGATGTCGGAGATCTTCTTGCTGCTGTCGGAGATGGCACCCATGGTGGACACTACCTGGCGCACCACCTCGCCGCCCCTTACCGCCACATCGGAGGCACCGACCGCTAGCTGGTTGGCCTCCCGGGCGTTCTCGGCGTTCTGCTTCACGGTGGAGGTGAGCTCCTCCATGGCGGAGGCGGTTTCCTCCAGGCTTGAGGCCTGCTGCTCCGTGCGGCTCGACAGATCGGCGTTGCCGGAGGATATCTCCCTGGCGGCCGTGGTGACCGAGGCGGCCGAGTCACGCATGCGGGCCACGATCTTCTCCATCTCGTCCACCAGCTGATTCACGCTGCCGCTCAGGGTGAGCACGTCGCCCTTCTTGCCCTCGGTTGGAATGCGCCCGGTAAGATCGCCGCCCAAGGCGCCCTGAACCAACTGCCGCATTTCCGCCACGGCCTGGTCCAGCGCCATGGCCTCGATCTGTGCGGTGATGTCCTGGGCGAACTTGACCACCTTGATGGGCTTGCCGGTGGCATCGAGAATCGGGTTGTAGGACGCCTGGATCCACACGACCTTGCCGTCCTTGCCGAGACGCTTGTACCGGCCGCTGTCGAATCTTCCACCAGCCAGCTTCGCCCAGAACTGGCGGTATTCATCGCTCTGCCGGAAGGCGGGCTCCACGAACATGCTGTGGTGCTTGCCGACGATTTCCTCACGGGTGTAGCCCACTACCTGCAGGAAGTTGGCGTTGGCATCGAGGATCGTACCGTCGAGGGTGAACTGGATCACGGCCTGAGACTTGTCAATGGCCTGCACCTGCCCGCGCAACTCGGCCTCGCGTAACTGCGCCTCGGTCACATCGGAGGCGTACTTGACCACCTTGAAGACCTTTCCCTGGGCGTCCAGCAGCGGCACGTAGCTGGCATGAATCCAGATCTCGCGCCCGCCCTTGGCCAGCCGTTTGTAGAGGCCCACGTGAAACTCGCCGCGGTCGAGCTTTTCCCAAAAAGCGCGGTATTCCGGCGATTGGGCGTACGCCGGCTCAGCGAAGATGCTGTGGTGACGCCCGCGAATCTCGTCGAGGGTATAGCCGACGGCGTTGAGAAAGTTTTCGTTGGCGTTGACGATCTCGCCGCCTGGCTTGAACTCGATCACGGCTTGGGACCGGTCCAGCGCTGCAAGACGCGCAGCCATCTCCGCAACTTGTTGTCCATTAACAACCCCGCCCTTGGCATCCACCATATGTGCCCCCGGCGATCCCAGCAATGCACTGAAAAGGCTCTTCATTTATTGATCCTTTATTTGTTTGACCCACTGGCAACGTCTAACGCCTTGGCTGTTTGTCCAAGACAATTGGTTATCGACGGATAAGCGGATTCCTTTAGGGCATGCTGTTGCTGGCGGAATTACGCATGCCCTTATCTCGTTTAATCAGCGGCTAACGGCGCGACCTCGAAGCCATATGTCGGGTAGGCGCACCTTGCTCCAACTTCTCAACGACGCGGCTCACGAGGGTCTCTGCTGCAGGCAGCGACCAGCCGGGAAGCCCGCACCCCGCCAGCTAGCGCGCCGAAGCCGGCAACTTCACCGTTGCCCTGGTGCCCCCGTCCTCAGTGGCCTCCAGCAACAGCGATCCGTGCATCGCCGCAGCCAGCCTTTGCACCACACGCAATCCAAGGCCGGCGGAGCGGCTGGTCAGGTCGTCTCGCGCAAGAGATGAGTCCAGCCCGTTACCGGAATCCTCGATCACCACCAGGGCATCTGCCCCGCGACGCTGCGTGCCGAGCCTGACAAGACCGCCCTGGGGCGTGTGGCGAATCGCGTTGCTGAGCAGGTTTGCAACGATCTGCCGCAACCATCGCGGATCGGCCCTGGCCACGAGTGTTGAATCAAGCGTCTCCGCCGGCCGCAGCAGAACCCCCTGTCGCCAGGACGAGGCCCCGAACCGCTCGATCATCTCCTCGACCACCGCCGTGAGCGGCACATCGTCCAGCGCAAGCGTGGCCTCGATCGACTCCAGGCGTGCCATGTCCAGCAGATCGCTCAGCAGCGAGTGAAGATCCTCGATCTGGCGCAGCATCACCACCGCCCGGGCGGCGCTATCCGGCTCCCTGGACAGCACTTCGGCGTGCCCGCGTAGCACCGCCAGCGGCGTGCGCAGCTCATGGGAAAGCGAGGCCACGAGGTCGCGCTGGCCGTGGATCACGCGCTCACGCTCGGCCAGCGCCCGAGCCAAGCGCTCCTGCATGCAATTGAAGTCCGCCGCGAGTTGCGCCACCTCGGCCGGCCCCTCGACGACGACGCGGCGCGAGACATCGCGCCCCGTGGCGGCCAGGCGCACCGCCCCGGCCAGCCTCTCGACCGGGGCGCTCAGGCGCTCCGCGCTGCGGGCGGCGAACCGGCGCCGAAAAAGAAACAGGAACAGCGACACAAACCCCGCCACCGCGGCGCCAGTGAACATGAAGGCCTTCAACACCAGATCGGCGAGATCCGGAATCGCCATCGAGAAATCGGGGCTGGCGAGCACTGCCACGCGCTGGGCATCGAGCCGCATCAGGACGGCGGGCCAGGCCTGCGCCCTGGCATCGCTGCCACCCACGACCGGGGTCAGGCGCAGCGTGGTCCGATCCGACAACTGCTCGATGGCCGCCTGCCACGCTGGCGGTACGGGACCAAGGACCCTGCCATCGGCTGGGTCCACCCGCTGGCCCGCGACGACCGTGCACAGCACGTCCGACAAGGGCACCTGCTGGCCATCGGGCAACCTGGCGTGGCCGGACGGCAGGTCAGGCAGCCCGTCCACCGTCATGCCCAGCCCGTAGGCGGCCACCCACCGCGTGAGCACGGGCCACTGCCCGGGCGTGGCGGCCCGCAGTACCTGCCCGAGCTCGTCCGGGTCGAGATCGTCCAGGGGGTTGCCGGACTGCATCCTCAGCCACGCGTACTGGACCACGATCAGCGCAGCGATCAAGGCCGCGGCCGCCAGCGCCAGCGCCAGCACCGGCCTGAGTTGCGCACGCAGCACCTCGTCGCGAATGGTTGGCAGCGGGCGGTGCCCAGCACTCTCGGCGTCGGCGTCCCGCACCGTCACCGCCCTCGCGAATGCAAGCGATAGCCCACGCCGCGCACAGCCTCGATGGCGGCCGCCACCGCACTGTCGCGCCCGAGACGCTCACGCAGCCGCAGCACACAGGTGTCAACCGCGCGATCCTCCCCGTCGTAGTGGCGCCCCCACACCTGCTGCAGCAGCCACTCGCGCGTCAGCACCCTGCCGCTCGCACGGGCAAGACAGCACAGCAGGGAGAACTCGCGCGCCGACAGCGTGCGAAGCTCTCCATCCACGCGCACCAGCTGGCGCGCGAGGTCGATCTCGCAGTCGAGCACGTACAACACGCTGCTGCGGACGTCATCGACTGGCGAGGGCGCCGCGGCCGTGACCCCCCTTTTGTGGCGCCGCAGCAGCGCCGCCACGCGGGCACTGAGCTCGCGAAGGCTGAAGGGCTTGACCACGTAATCGTCGGCGCCCAATTCAAGGCCCGCCACGCGATCGGCCTCACTGTCGCGGGCAGTCAACAACAGGACGGGCGCCACGAAGCCAGCCGCGCGCAGCTGGCGAAGCACCTCGATTCCGTTGAGTGCCGGCAGCATTACGTCCAGGACCACGAGATCAGGTTGCCAGGCGTGGCACAGGGCGAGGCCCTGCTCGCCATCACCGGCCGTCCGAACGTCATAGGCCAACTGGCGCAGCTCGTCGCAAACGAGCCCAAGCACCTCGGGCGAGTCCTCGATGACGGCGATACGCAGCATGGCGGCGATTCTGGATGATTTTCTCTCTGCCTGGCGCGGATCCGGACCGAGTCGCACCACCACCGACACCGTCATGTCACAGAGACGACACCGTCAGGCCATCGAGTTGCGACTTTTGGCATGGACCATTTAACGCGCACGCCGTGTCCGCGAGGTCAGGTTACCGCAGCCGATGCAGCACTTTCCGCGCCGGCCGCCAGCGACCATCAGAGCCCATCACAATCCATCCTGGAGCACCAGATATGTCCGGAAAATCGATGCCGCGCGCCTGCACGCTGTGCGCCCTGCTGCTGTTGTCCGTAATCCGGGCCGAAGCGGCCCCGGAGCGGGATGCCTATGTGGGCGTGTCGGCGGGCGCCGTGGCAATCACGCCCGACGGCTTCAACGAACTGGATACAGCCAAGGATAATGAGGCCAGGGTGAGTGCGGGCCTGTTCGCCGGGTTGCGATTGGGCACCCTGCCCATTGCAAGCGGCCTGCCCGTGTACGCGGAGCTGGGCTACCAGGACATTGGTCGCCACACTGTTTCCTACAAGGTGAACAAAGCCACCTCCGATCTGACCGCGCGCGGACACAGTGCGTATGCCGCCGCGAAGGTCCACTTGTGGAATCCCGGAAGGTTTTCCCTGTATGCAAAGCTGGGCGCCTCGAAAAACTCGGTCAGCGCGTCCACTCCGCCTGGCCAGACCGCCATCCCGATTAGCGGCAGCAGCACTGGCCTGCTATGGGGTTTAGGCGCGCAGTACGACTTCGATAGCCGGGTGAGCCTGCGCGTGGAATTCACCGACTTCGGCACAAGCTCACCCAAGTCTTCCGCTGGAGGCGTAACCGCTGGGGTGGCCTTTCGCTTCTGACGGTTGGTGGGGGAGGCTGTCGGGCGATGGGCCGCAAAAACGAAAAGCTTCACTGGACAGGCGTCGCGGCAGCCGCAAGCGCATGAGCGACCTGCTGAAGCACGGGTTGCCAGTCGCCGGGCGTCTGCTGGCGAAACATCCGCAGCTGCGGATACCACGCGGCGGCCACTCGCGCGTTGCCCCAGCGCCAGTCGGGCACTCGCGGCAGCAACAGCCAGACAGGCTTCCCCATGGCCCCCGCCAGGTGCGCCGTGGAGGTATCCACGGTTATCACCAGGTCAAGGCACGCCACCGCGGCGGCCGTGTCGGCAAAGTCCCCTAGCAACACGCCCACGTCCAACAGCTGCGGCACGGCACCCATAGCCTGGACGTCGCGCCCCGCACCCACTTGCAGGGAGTACCAGCGCGTGCCGGGTATCTCGAACAGGATCTGCAACAGCGAAAAAGGCAATGAGCGCTTGCTGTCTTCCTGGTAGGCAGGACGACCCGCCCAGACCACGCCTACATTGAACGCGCCGCCGGCGGGGATACGCGCGCGCCAGACGGTCTCGGCGCCGGGCAAGGGAGTCAGGTAGTCGGTCGCCAAGGGCAGATCGTCGGCCTGGAGGCCCAGCAGACACGGCAGGCTCATCATCGGCACGGCGTAGTCGGGCGCCGCGTTCACGGCCAAGGGTCCGAGCGGTGAATCCGGCCGCGCGGTGACCTGGAATTCGGGGAAAGCGTTGGCGATCAGGCGCACCAGAGGCTGCGGTACTTCGACCACAACACTTGCCGCCTGCCTCGTCAGCCGCTGCGCGAGGGGTATGAACTGCATGACATCGCCCAAACCCTGCTCGGCCAGCACCACAATGCGTTTGCCCTCCAGCGATTCACCGCGCCAATCGGCGACCGGAAGCAGGCGCCGAGGCTCGGGAAACTCGGGCCAGTGCCAGCGCCATTCGTACTCCCGCCATCCCTCGTCGAACTCGCCCCGCGCCAGCAGCACCAAGGCAAGATTCCAGTGGGCCAGGGCATATCCGGGCGCCAGCGATACCGCCCAGCGTTGACAGAGCTCCGATTCCTCTGGACGGCACAGTTCACCGAGCGCCTTGCCCAAGGACGTGAACACGTATTCTATTCTTTCGATGGCGCCATTGGGCCTGCCGGGCGGAAGAGCCCGGGCCACAGCCGCAGGCGGAAGCAAGCCGTCCAGGCGGGCCATCAAGCGCTCGCCGTAGGACAACACCCGCGGGAAAAGCCGCCCGAACAACAGGAGGGCGGACAGCAGATGGTCGATGGCGTGCAATACCTGCCCCGATCGCGCCATCACGGTCCCCAGATTCGCCTGGGCGGCGTAGTTGCACGGATCGCGCCGCAGGATGCCCTCGTAGACCTCGATGGCAAGATCGAGGCGGCCATGGGTCAAGTCCAGCAGACAGGCAAGGGAGACCTGGGTGGCAATGGCTTCCGCCCCACGGCCCGACTGATCGAGCGCCGTGCTGAGGTTCCAGTAACCCACCGGCTCCTGGGGCGCCAGAGCGATGGTGGCGCGAAACAGCTCCGCGGCCCGGGCCGGCTCGTGGCGGTTCAAGGCAATGAGGCCCAATTGATTCAGGCAGGGCATGATCAGGCGCGGTTGATCCATCAACGCCAGAAAGGCGCGCCGCGCCGCTTCCCAGTGCCCGCGGCTCTGCAGCTCGATGGCGCTGGCGAGAGCCGGACTCTCCCGGGCGACGGCGCCAACGACGTCAAAGGCGTGCAGTGATTTCATGGCGGCGGAACGCGCGAACACAATGGGTCACGGGACGAGCGAAGAAGCCGCGGATAGGCCGCTCCGAGGCTGGTCAACCTGGCGCGCCGGCTTGGTGCCCAGAGCGCTCTCCGGCACTGTACCACCGAGGCACCCGCGCACGACGCGCCGCCGGCACCGGCCGAGAATACCGTGTCAGCCGCCACTGCCACACCGCGGCAAGGCGCTCACCGCCGGTCCTGCGAGCGTGCGCGCCTGGATGAACGCGCGAGCGGGCGGGCGTGCGCCGACAAGCTCCGTTGAAGATGCAACCCGGCTCAGGGAATGCTCCGCGCCGCGCGAAAGGCCGCGAACTGCCGCAGGGACATCTCCTCCGTATCCCCCGCTTCGCAGACGCCGTGGCGGCAATCGTGGCCGACGCCGCCGCACCGGACGGCGTTCGCATCACGGTGGGCGGCACCG
>DAIPHN010000171.1:0-7702 GCA_036771335.1 Burkholderiales bacterium
GCCATGCTCATCGATCCGCCACGCGACGGCGCGCTCGCGCTGGTGAAGGCGCTCGAGGGTGCGCCGCCGGGGCGCATCGTGTACGTGTCCTGCAACCCCGCGACTCTGGCGCGGGATGCAGCGGTGCTGGTTCAGGTGCTGGGCTACCGGCTGCAGGCGGCTGGCGTGGCGAACATGTTTCCCCACACCAGCCACGTGGAATCGGTGGCGTGCTTCGAGCGCTAGCGACAAAAAGAAAGGCAGCCCGCAGGCTGCCTTTCGGTACGGCTGACGCGTCTCAACTCATTCGCGGTTTCCGGCGAAGGCGAGGAGCAGATTCAACAAGTTGGAGAAGATCGCCCACAGGCTGACGTACACGCCGGTGGCAGCGATGACGTAGTTGGTCTCGCCGCCGTTGACGATGCGCGACACGTCCATGAGCAGGAACAGCGAGAACACCACGATGGTGAGCGCCGACAGCACCAGTGCGAGGGCGGGCAACTGGAAGAACATGTTCGCGAGCCCGATCACAAGAAGCGTGATCATGCCCACCATCAGGAACTTGCCCATGAAGGAGAAATCCTTCTTCACGGTGGTGGCGATGGTGCTCATGGCGAGCATCACGCCCCCCGTGCCCACGGCCGCCAGGCCGATCAGCTGCGGGCCGTTCTTCATGGACAGAGCCACCGATAGTACCGGGCCCAGGAAGGCACCCATGAAGAATGTGAAGCCCAACAACAACGCCACCCCAAGGCCGCTGTTGCGGTTGCGAGCGATCCCCATTTGGAACCCGATCATGGCGCCCAGCATCACCAGCGAGGCGACGATGGGGTGCTTGAAGAACAGCGGCGCCAACTGGATGCCTACCACCGCACCGATGACGGTGGGCACCATGGTGAGCGCCAGCAGCAGGTAGGTATTGCGCAGGACCTTGTTGCGCTCGGCCGACAAGGCGCCGGCGCCAGCGGTCATGACACGAAGGTCGGATTGCATAGAGGTATTTCTCCCAGAGGGCGGTTGAAGACGGGTATAAGACTATTGGAACGGGCGGCAAGTTTCAAACCCTTGCTCAAACAGGGGAATGAGCCCTGAGCCTGCGGTGGGCTATGATCCTTCAATCGGGAGGGTTGGCAGAGCGGTTTAATGCGGCGGTCTTGAAAACCGTTGTGGGGAAACCCACCGGGGGTTCGAATCCCTCACCCTCCGCCAGCACGAGCCCTTTCCTGCGGCTGGGTGGGCGAGAGCCGCACGGGCCCTGGACGGCGCACCTGGGGCCCTTGAGTGGCCGCCTGCGCAGCGCCGACGTGCGTCCGGAGCCGCGGCGAAACCCGAGACAGCGCGCGCCCTTCAGCCGGCCGCGACCACTTCTACCCGCGTGTCGTTGAAGCAGGCGCCGTCGGCGATGTCGCTGCGCCGCTCGGCGCTCACCAGGCAGCTGATGGTGCGGCCCGTGGGGCTGGTGGCGAGCCACGCGCCCTTTTCGGAGGACACCACGCCTGGGGGTACGCGATCGGTGATGGTGAGCGGCAGTTCCACTTCGCCCAGCGCGTTGCGAACGCGCCCCCGGCGGACGGAGCCGCGCCCCCGGGCCTGCGCGTCGCGCGGATGCATCAGCAGCGCGGGCGCCTCGCCGGGCTTGCCGCCATGGCCGAGCAGGGTGGAGGAAATGCGCTGGTCCGAGGCGGGGGAGATGAGCGCCAGGCCCTCGGTCTCGGCCGGCTGGTAGTCCGGCAGGCGCTGCCCGGCGCCCCAGCGTGCCGCCAGCGTATCCGAGGCCAGTTCGATGCGACCGCTGGGCGTGGCCGGCATCTGGTTGGCCATGAGCGCAAGCGGGGTGCCGTCCTCGGCGCTCATGCGCAAGGCCCGGTCGGTGGGCAACTGGCTGGGCCGCTGGCCCCGTAGGCGGGGATGGCCGGCAACCAGGGCGGCGTCCATCAGGGCAACGTCATCGTCGCGGAAGCACGGTTCGTGAAAGCCGAAGCGCGCCGCCAGCCGCCGGAAGATCTCGGTGTTGGGCTGGGCCTCGCCCGGCGGCGGCAGCACTGGCTCGGCGCGCTGCAGCCAGTGCTGGCCATAGGCAGCGTAAAGATCGGGGCTCTCGAAGCTGCCGGCGGCCGGCAGCACGATGTCGCAGAAGGCCATGCTCTCGGTCATGGCGATCTCGATGCCGCAGGTGAAGATTTCCTCGCGCGCCAGCCCGCGGATGACGCGTTCCTGGTCGGGCAGCACCACCACGGGGTTGTGGTTGTAGATGAACACCGCGCGGATGGGCGGGTCCACCGGGTCCTCCAGCAGCAGCCGTCCGGTGTCGAGCAGGTTCAGCGTTCGGGTGCCGGGAGGCAGCAGGTCCGGCCGGGTGAGGGCCGCGCTCGCCCGAGGGAAAGCGAAGCCTGCACCGAGCACAATGCCGCTGCGGGCGTCCAGCCGGCCCAGTAGCGCGGGCAGCGCGATGGCCGCGCGCACGCCGCTGCCGCCGTTGCGCCCGCGCTCCAGGCCGTTGCCGGGCGCCAGCACCAGCGGCTCGGCCTGCGCCATCCAGCGGGCCAGCATGCGGATGTCCTCGGGGTTCACGGCGCAGGCCGCAGCGGCGCGTTCCAGAGGCCACTTCGCCGCCCGCGCCATGTAGTCCCCGTAGCCGTGGATGTGGCGCGCGATGAAGCCGGCGTCGTGGGCCCCCAGCGCCTGCAACTCCAGCGCCAGGGCAAAGCCGAGCAGCACGTCGGTGCCAGGCAGTGGTGCGAGGTGCAGGTCGGCGAGCTCGGCGATGCGGGTGCGCAGCGGGTCGATCACCGCCAGCCGGCCTCCAGCGCGCCGCGACTGCGTGATGGCGCGCACCAGGTGAAGGTTGGTGACCGTGGCGTTGTTGCCCCACACCACGTTCAGCGCTGCCCCGGCGGCGGCCTCCGGGCCGATGCCGGGCACCGCGCCGTAGGTGCCCACCCAGGCTTCGCGGCGCACCGCGCCGCACAGCGAGCCGCGGTAGAGCTGGCTGGCGCCCAGGCGGTGGAAGAATCGCAGCGACATGCTGTCGCCCGCGAGCATGCCGTGGGGGCCGGCGTAGTTGAGCGGCATCACCGCCTGCGGGCCGTGGCGGGCGATCACCTCGGTGCTGCGGGCGTGGATCTCGTCCAGCGCCGCGCTCCAGCTGATGGGAACGAACCGGCCGCTGCCGCGGGGGCCGTCGCGGCGCAGCGGGTGCAGCAGACGCTGGGGGCCGTGGACCCACTGCCCCGTGTGGCGCGCGACCTTGCCGCAGATGACGCCGTCGGTGTAGGGCAGGGCGTGGGATCCTCGCACGCGGGTGATGCGCCCGTCCTCCACGCTCACTTGCAGGCTGCAGGTATCTGGGCAGTCGAGGGTGCAGACGCTGGGAAGGGTACTGCGCATGGGCGGGTTTCCTGTGGAAGGAGTGTAGTGCAGCGCGCGCTGGGCCAACGGCCCGGCGCGCTCCCAGAACCCCCCAAGCGGATCGTCGAGGCGCAGCCATGACCCGGCAGCCTGTGCAGCAGATGGGCAAGGCGGGACACGCGATAGGTCCTCTTTACGTAGTCTAGCCCTTTCTCGAACGCTACCGCGGGAACGCACTTGACCGCGTTTTCGGCGGCATCGCAGGTCACGGCTTTTGGCTGTCCGGACCCAAGTCAGGGAAGCGGTCGGATTCCCGGTTGGCATAGGGGTTGAATTCGCCCTGTATCACCGCTCGTGCGGCGAGCGCACGGTTGTACCGGCTCGCGCCAGTCGCTTGCGAAGCAGGCCCAAAGCTCCCGTCAAAGCCAGCAGGATCGACGCAAAAATCAGAAACCATTTGCCGATTGTGAACGCGGGCCCTACCGCCCACAGCAAGGCAGGCTGTGTTGGATATGCGCCAGCCATGGTGAAGTGGGTTAGGTTTTCGGCCACGTCGAGAAAGTAGAAGCCCAAGGGCAACAGGTTGACTTGTGACCAGGCTGATCCGGTCGGAAAAACCAGTGACAGCACGCTCACCATAAAGAGCGCAGCGGTCAGCACGGGGAACCAGAAGTCCAGGGTCAGGTAAAAGCGCTGATATGCGTCGCGGCCAGAGCTGCCGATCGCCTCGAAGAGTGCCCTGGCGTCCGCGGTGGTCCAGCCAAACATGTACTCATCCAGGATCCTTGGCGCAAGAGTGCCGTTGCGGGTGATGCCAGCGATCTCAGTCGGAACCAGATAGCCAAACATCACCAGCGTCGCCAGACACAAGACACCGGCCATCCACCCTCGCCCCAAGGCACGCCGCAGATACTCTGAGATCGTCTTCATGAGTTCAAATCACTCCCTTGTAAATGTTGATACGCAAGCGGCTCGAGCCGCGGACGGTGTCGCTCATGGCGGGGGATAAGCGGTCGAGGGGGTATCGGCAAGCACAACGTCGAAAACGCCGGTCTGCATCGCATCGCTGCCCGAGGTCAACCGGACAAGCATGCGCTGTCGCAATTCGGTATCGGCAACGCGCCCCACGAACGTGTCGCGTTCGTTGCCAGGTTCGCCCGCAAACCAAATCTCTGTGGCCAGCGGTGTCTGGCCCTGTAGGGAGACACGCATGTGAATGTGCGCCGCACGCTTGATCAGGCCACCATAGCGCCCATATCCGCGAGGCCGTATGGTCTTGAACATGTAGTGGCCAGCTTCGTCGGCAATCTGCGTGCCTTAGCCGGTGAATCCAGGATCGCGATCCGCGCTGGTCTCCACCGCATAGTGTCCGCGGGCGTCAACCTGCCAGATCTCGACCAGGGCGCCGGCCATTGGCCTACCTGCCGTGCTGAGTATCCGCCCGCTGATCAATATCCGGTCGCCTTCAGCCAGGCAACCACCACGGCCCATGGTCAGGTCGTTGCCAATGGGAAGCGGGCTCAGCGGACGGGCGCTGAAGAATGGCAGGCCGGCAGGACGCGGCGGATAGAAGGGTCCTACGGCAACGGCGGGCGTTGGCTTAAGGCGGCTCGGCGTTGCAGCCGCGGACGGCCATGGCAATAGCGTGATGGCACTGGCGATGCAGGCTACGGCATGCTGGCGGCTTTTGCGCGGCACTTCTTTCATTGCAAGCTCCTTCCACGGACGTCAATCCAAAGGCTAATCAGTCTGCCCTTGTGGTGCACGGCCGGGCGTACGCCATGCTGTGCCGATCGTTCGCGTAGGAAATGTCGGCGGAGGCGTGTCTCGATACGCGGCGATCTTTCAGGCGGCTTTTCTAGATCTGGGACACTCTTTGCCAACACCGAGATTCCATCCCGCGCCGTTCGCTGTGAACGCATGTTCCAGGGTCATTGGGAGGGGTTACGATCTTTCTTGGATGGCCCCGATTCAGCCCACTTCCACCAACCCTGCATCGATCCCGGCGACCGGCGATGAGGTGCCGCTACGCGTCGGCGCGAGCGCAGCGTATGCGCCACCCACACAGGGCGTGTGCTTTGCCGCACAGCGGCTTGGCTGGCCGCTGGTGCGGGCGCTGCGCCGCGATCCGCTGGGCACGTGGCACGAGACCCGCCGGGCCGGCGACGCGGTGCAGGTGCGCATCCCGCGGCGTGATTTTCACTTCCTCTTCCATCCGGCCATGGTGCGCGCGGCGCTGGCCGGCCCGGACGAGGCCATTCCAAAGGAAGATCGTCAGCTCCGGGTGTTCCAGGCGGCGATATCCAGATCGCCTTCCTGCCCCCGTACGCGCCCGACCTCAATCCAGTGGAGTACCTGTGGGCCTGGCTGAAGCGACACGCCATGGCCAACTTCTGTCCGGCCAAACCTCGATGTGCTGCACGCCGCCGCGCGCAACAACCTCAAGAGCGCCCAGAAGCGCCCTTCGATCATCGCCGCCTGCTGGATGCAAGCTACGCTCTGGTAACGTCAGGAACTTAGGCCTGCGCTGCGAGCCACTCACGGGGAGCCCTACCAAAGCGTTGTCTGAACGCACGGCTCAACGAAGACGCCGACGAGAATCCCAGTTCGACCGCCACGAGTTTCTGCGGCTGGCCCGCACGCAGCAGCGTTGAAGCCACGGTGAGGCGCCAGTCGGTCACGGTCTTGAAGGCCTCGGCGAACGCGCTGCGCGACATTCCGGCCTTGGCAGCCATCCGTGCCAGCGTCCAGTCATCCTGCGGCGCCCCATGCAGAGCGACCAGCGCGCGCGCGAGCCGCGGGTCGCTCAGGCCCATCACCAGACCGCTGCTCACGCCCACTGCCTGGGGATGATCAATGATCCAGCGCAGCAGCTGGATCAGCACCACCTCGAACAGCCGGTCGGCCAAGAGGCGCGAGCCGCAGCGCACGTGGTCGGCTTCGGCAAACAACAGATCGATTCCACTCAGACCACCGCCGAGCGCGCCGCGACCCTGTCGCAGATCCAGCAGGCATTCGGCACCGTGCCCAATATGTTCCGCGCCGTGGCGAACTCGCCGGCGGCACTGCGCAGCATGTGGGGCTCGTTCGGCGCGCTCGGCGGCGGCAGCATCCCGGCCAAGCGCGGAGAGCAGATCGCCGTTGCCGTCGCCAATCGCAACGAATGCGAATACTGCCTGGCCGCGCATACGGTGCTAGGCCGCAAGGCCGGTGCCACGGCCCAGGAATTATTGACCGCTGCGCAAGCCGGTCACGCCATTGACCCGAAGACCGATGCCGCACTGCCCTTTGCGCTCAAGCTCGTCGAGCAGCGCGGTCAGGTCAGCGGCGATGATGTCCGCCGCCTGCGTGAGGCGGGCTTCACCGACGAGGGCATCGTCGAGATCGTGTCGCACGTGGCGCTGAACCTGTTCACCAACTACGTGAACTTGGCGCTGGACGTGCCGGTCGATTTCCCGAAGGTGTCCTTGCCCCGCGCCGCCTGAGCGAAGCACAAGGGCCGGCCTTGCCATCGGCCAGCCCATCTGATTGGAGTTACCCGTGGCCATTCCGATGAACGACGCCTTCCCCGAACTGCCGCCGTGGCAGGTCAGCACCTGGCTCAACACCCCCGCACCCGTCACGCTGCAGTCCCTGCGCGGTCGGGTGGTACTGCTGCACGCCTTCCAGATGTTGTGCCCAGGCTGCGTGGCGTACGGGCTGCCGCAGGCCGAGCGGGTTCGCCAGGCCTTGCCGGCCTCCGATATGGCCGTGGTGGGGCTGCACTCGGTGATTGAGCACCACGCGGTAATGACGGTGGACGCCTTGCAGGCCTTCATCCACGAGTACCGCTGGTCCTTCCCGATCGGCGTGGACCAATCCGACGGCCGCGGTGGAGCCTCGCTGACGATGACGCGCTACGGTCTTCGGGGCACGCCCTCGTGCATCGTCCTGGACCGGCAGGGTCAGGTGCGGTTGCACCACTTCGGCCACATGGACGACCTCGCGCTTGGCTCGCTGCTGGGAGGGCGGATCGCCGGCGAGGAGACGGTGGATCCCGGCTTGAGGGTGCCCGGTGCGCGTACGTCGCTTGCGAGCTGGCCGACTGCCGACACCTGCTCGCCCACGGCATGCGTCTTGCCAGGGTGAGTGCCAAGAAGGCCGCGGTAGCCATCCGGCACCTGGCGTTCGACGATCTCGGCCTGATCGAGCCTTGGCTGAAGCGGCGCGGCTGGCGCAGGGGACGACGCGCTGTATCCGTCTCTTTCGGAAAAAGTCGACCTGATCCGCAAGCGCCTGGACAGGGCCCGCCCGCTGCCGGGCATTTGCCTGGTGTTCGGTACCCTCAGCACCTGGGCAAGTTAGCGTTACACACTCTCCTGCCCGGCCACATGAA
>DAIPHN010000172.1:0-3969 GCA_036771335.1 Burkholderiales bacterium
CATGCTTCGGGCAACGGAGTCGGCGTAGGTGGCCTCGGTCCGGGGAATGGCCTTGATCTCGCCCTTGGCCTTGAGGATCTTCGCGATCACCGCGCTGCTGGTATGCAGCGAGGTGGTCTCCTTGCTCTTGTCGAACACCTTGGGGAATTCGGCCAGCGTGGGGTTGTAGACGGCGGGCAGCTGTTCCAACACCTCCTTGTCGCTGATGCCCATGGCCTTGCCGATGAGCTTCGCGGCGTCGGCCGGGTTCTTCTTCATGTACTCCAGCCCGTCCACGTAGCCCTGGATGAGGGCCTTGACGATCTCCGGGTGCCTGGCGATGTACTCGGACTTGAACACCAGCACGTCCGTGATCAGGCCGGGCGCGTCCTTGCTGGAGTAGAGCACCTTGAACTTGCCGCCCCCGCCCATGGCGGTGATCTCCGAGACGCTGGGCTCGTAGGTGACGCCCACCTTCACACCGCCCGAGGCCATGGCGGCAGGCACGCCCTCGGGGCTCATGTTCACCGGCTTCACGTCCTTCTCGCTCAGGCCGTTGCTCTGCAGCGCGTAGGAGAGCAGGAAGTCCGAGGGGGAAAGCGGGTTGAAGGCCACTTTCTGGCCTTTCAGGTCCTTCACGGACTTGACGTCCACGGCGGCGACGATGGCATCGCCGCCGTTGGAGTAGTCGATGGGCTGCACCACCCGCATGGTGGAGCCCTTCGCCACCGAGCTCACCACCTGGTCGTAGGTGATCATGCCGCCGTCCACCGAGCCCCCCGTCACCGCCGGAGGAATGAGCGCGGGGTCGGTGAACACCTGCATGGTGACCTTAACGCCTGACTTCTTGAACAGGTCGAGCTGGTCGGCCACGTAGAAGGGCCCGTAGCCGATCCAGATGACGGTGCCGATCCTGGCGCTGCCGGCCGCCAGAGCCGTGGCGCTGGCGAGGCAAAAAAAGAGGGCACCGAGGGCGCCCTTGAAGGAGAAGGAGGTGAAGAAACTGCCAAGAACACGGTGTTTGGTCGCAGGGCGCATGAAAAGCTCCTTTGGAGGCCGAAAGCAGAGAGAGCAGTTCCGCTCTCCCGGGCTTTTGTCCCTCCGTGGAGCCTGCCACTGAACCCGCAGGCCGGGGCGCTCGCGGACCAGCGTCCGCGCTGTACCCGGACCGGAACCCTAGCTCCCCTGACGAAGCTCCGCGAAACACCGGCCGCGAAACCGCTCACTGTCTGGTTCCCTTGTTGCAAGCCTAGTGCCAGGTACCGGGCTGTTGGTGAAGATCAAGCGCTGGCCGGGAGCTCCGGGCGGTCCCGCAGGTTCGAGCTCCATGAGTCAGCGGGCTGGGGCCGGTGTGCGCGCACTGCTTCGATGCTTGCCTGGGCCTGGGCGCGCCGCTTTGGTGCTTCGGTCTGTGGCACACTCGAACCGTGTCCAATCCGTCCACATAGCCGACCATGTCCACCGCTGCCGACGAAGTCGCCCTGCTGCGCGGCGAGATCGAACTCCTGGTGCAGGAGCGTGAACAGTTGCTGCTCACCGTCGGCGCCGCGTCCGTGCTGGTGGCGAACCTGCAGGCCGAGGCCCTGCCGGAATCCGCACTAGACGCCGGCGACATCCTGGCCGAGTCCCTCAACGCCTTGTCCGAGGAGTTGTTGCGCGAGGCACTGGAGCGGGTGCGGCCGCTCGTGGAGCGCGACCTGGAGCAGGCTGGCGGCGAGTCCTCCTGACGGGCCGACCACGGGGCATGGCCGTGGCGGCGGACGGGTTCGGGATGACTGAAGGCGCGCGGCGGCGCTAACATTCGCCCGCCCTGTTGCGCGAATCCGGTCCCGACCCGCCTTCATCCCGCCATTCCTGCATTGCGTACCGCAGCCGGCATTCTGCGCCGCGCACCCGACCCGGTCACCCATGGAACTCACCCCCCGCGAGAAGGACAAGCTGCTCATCTTCACCGCCGCCCTGCTGGCCGAGCGGCGCAAGGCCCGCGGCCTGAAGCTCAACTACCCCGAAGCCGTGGCCTACATCACGGCGGCGGTCCTGGAAGGGGCGCGGGACGGCCGCTCCGTGGCTGAACTCATGGGGTTCGGCGCCACGTTGCTTGCCCGCGACGACGTCATGGAGGGCGTGCCCGAGATGATTCCCGACATCCAGGTCGAAGCCACCTTCCCCGACGGCACCAAACTTGTCACCGTCCACAACCCCATCCGCTGACCATGATCCCTGGTGAAATCCGCACCGCCCCCGGGCACATCGAGATCAACTCCGGCCGCCCGGTGGTAAAGCTCGCCGTCACCAACACCGGCGACCGGCCGGTTCAGGTGGGCTCCCACTACCACTTCTTCGAAACCAACGAGGCGCTGGACTTCGACCGCGCGGCGGCGCGGGGCATGCGCCTGAACATCCCCGCCGGCACGGCGGTGCGTTTCGAGCCCGGCCAGGCGCGCGAGGTGGAGCTGGTGCCCTACGCGGGCGAGCGGGTGGTGATCGGCTTCCAGCAGAAGGTGCAGGGCAGGCTCGAGAGCGCGTCATGAAGATCGCGCGCAACGCCTATGCGGGCATGTACGGTCCCACCACCGGCGACAGGGTGAGACTCGCCGACACCGAGCTGTGGATCGAGGTGGAGAGGGATTTCACCGTGCCCGGCGAGGAGGTGAAGTTCGGCGGCGGCAAGGTGATCCGCGACGGCATGGGTCAGGGGCAGGGGGTGTCTGCCCAGGTGGCCGACACCGTCATCACCAACGCGCTCATCCTCGACCACACCGGCATCGTCAAGGCCGACATCGGCATCAAGAACGGCCACATCGCGGCCCTTGGCAAGGCCGGCAACCCCGCCGTGCAGCCGGGTGTCACCATCGCCATCGGCGCGGGCACCGAGGTGATCGCCGGCGAGGGGCTCATCGTCACCGCCGGTGGTATCGACTGCCACATTCACTTCATCTGCCCGCAGCAGATCGAGGAGGCGCTCATGTCGGGCGTCACCACCATGATCGGCGGCGGCACCGGCCCGGCCACCGGCACCTTCGCCACCACCTGCACGCCCGGGCCCTGGCACATGCACCGCATGCTGCAGGCCGCCGAGGCCTTCCCCATGAACCTGGGTTTCCTTGGCAAGGGCAACGCCAGCCTGCCCGACCCGCTGCGCGAGCAGGTGGCCGCCGGGGCCATCGGCCTGAAGCTGCACGAGGACTGGGGCACCACGCCCGCCACCATCGACAACTGCCTTGCCGTGGCCGACGAGATGGACGTGCAGGTGGCCATTCACACCGACACGCTCAATGAGGCGGGCTTCGTGGAGACCACCATCGCCGCCTTCAAGGGCCGCACCATCCACACCTTCCACACCGAGGGGGCAGGCGGCGGCCACGCACCGGACATCATCAGGGTGGTGGAACTGGGCAATGTGCTGCCTTCCTCCACCAACCCCACCCGGCCCTTCACCGTGAACACGCTCGAGGAGCACCTCGACATGCTCATGGTCTGCCACCATCTCGATCCGTCCATTCCCGAGGATGTGGCCTTCGCCGAGTCGCGCATCCGGCCCCAGACCATCGCCGCCGAGGACATCCTCCACGACATGGGCGCCATCAGCATGATGTCCTCGGACTCCCAGGCCATGGGGCGGGTGGGCGAGGTGATCCTGCGCACCTGGCAGACGGCCCACAAGATGAAGCTGCAGCGCGGCCGCCTCCCTGAGGAGAGCGGCGACAATGACAACCTCCGTGCGCGGCGCTACATCGCCAAGTACACCATCAACCCCGCGCTCTCCCACGGCGTGGCCCACGTGGTGGGCTCGGTGGAGCCGGGCAAGCTCGCCGATCTGGTGCTCTGGAAGCCGGCCATGTTCGGCGTCAAGCCGAGCCTGGTGCTCAAGGGCGGCGCCATCGCCGCCGCCGCCATGGGCGACCCGAACGCTTCCATTCCCACGCCCCAGCCCGTGCACTACCGGCCCATGTTCGCGGCCTTCGCGGGCGCCTGCGCCAGCACCTCGCT
>DAIPHN010000172.1:4069-7688 GCA_036771335.1 Burkholderiales bacterium
CTGGTAGGCCTGCTCCTCGCCGATGCCGCGAGACTGCATCAGCACGGTCTTGGCCTTGGCGAGCTTTCGCAGCCCGGCCAGGCGCTGCTCCAGGCGGGTTACGTAGCGTTCGCGCTCGCGCGCGCGCAGCGATTGCGACAGCGCCACCACCGTGGCCGAGAGGATGCCGAAGGACTTCACCGGCGAGGCCACGATACCTGCCGCGTTCAGGCGCAGCACCGCCTCGATGGTGATGGGATTCTCGTAGTTGACCACGGCGATTACCGGCGGCAGGGCGTCGCGCTTGAGCCAGGCGGGCTCCTCGGCCAGCGCATCGGGCCGCACGGCGAAGAACACCAGCCCGGTGTCCTCGGGCAGGCGCTCCTGAGGAGGCCAGAACGCCTTGACCTGGCAGCCGATGCGGCGCAGTTGCGCCAGTAACTCCTGCCCGTCGGCGTCTTCGGGGTGAAACACGACCACCTGCAGCGCCCGCAGGTCGCGCAGCAGGGCGGGAGTGGCGCCATCAGGGCGCGGCGGGGCAGCGGGGGCCACGGCCGGGTCAGGCGCTTTCCAGCTTCACGCGCACGCTCCAGTCCTCGAGAGTGTGCGATACCAGGTAGGGATCGGGCCGCACCCAGGAGCGGGCCTCCTCGATGACCTCGAACTGGCCATTGTCCCGGGCACGGCCGATGCGGGGGCGCAGCCAGGTATGGTGGTTGTGCTCGTCCACCCGTACGCGCCCCTGGGGGGCGTCGAACTCCGATCCCGGCAGAGCGCGCAACAGCGCCTCCACGTCGTCGGGGTCGGTGCGGCGCATGGCGTCGGCCAGCAGGTGCACCTGGAAGTACGCCGCCTCCCAGCACTGGTTGGTGACCTTGTCCTCGCCGAAACGGGCCTTGAAGGCGGCAACGCAACGCCGGTTCTCGGGCGTGTCCACGCACTGGAAGTAGGGCGCCGAGGTGATGTGTCCTGCGGCGAAGCCCGCCCCCATGGACTCGATCTCGGCCTCGGTGGTGGTAAGGCTGGCGATGGGCATGCGCGCGGGATCGAGCCCCGCCTCCGCATAGGCGCGGTACAGCATGGCGGTGCCCTCACCCACCACGGTGGAAAAAATGAAGTCGGGCTGCTGGGCCTTGATGCGCTTCACGATGGTCCTGAAATCTTCCGTTCTGGCCTCCAGGGGCAGGTAGATCTCCGCCACTTTCTCCCCGCCGCGCTCCAGCACCAGATCGCTCATGATGCGGTTCGATTCGTACGGGTACACATAGTCCGATCCGACCATGAACACCCGCGACCCGAAGCTGCGGGTCATATGCTCCGCCAGTTGCACGCTGTTCTGGTTGGGCGCCGCGCCGGTGTAGAACAAATGACGCGAGTACTCGAAGCCCTCGTAGAGCGTGGGGTAGAGCAGCAGGGCATTCCAGCGTTCCAGCACCGGCAGCACCGCCTTGCGGGTGCTGGACATGTAGCAGCCGAGGATCACCCTCACGCCGTCCTCTGCCACCAGTGTTTCCGCCTGGGTACGGTAGGCGGCCGGGCTCGAGCGTGGATCGTAGGACACCAGTTCGAGGGGGCGCCCGAGTATGCCGCCCGCAGAGTTGATTTCTTCCACGGCGAGTTGCGTGCCCAGGCGCTGGGAGCGCTCGATGGCCGCTGTCACGCCTGTTTCGGAGAACAGCATGCCCACGCGCACGGGGGCATCGCTTCGCGGATTCATGGGAGTGGGTCTTCTCGGTTGTGCTGCGGTCCTCCGGCCGTGGCCTGGGGGCCGCTCCCTTGCAGCCCTGCAGCCGGGTTGACGATGCGTCCGTGCGGTGCCAGGTGCCGGGGAGCAATTCCCGCACCCGCCGCACGAGTCGCGAACCCAAGAGCCGGGATGCGCTGTGGTGTGTGGGAAAAGCGCGATTCTAGCCTGCGCGACGCACGCTGGCAGTTGCCTCGATTTGGTGCGGCGTCGTCCGGCAGCGCACCGGCCTGGCGCAGAGTTTGTAGGGGTGCCGATTCCGGCGACCGCTGCGACGCCACCGCTCAAGGCGCTTTTGCTTGCCATGTCAACGAGTTCAATGGCAGCATCTGCGCGTTTGATCTTCGCTTCCAGGGCTGGCCCCGGTTTTGCTCCCAGGTTCCCGGCGGCGGAATTGGTGTTCGCCGTTCCCATGGCTGTCAGCGCGACACAGGCGTCGTGCTGATCTCAGGCAAAGAAGCCCGTGAGTCGGAACGTTCCGGCGCGCGGGCTTTTTTTTCGTCCGGCGGGCGGGCGGCGCGTACGTGCGGTGCGGGCGCAACCCTCAAGGGCGGTGCAGTAACTCCACAATCGATGTTCCAATGAAAGGGGCCGCGCGCCCCGGACAAGGAGAGACCGTGAGTAATTTCAACAGGCGTCAGTTCATCAAGACCTCCTCCGCGATCGCCGCGGCCGGAGCCGTGCCCTTCCCGATGCTCAACATCCGGACGGCGGGTGCCCAGGCCAACACGGTCAAGGTGGGTATCCTTCACTCGCTCACTGGCACCATCGCCATCGCCGAAAAGTCGGTGGTGGACGCGGAACAACTCGCCATCGAGGAAATCAACAAGGCCGGCGGCGTGATGGGCCAGAAGATCGATGCGGTGGTGGAGGACGGCGCCAGCGACTGGCCGACGTTCGCGGAAAAAGCCCGCAAGCTCATCGAAAAGGACAAGGTTGCCGCCGTTTTCGGCTGCTACACCTCGGCCTCGCGCAAAGCCGTATTGCCCGTGTTCGAGAAGTCCAAGGGGCTGCTCTACTACCCCACCTATTACGAAGGCCTGGAGCAGTCGCCCAACATCATGTACACGGCCCAGGAGGCGTCCCAGTCGGTGATCGCCGCCATGGAGTGGCTCATGAAGAACAAGGGCAAGTCGTTCTACATGATCGGCTCCGACTACATCTGGCCGCGCACCACCATCAAGATCGCCAAGGCCGTGCTGGCCAAGGGCGGCGGCAAGCTCGTAGGTGAAGACTACTACCCGCTGGGCCACATCGAGTTCTCGTCCGCGATCAACAAGATCAAGGGTGCCAAGCCCGACGTCATTCTCAACTGCGTGGTGGGCGGCAGCAACGTGGCCTTCTTCAAGCAGCTCACCGCCGCGGGCATCACCGGCAAGAACCAGACCCTGCTGTCGCTGGCCGTGTCCGAGGAAGAAGTCTCCGGCATCGGTGCTGACAACACCGTCGACACCCTGACCTGCATGGGTTACTTCCAGAGCCTGAAGAATGGCGCCAATGACAAGTTCGTCAAGGCGTTCAAGGCAAAGTACGGCGCCAGCCGCGTGGTGGGCGACACTCTCGAATGCGGCTACATCGGTGTGTATCTCTGGAAGATGGCTGCCGAGAAGGCCAAGAGCTTCGAGGTGGAGAAGGTGGTGGCCGCCTCCAGCAACCTGGAGATGGACGCCCCCGAGGGCAAGGTGAAGTTCCACGCGAGCAACCACCACCTGTGGAAGCATGCGCGCATCGGCACTTTCCAGGCCGACGGTCAGGTGAAAATGATCTACGAATCACCGCTGATCGAGCCGAACCCCTTCCCCAAGTTGTAATGGGCTGAACGAGGTTGCAGCGCGGGGGGCCGCCCAAGGGCGACCCCAAAACACCAGAGCCCCCCAAGAGGCCCACCGCACCCCG
>DAIPHN010000173.1:0-7600 GCA_036771335.1 Burkholderiales bacterium
ACCCACGTCGGGCAGGATCGCGAAAGCCGGCGCTGCCGAATCGCCTTGCAGCACATCTCGGGAACCGCCGGGACCAGGGACAAATTCGTAGGCAAACAGGTCGCCGCCGCCGGACAGATCGACCGTTCCAGCCGCGTCCACGTCCTTCGCAGCCAGAACGATGCGCTTCTCGGGCGGCGCCTTGAGCACAAGGTTGCCGTACCCGCTGCCCAGGGGATACACGAAATCGAGTCCTGACAACTCGGTGGTGCCGAGGGGAATCTCGCGCGAGGCACCCGAAACGCTCGTGATGCTGCCGGGCAGCACTTCGATGCGATTGCCGGCATCGAGCACGATCTCCCCGAAGGGCGCGGCCAAGACACCGCCCTGGACGATCTTGGCGGCGCGCACCGTAAGCCTGCCGCCCGCCGAAAGCAGCGGACCCGCCACGCCACCCTGCGCGCCGCGTGATATGGAAACGGTGGCCTCCGCGCCGGTGGCGGAGAGCCGGAAACGGCTGAGGGTCGTGGGGTAGACCTGCGCCGCCTCCATGAACAGGTCACCCGCGGTTTCGAGGGCACCGGCAAGCACGTAACTCTGACTGTTCGGCTGGGGATCGGTATCGAACACAACGCCGCGCAGGCGAATGTCGCCCGCGCTGCGCAGACGCACCCTGCTGAATCCGGACACGGACGATTGCCCGACCACGTCCACCAGCCGCCCCGACACCTCCAGCGTACCGCCCCCCGGGACGGGCGCGGGCGCCGTCTGGCGGGTGGCATCGGCGTTACCCAACGAAACGGCTGCCGCGCTCAGGGACACCGTACCGCCGTAACCCACGAGGCTCGGGGCGTCCATCGAAAGATTACGGCGCAACGCCATGGCCACGTCGCCGTGGAACTCGATCGCACCGGAGGCCCGCAGCGATACGCTATCGAAACCGGCCGCGGCCACCCGGTCTACCGCCAGGAAGGCGCGACCATTGATGGGCGCATTGGGTGCAAACGGGTTGGTTTCCACGGCCTCGCCGGGATCCAGCCCAGCGGGGACGAAGAACCCACCGGCGGAGACCACCACCCGGCGCGCCCCCTGCGGGAAGAAGGCCTGCGGCAACGCGTCGATGGCCACCGACAGGCGTCCGCCCTCGGCGGACGGCGCACCGCCGCGTGCCGCGAAGGCACCGTCATAGAGGATTGCCTCGCGGGCCGACAGCGAAATGGCGCCGGCGGCCGAGGCGACCTCGCGGCGCAGGAACCCGGCTGTGGTGCCGATCATGCTGCGCACATCCACGCCCGCCAGCGCGCCGGAGACATCCACGAGCGACCCCTGTTCCGCCACCACATAGCCACGGCCCGCCGAAATGGTCACACTGCCGCCCGGCAGCACATTGCCAAGTACCAGCCCGCGCGCGTCCGGCACCTGCATGAATACACCCCGGGCGAGCAGCCGGCTTGATTCGCCCAGCCAGATGGACACATCACCCTCGAAGACACTCTGGCTACCGGGTGGGGGATTCGACAGGCGGATGCTGCCGCCAGGCGCGGAGAGCGTCCCGTCCACAGTGATCCTGCGGCCGGAGCTCACGCTGAGCGTTCCGCCCGCGCCCACGTCCACCGCCGCGCCGTTGTCCACCCGCACGTTGCCGAAGCTCGTCCCCGAAGACGCCATCGTGAGCGCGAAGCCCATGCGCTGATGTGCGGGCAGTTCCACCACGCGAACCAGTTCGCCCAACGACGTACCGGTGGGGCTCACACGCGCGCCCGGCAAAATCTCCACATTGCCCAAGCCCGGCGCGAGAGAGGCGTTCGGCGCCACCACCAGGCCGTCCACCCCGTCCAGGGACACCTGGGCGAAGCCGCCCCGTGCGATGAAATCCGTGCCCAACAGCAGTTCCCGCGGCCCCGAGGCGGACACACCGCCGATGCGGATCGCCGATGTGGAGATGGAAAGTGACCCGCCGCCACGCACGGCATAGCCGCGCAACTGCGCCCCGAGTTCGAGTACCGATTGCTGGGCATCGCTGTCTCCCAGTCCGATCCGTCCGGTGGACAGGGAAATGGAGCCAGCGCTTCCAGGCGTGGTTGTGCCGCTTCGGGCCAGCACCGCACCAGCGGAAACGTCAAGCACGGCCCCTGTGCCGAGCCTTAGATCCGCGGCCGATGACAGGGAGATTCGGCCCCCGTTTGGCACGAGGGGATCCGTTCCCAGCCGCGGCGTGACCACGGTCGAATCATTGGTCCAGAGGCCGGCGGCGTCGAGCCTTACCCCTGGGGCAATGCTGACCGTGTGTTCAGCGGGATCGACGCCGCCGCCCGCCACCTCCCGGGTGCTCAGCGAAATGAGGCCTCCGGCGACCCGGACATCGCCCGCCACCGCAATCCGTCGTGCGGTCACGGCGAGGGAGCCGCCTGGCTGCAGGGTCACCGATCCGTCTTCAGCCACCGCCACGCGGTCATTGGAGTACACGGACAGACGGGAGAAACCACCGCGGCCGAGTGCGCGAGAATCGATCTGGACCAAGCCTGCACGGCCTGGATCGAGCGCATCAGAGGCTGCAAAACCGGACGCCAGGCGGTCCACCGCGCCGCGGAGTTCGACGGCACCGAGCCGGAAGTCCAGCGGGCCGCCCCCGCTCGCCGCCTCACCGAGCACCAAGGTGCCGCCAGTTGGCCGGCTGGCGAGCGAGCGCTGTTCCCCGCCAGGCAGCGCGACGCCGCGCAGCTCGCCGTCGAGAACCAAAGAGCGCGCATTCAGGGTGATGGATCCGGCCGACCGCCCTTCCTCATAGCCCGGCTGGAAGTTCCTGTCGCGACCCGTCTGAAACGTCACCTGGGTTCCCCATTTCTGCGAGCCCACCACGTAACGATCCGCGAAACCCGTGTAGACGCGGTCGGGCCGCGCTTCGCTCAGGCCGTAGACGCGCCCATCCGCACCCATGAGGCGGGTCTCGGCGGCAAGTCCATCCGTATAGCGGATGGAGCCACCGGAGACATCCACAAGGCTACCCTCGCGGAGGATCACATCGCCCTCCGATCGAAGGGTCACCGAGCCGCCCGTGGCCGTGCGCTCGCCCACCGTGCGCCCGATCTGCGCCGTGTAGCCGGACACGTCGGCGAGCGGCGTGCCCCGGCGCACGTCCACCACCACGGTCTCGCCGCGCAGGAAGGAAGCGCGCTGCACCGGCGCATCCCGCAGTTCGTTACCTCGCAGTTCGACCCTGATGAAGTTGCGCTCCACCGGGACTGTCTCGCCAGCGGTGCCTGCCACATCGATGCGCGCGCCCCGGTCAAGGTAGCTGCGGGTACCCGCCCCCGCCGGGCCCAGCCCGAACTGCTGCCCTTGCTGCGCGGACGCCACCACGATGCCGCCAGGCGCGCTCACCAGGCTGTCGGGTTGCAGGACGATGGTCTTGCCCGTCAGGTCGATACGCGATGGAGTGAAGCCCTGGGCGTCCTGGGTGGTCTGGCGGTCCGCCGGCTCCGGCAACACGGCCGTGGTGCTGCCCGGACCCAGAACGAGCGCCCCGCCGCGGGTGCCGCGGGGGATGTTGACCGTGCCCACCGGGACCGTGGCCACCTCACCGGCGGCATTGCCCGCGCTGTCGCGAGCCTGCAGGTACACCGAGCCGTTCAGGCGCACCGACGTGGTCGCGCGTACCTGGCCCTGCTGGTTCACCGCAAAGGCGGCCAGGGTGGCATTACCGCGCTCGGCCAGGACCCGCCCAAGCGGAGCGTTGGTGACCTGCCCGCCCACTGGCGCACCGTCGCCGGCAGGGTAGAGCGGATCCACCTCCACGAGAAAACCCCTCAGCGTGGAATCCAGCGGCGCCGTCAGGTATACCCGCGATCCGGCTGCCAGGATGGTCTGGCCTTCCGGGGTCGTGATGGAGCCCTGGTTCACCACCCGCGGGGCGAGCAACATGACACGCCCGCCGGTACTCGACGCAATGCGCGCGCCGGGATCGACCTCCACCACGCTCGCCTGGTACTGCTGCTCGGTCCCGCCCCAGGTGAAGGCCGCCGTGCCGACGGACAAGGACAGCAGGCCCTTGGTGAACGCCTCGTCGCGGATCTCCAGGGCCGAGGCGATGAACGACCCCGTGTTCACCTGGGCAGTGCCCTTGAAAACGATGCCGTTCTGGTTGATGAGGTAGACGTCGCCGTCGGCCCGGATGCGCCCGGCGATCTGGCTCGGCACGAGGTCGAAGATCCTGTTGAGCGCAACCCAGTTGGCATTGCCCTCCTGATCGAACACCACTTCATCGCCAGCCCGCAAATTGAACTGCCGCCAGTTGAGCAGCGCGCGCGCCTGGGTCTGCTGGATGGTGAGCGTGCTGCTGTCCGAGCGGCCGGCGTCGATGGAGGCGCCCAGCCAGGCGAGGGCCTCGTGGGGCACGAGGCCGTCCGGGGTGGCCGCCGTGCCCGCTCCTCCGCAGCCAAACAACACCGCCGCCGCCGCCGCCCGGGCAGCACGGCGAAGCCCGCCGTGACTGCGGCCCAGGCACTCGGCCACTGGCACGAGCAACCCCGAAACGCGGTGCCTGATAAGGCGATAACGGTTAGCGTTCATGCCCTTGGTCAGAATTCGTAGGCCACTCGCGCATGCAGCCGCGGGTCACCGCGGCGGGTCACCTGGGCGTCGTGCATGGGGACGCCGAAGTCCACCGCGGCGGCGAGCCGCTGCTCGGAGCGCACGCGCAGCCCGAACCCCACGCTCCACAGCTCGAAGCGGGTCTGCTGCTCCGGCAAGGGCTGCTTGATACGAAGCACGGCAGCATCGGCGAAGGCGTGGGTCGTCAGCGTGATTCCTGTGCGCTTGAGCAAGCCAGCGGCGGACGGCGAGCGCCACTCCGCGGTCACCAGGCCGGCATCGTCGCCCGCGGCCTCCGCCTCGAAATAGCCGCGTACCGTATCCACGCCGCCAGCGTAGAACTGCTCGGTGTTGATCACCGGCCCGCTGGCCGTCTGCACCACCACGCGCCCGTAGAGGCCATGCCCCGCGGGCAGCGTCTGCAGTCGCGACAGCTCGGCCCGGAGCACGGCGAAGTTGGCGCGGGCGCCCGAGCGGCGATTCTCGAACTCGGCATCCTCGTTACCAAACAACGACCCGCGCGGCGCCATGGTGGCGCCCAGAGACCCTCGTGTGACCCCCTTCAACCCCTGGCGGGCGGCGGAATAGGACAGAGCGACGGGCATATACGTAATGGGCGTCTGCGATGAGGTGCCCGCCGCGAAGCGCAGATCTTCGAGGAAATCCTTGTAATCGATCCCCGCGGAAAACGAGTGAGTGAAGGCGTCGCTCGCCGATCGCAACGGCGTGATGGCGCGCACGCCGGCGATGTTCGCGTCGCCCACCACAGTGAGGCCTCCCACCGAGGCCACATTGCTGCGCGACAGGATGCCGTAGAGCGCCAGCACCACGGGCGAGCCGGGCAGCCTCGCCACGTAATTGCCCGACATGACGCGCACCTGGTCCGGGTTCTCCGGCGCGGACAGGTACAGGAACGAGATGCTGTGGTCGCGCCCCCAGAGGTTGTCGTGGCGCAGCGATGCAGACAACCGCAGGGGCTCGGTGTTGAGCGTCTGGCGGTTATTGATCTCCACGGAACCGTGCAGCGGTGAGGCGTCGCTGACCTTGGCTTCGATCTCCACCGTGCCCGGCGTTGCGCCCGCCTTGAGCACAGGGGTAAGCGACCGGCCCGCCTGCTGGTTGAAGTTCGCCACGTCGCGCTGCACGTCGGGAAAGTTCGGCACCTCGCCCTCGCGCACTGCGCCAAGGCTCTTGCGGATGTGGCCAGCCGACCAGTATCGCGCACCCGACACCCGCAACCGGTCCACGGTGGCCTCCACCACATCCAGAACAACCACGCCGCCAGCCACCTTCTGCTCGGGAATGTTCACGAGCACGGTGAGAAAACCGGCGCGGTGGTAGGCGTCTTCAAGCGCCGCCCGGGCGCCCTCCACGTCGTCCAGGGTGCGGCCCGGGCCCAGGTGGGGATACACCGCACGCTCCACCTCCACGATCGGCAGCACCGAGTTTCCCTCGACGCGGTACTCCAGAACATCGAAGCGGACCACATCGCCCGCCACGGCAGCGCCGCAGGGAAGACCCGCGGCGGGTGAACCAGCAGCCCGCCGCACGGGCCCCGCCCGGGCTGCCGCACGGCCGCCGGGGCAAGGCCCCCCGGTTGGGCGTGACATCAAGGTTCTCCAAGGAAAACCCCGGCCCCTCTCACGAGGAACCGGGTTAGCTGTTGCACCGGCACTCACCGCCACCCTCCGCGGCCACGTGCCGGTCAGGTCAGGCTCACTGCGGGAAAAGCCGCTGCCAAGGCGAGCAGGTGTTGCCGTTGCGGGTGCCAAAGGCCACGTTCGCCGTCGGGGGGCTGTAGGTGGGCGGGAGCGCCGCCACGGCGGTGCCGGTGTTGAAGGCAGGGTCGCCCACGCGCCGGATGAACTCGTTGATGAAATCCAGCTTCAATCCCGTGGGCGCCGCGACCGCGTCCCCATGCTCGTTGGTCACTGCCACCTTGCGGCGCTGGAGGGTAAGCTCCACCGCGAAGTCGTAGCGGCCGTCGACCAGGTTCGACTTGCTCGGCGCAAGGCCGGTACCTGGCCCCTGGGTCACGACCTGACCACCTGACGACGAGGCCCGCGCATCGAAGATGCCAGCGCCATCGAGCATGCGGAAACTCCAGCCTGTGGTGGGCGCCGCGGTGGTGGTTCCGGATGTGGCACTCGAAGCGCTGTCGAGCGACAGCACGCCGATGGCGCGGAAGGGTGAGGTGCTGTTGGAGAACTTGATCTGGTAGGTCTTGCCGTCATCACCCACGAAGGTATGGTCAGTGTTGCTCTGGGCACGGGTCAGACAGTCGCGCACGTTGCCGGAAGTGGAGTTCTCCACCACGGTGTAGCCTGCCGTGGGATCGATGACCACGGGGTCGGTCGGGGTTCCACTGCCGCCGATGACGCCGAAGCTGTTGTCCACCATGCGTGCCGGCGCCGAGCTGCCGCCGGCGGCCGTCTGGCAGGGGAAGTTGCTGAAGAACCAGTTGTAGGAGGTCTGCGTTCCCGAACCGTTCACGCGGCGGCACACCACCACCTGCGTGTTGCCCGTGGTGATAGCGGGGTCCACCTGCTTCCAGTCGAACACCAGGCCATTGAGCATGGAGCCGTAGTCGCCGCGGCTGAGGTGCGTGGTGAAGGGCACGGAGTTGGTGGCCACGATGCCCATCATCAGCACGTTGGCGGACTTGACGTCGAGACGGCCCACCTCGGCGTTGGTGAGTTGGTCCTGGCCGAATTCCACGTTATGTGGCGCCTTGAAGAGGGCCGGTTCCACATCGGAGACGCCGAAATCGGACACCTCGCCGGCGTTGCTGGGGGCTGTGTAGCCCGTGAGGCCCGGGTCAATGCCCTTCTCGGCGCAACGGTAGATGCTGGAGTTGAGCACGCAGGTGACTGCGGTCATATTGAGCGTGGCCACGCGCTGGGCACGGGCCACCGGATTCACGCCCCAGACGGAGCCGCCCTTGGAACGCTTCACGAACAGCACCTTCTTGGCGCGCAGGCTCTCAGGAAGGGAGCTGTAATACATGGTGGTGACAAAAAACGCGCGGTAC
>DAIPHN010000174.1:0-7589 GCA_036771335.1 Burkholderiales bacterium
CCTCCAGCTCCTGGATCTGGCGCCGCAGCTGTGCTAGCTCGTCGGTCTGCGCCGCGGCGACGGCGGGCGCGCGCAACGCCACGGCCACGGCCGTGGCGATAAGGGTCTTCTGCATGATTCACTCCGGGTGGACACGAAGAAACGTGGCGGCCCCGCAAGCCGGGGCCGTGCGTCACGTCAGAGCGAGGGCGGCGCGGGAGGGGCTCGGGAGTGGAAGGCGGAGAGTGCTGCCGTGCGCGGAAAATCTAACCACGGCGCAGTGTCGGCCAGCAGGGACCAGGTCGCTGCGGGTGTCGTCAGTACGTCCTGGCCGCCGCCTTGTTCCTGGGCAAAGGACAGGCAATCGTCGCACGCCTGCGTCTTGATGCCTTTGTGGTGTTCGTGGTCGGCGCCGTGCTTGACCACGTGGGTGGCGGCGTGCGCCACACCCACCAGCTGGGCGAATGCAACCGCCAGCGCGAGCAGGGCGCGGCAGAGCAGTCGGCGGGGGCGGGCGGTCACGATGGCGGCTTCGGGCAGGGCTGCCAGCCCGAGTAGTGGGGCAGGCAGAGCCCGGAGTCTAGCGCAGGTGGTGCAACTGTGTAACGTTTGCCGCTGGTTGGCATAAAGCGGGCGGCTCGGCTCGCCCTCCGCCCTCTCAAACGTCGTCGATGGCGTCGCGCACGCCCAGGTGGTCCACGTCGCCCCAGTGCTCCACGCTCCAGCGGCCGAGTTGCACCAGGAACGTGTTCAGGCTGGCGTTGAGCAGCGTGAAGGTGCGGGGGCCCTCCAGGGCGAGCCCGGTGGCGCGGCGGTACAACACGTCGAGCGCCCCGCCGTGGGTGACCAGTAGCAGCGTCTGGCCGGGATGGGCATGCGCCAGGCGGGCGGCGGTGCTGTTAACCCGTGCGCTGAAGGTTCGCAGGCTCTCGCCGCCGTCCAGGTCGTGGTCGGGGTCGCGGTTGCGAAAGCGTGCCCAATGCCGAGGGTGGAGGGCCTGCGCCTCGTCGCCGGTGAGGCCCTGGAACAGCCCCAGGTGACGCTCGCGCAGGCCGGGTTCCAGCGCGAAGCGGTGGCCGGTGGAGACCGCGATGCGCTGCGCCGTTTCCACGGCGCGGCCCAGGTCGCTCGCGTACAAGTGATGAATGGTCTGGCCTGCGAGACGCCGCCCCAGGGCGTCGGCCTGGGCCCGGCCGCTGGCGTCCAGGTCGCTGTCCAGGTGGCCCTGCATGCGCCCGGCAATGTTCCAGGAGGTCTCGCCGTGGCGCACAGCCAGCACGCGGGTGATTAAACCGTCTGGCACAGCAGGCCCTTCAGGTAGTCGCCCTCGGGGAATGCCAGGGCCACGGGATGATCGGCCGCGGCGCCCATGTGGTGCAGGATGCGCGCGTCGGCCTGGGCGTCCACGGCCGCGCCGGCGACGATTTTCTGGAACAGCTCGCGCGGCACGCCACCGGAACAGGAAAAGGTGAACAGCAGGCCGCCGGGACGCAGCAGGCGCAAGGCCCACAGGTTGATGTCCTTGTAGGCCCGCGCGGCGCGCTCCACGTGGGCGGCGGTGGGGGCGAATTTGGGCGGATCGAGCACGACGATGTCGAAGCGCCGCCCCTGGTCGCGAAAGCGCCGCAGTTGCTGGAAGACGTCGGCCTCGATCAGGTCGGCGCGCGCCTCGGGCAGCTGGTTGAGGCGGATGTGGCGGCGCGCCGCGGCGATTGCCTCGCCGGAGCTGTCGATGGCGGTGACGTGAGCGGCGCCCGAGGCCAGCGCGTTGACGGCGAAACCGCCGCTATAGCAGAAACAGTCGAGGACCTCGCGATCCTCCGCGAGATCGCGCAGCAGCGCGCGATTGTCGCGCTGGTCCAGGTAGAAGCCGGTCTTGTGGCCCGCGCACAGATCTGCCGTGAATGCGAGTCCGCCCTCCTCGATAGTGACGGGGCCCTCGGGTGCGGGACCGGCTAGCGCGGCGACGCGCGGTTGAAGCCCCTCGAGCGCCAGCACATCGGCGTCCGAGCGCTCGAAGACGCGCTCCAGGTCCGTGGCCGCCATGGCCGCACGGGCGATGGTCTCGCGCCAGCGCCAGGCCGCAGCGCTGGTGAGCTGCAACACCAGGGTGTTGGAGAAGCGGTCGATCACGACTCCGGGCAGGCCATCGGCCTCGCCGTTGGCGAGCCGGATCGCGGCCTTCGGGCCTGGCTCTACGAGGAACCGGCGAAGCTCCACCGCGCGCGCCACGCGTGCCGCGACGAAGTCATCGTCCACGCGGGTGCGCTCGTGCCAGTCCCACACCCGGGCGCGGATCTGGGAGTTGGGGCTGAACCCCGCCCAGGCCGCGAAGCCGCCCTGGCTGGTACGCACTTCCACCACCTCGCCGGGCGCGGGGTCGCCCTCCACGTGATCGATGGCGCCGGAGAAGACCCACGGGTGGCGGCGGGCCAGTGAGCGCTCGCGGCCGGGCTTCAGGTGCACGCGCGCCACGCTACTTCCTGCGGGCCCGGGGGTGAGCAGCGTCGTACACCCGGGCCAGGTGCTGGAAGTCCAGATGCGTGTACACCTGGGTGGTGGAAATGCTGGCATGGCCGAGCAGCTCCTGCACAGCGCGCAGGTCGCCGCTGGATTGCAGCACGTGGGAGGCGAAGGAGTGGCGCAGCACGTGGGGATGGACGTTGGCGTCGACGCCGCGCGCCCGCGCCAGGGCGTCGAGGCGCTTTTGCACCGTGCGGTGCGCGATACGCCGGCCGCGAACGCCCAGGAACAGGGCGGTCTCGCCAGGCGCGGCGCAGCGATCGCGCACCGGCAGCCAAGCCTGGAGTGCGGCGGCCGCGCGGGAGCCGAGGGGCACCACGCGGGTCTTCGAGCCCTTGCCGGTGACCCGAACCGTGCCTTCCCTCAGGTCCACGTCGGCAGGGTCAAGTCCGACGGCCTCGGCGAGCCGTAGTCCGGAGGAGTAGATCAACTCGAAGAGCGCCTGGTCGCAGAGCGCCTCGTTGCCGTTCACCTCGCCATCAAGCAGCTGCGCCGCCTGATCCGGGGTGAGGCAGGCGGGCAGCTTGCGCGGCGCGCGCGGCGCCTTCAGGCCGGCGGCTGGGTTGCTCCTCAGCGCGCCCTCGCGGCCAAGCCAGCCAAACAAGCCGCGCCACGCCGACAGCTTTCGCGCCAGGCTGCGTCCCGACAGGCCCTCCGCGTGCAACCGGGCCACGCAGCGGCGCAGGTCGTGGACCTGGAGGCTCTCCAGCGGTCGCTCACCCGTCAGGCGCAGCAGGTCTCGCAGGTCGCGGCGGTAGTTCTCGATGGTGAGCGGCGAGAGCCGGCGC
The DNA here is from genome assembly GCA_036771335.1 of Burkholderiales bacterium. Classification (GTDB taxonomy): domain Bacteria; phylum Pseudomonadota; class Gammaproteobacteria; order Burkholderiales. The sequence continues at coordinate 3,291 of DAIPHN010000174.1, forward strand.
GCGTGCGCCAGATGGGCGAGAAAGCCCTCCACCCGCCGCTCAAGCGCGGGCGGCGGGTGGCCGGCCCGAAGGACCTGTGCGGCGCGGCGGCGCACCGGGCGAAGCTTCTAGGGACGCAGCCAGCGGGCCAGAGCCGCGCCCGCCAGCTCGCCGAGCCGCAGCAAGTGGGCCGTGCCCATCTCGGGATAGAAGCGGCGGGGATCCTCCGAGCCCAGGACGAGCAAGCCAAAGGGTTGTTCGGCGCGCAATCCCACATAGGCGAAGGACCCAAGCGCGGCTCCCTCCTCGCCGAACCACTGGGCGGTCTCGAACATCGCGTCCTGGCTGATGTAGGGCGAGACCAGGCTCTCGGAAAATACGCGGGCCTCGGGGCTGAGCGGGCTGAACTCGGGGCGCACCGAGCCCTTGTCGGCCCACAGGCGCATGGCCACGTGGGGCACCGCGAAGTCCTCCCGCAGGTTGAAGTAGAGCGCCGCCAACAGCGCGTCCACGTCGCGCGCGGCCATCAGGACCAGCGCAAGGCGGTGCAGCTTGGCGATGATGGCGTCGTTTTCCTGGCCGTACTGCACCAGCTCGTGGAGCTTGTCCTCGAGCATGCGGTTCTTGTCCCGCAGCGTGACCATCTGGCGCTCGGCGATGGGGATGGCGCGTCCGCCGTGGGAATTGGGCACGAAGATCTCCGCCAAGTCCTCGGCGTGGGTGTCGAAGAACTCTGGGTGCTCGCGCAGGTACTGCAGGATCTGCCGGGATTCGATTTGCATCATTCGCCTCAGCAATGTCAGGCGGCTTGCCGGGGTCGGCCCGCCGGGTCGGGAAGTTCGATCTCGCCTTCGAAAACGGTCTCGGCGGGGCCGGTCATGAACACGGGACTGCCTTCGCCGCCCCAGGCGATGTTCAGGCTGCCGCCGCGTGTGTCCACGCGCACCGGGTTGTCCAGAAGCCCCCGCAGGATGCCCCAGACGGCGGCCGCGCAGGCGCCCGTGCCGCAGGCCAGCGTCTCGCCGCTGCCGCGCTCGAAGACGCGCAACCGGATGGCGTGGCGATCGAGCAGTTGCATGAAGCCGGCGTTGACGCGCTCGGGAAAGCGCGGGTGAGACTCGATGGCCGGCCCCTCGCTTGCCACTGGCGCCGCGTCCGCACTGGCCACCACCTGCACCGCGTGGGGGTTGCCCATGGACAGAGCGCCGATTTCGCGCACGGCGCCGGCCACCTCGAGCGAGTAGCTCGGCGCCCGCTGCGGCGCCAGGAGCGGGATGCGCGCCGGCTCGAATTCTGGCACGCCCATGTTTACGGTGACGCGCCCGTCGGCCTCAAGCCGCGGCACGATCACACCTGCCGCCGTCTCCACGCGGATCTCGCCGCCGCGGGCGAGACCGCGCTCGCTCACGAATCGAGCAAAGCAGCGCGCGCCGTTGCCGCACTGCTGAACCTCCGCGCCATCGGCGTTGAAGATTCGGTAGAAGAAATCGGTCCCGCGGCTGCGTGGCCCCTCCACCACCAGCAGCTGGTCGCAGCCCACGCCGAAGTGCCGGTCGCAAAGCCTGCGGATCGCGGAGGCATCGAGGGCGAACGGAGTCCTCGTGGCGTCCACCACAACGAAATCGTTGCCCGCCCCCTGCATCTTGGTGAAGCGCAGCCTCACGCGGGCCCCGCGGCGGGCGCGTCTAGGGCCATGCCCATCACGTAGTCGTCCATGACGAACCCCGCGCCGATGTCCGCCACCGCCTCGCGCTCGACGCGCAGACCATTGCGCCGATACATGGCGATGGCCGAGGCGTTGTGGCGATTCACCTGCAACCACAGGCGGGTGCAGCCGCGCGCGCGCGCTTCGGCCGCCACGTGGCGCAGCAGCGCGCTGCCCAGGCCGCGGCCGCGCAGGTCGTGGCGCGCATAGAGCTTGTCGATCTTCATGTCGGTGGCTGCGGGTCCGGTCTCGTAGGCGGCGAAGGCGGCGAGGTGGCCGTCGAGCCGCAACACATCCCACCACAGTCCTGGCTGCAAGATCTGGGAGCGGATAATGTCGGGCCGGTAGCGCTGGTCAAGCATGTATTCTATCTGCGCCATGCTGATGATGTCCGGGTAGTGGCGCAGCCAGGTGCCGCGCGCCAGGGCCACCAGCGCCGCGATGTCGTGCTCGCGAAGCGGTTCGATGACGATCTCGCCGGACATGGCGCCTCCTGTGCGAAGCGTTTGGGTTTCAGTAGATGCGCGCCTCGCCCTCGGGGCGGGTCTTGAAGCGCTTGTGCAGCCAGAGGTACTGCTCGGGCGCCTCCAGGACGCACTGCTCGATGAAGGCGTTCATGCGGCGCGTGTCGCTTTCCACGTCGCTGCCCGGGTAGTCCTGCCACGGGGGGTGCACGCGGATGCGGTAGCCGCTCGGCTCCTGCCGGATCACCAGCGGCACCACCGCCGCGCCTGTGAGGCGCGACAGGCGCGAGAGCACTGTCACCGTGGCGGCGGGCACGCCGAAGAAAGGCACGAACAGCGCGTCGCGGGCGCCCAGGTCCATATCGGGCGAGAGCTGCAGGGCATAGCCTTGGCGCATGCCGCGGATGATGGCCTTGACGCCCTCCTGACGGGCCACCATGCGAGCGCCGTTGAAGCGCGAGCGCGCCCGCAGCAGGAAGCTGTCGAAGAAGCGGTTCTTCTGGTGCGCGTAGACGGCCATGCCGCGGAACTCGAGGGTCATGCGGATGCCTTCGAGATCCAGCGGGCAGAAGTGCGGTACCAGGCCGATGAAGCCTTTCTCTGCGGCGTTGTGAAGGTGTTCCAGCCCCTCCACCTGCACCACTTCGCGTACCCGCGCCGCCGACCCGAACCAGGCGATGGAACTCTCCAGCAGGCTGCGTCCGAAGCAGCGGAAGTGGGCCCGCAACACGTGCTCGCGCCAGCGCTCGCCGCGATCCGGAAAGCACAGTCTCAGGTTGGTGCGCGCCACGTGTCGCCGCTCGGCCGAAAGGGCGAACAGCAGCATGCCCGCGCCAGCACCCAGCGGCGCCAGCAGCCGCACGGGCAGGAAGTGCAGCAGCCAGAGCACGACCAGCAACGCGCGCACCGCCAGGGTGGTCATGGCGGCGGCTCGGCGCCGGCGGGCACCTTGAAGCGGTTATAGCTCCAGAGGTACTGCTCGGGGCAGCGCCGGATGAGGGCTTCGAGCGCGGCGTTCAGCCTGCGTGCCGCCCCCTCGCCGGAGAGATCGTCGGCCACGTCACACAGCTCGAGGCAGAAACCCCGGCCAGCAGGCAGGCGGCGCGCGAAGGCGAGGATCACGGCACAGCCCGTGGCCCGCTGCAACTTACCCACCAGGGTCATGGTGTAGGCCGGGCGACCGAAGAACTCGGCCCACAGCCCCTCGCCCGTGCCGGGTACCTGATCGGGCAGCAGGCCCACGGCCTCGCCGCCGCGCAGAGCGCGCAGCAGCTGGCGCACCCCGCCCAGAGTGGTGGGTGCAAGTCTGCCGTAGCCGCGCGTGCGTCCCGCGCGCATGAGGGGCTCGAGCCATTTGAGCTTGGGCGGGCGGTAGAGCACCGTGATGGGCATGCGCAGCGCCGCGTACAGGGCGGCCACCTCGAAGCAGCCCAGGTGCGGTGTGAGAAAAAGGATGCCTCGCCGCCCGGACTGGGCGCGCTCCACCAGTTCCCAGCCGCGCTGCTCCACGATCAGGCTGGCGGCTTGCGAGAGGGGACGAAACCACACGGCGGGCAGCTCCATCAGGCCCTTGCCTGTTTCCCGCACGGCGGCGCGGCAGATTCGCTCGAACACGCGCGGATCGTCGGCGATGCCGCTGGCGGCGACGTTGTCCGTCAGCATGCCGGCGTAGCGCGGCGCGAGCCTGTAGACCAGCAGGCCCGCCATGGCCCCGAGCCGGTGCAGGACCGGCAGGGGCAGGCGAGCCATCAAACGCAGCAGGACTTCCAGCATCGCCAGGAGGCGACCTATCGAGACAGGGGGTGGTTCTGCTATCCTGCCCGGCCTTTCTTATGTGACCAGGACAGGGCCGCTGGCATGAGCGACTATCTCTTCACCTCGGAATCCGTCTCCGAGGGGCACCCCGACAAGGTGGCGGACCAGATCTCGGACGCGGTGCTCGATGCGATCTTATCCCAGGACAAGCGCGCGCGGGTAGCGGCCGAGACTCTGGTGAATACCGGGTTGGTGGTGATGGCCGGCGAGATTACTGCCGACGCGGTGGTCGACTACCAGCAGGTGGCGCGCGACACCATCAAGCGCATCGGCTACAACATCACCGACTACGGCATCGACTACCGGGGCTGCGCGGTGCTGGTGGCCTACGACAAG
>DAIPHN010000175.1:0-7442 GCA_036771335.1 Burkholderiales bacterium
ACCCCGAGCTGAAGCACGACGGGGACGGTGATCGCGCCCACCTCCCCGACACCCCGCACGAGCAAGATGAAGCGCGCGAACGAGCCGCTCGACTCGTAGTTCAGGTCGCCAGTGAGACCGCCCTCGACGTCGCCCTGGGCGATCAGCCCGTAGCGCTCAGGGGAGAGATCCGGCCGCGTGGCGGCGAGCGAATCGAACAGCGCCCTAGCGTTGTCGGGCACATCGCCCTGGCCGTAGGTGGAGGTGCACAGCAGGAACAGCCCGCCCCCGGCGAACACCGTGGCGTCGAGGCCGTCCATGAGCTTCATCACGGGGCGCACCAGGCCATCGTCGAGGCGCAGTTCCAGTTCCTGGGCCACGGATTGGGCGGTGCCGGTCATGGTGCCGACGAGCAGGGTGAGGTTCATGGTTCAGGGTGCCGGCGTGCCGCGGGCCTTGCTGCGGATGGAGAGGATGAAATATATTGCAGGTGGTTTAATCTGCAAGCAAGATAGATCATGTCGCCCGCCCAACCCGCCCCATCGGCCGAGCCCCGCGCATCGGCCGCGGCGCCGCCCGCCCCCAGGGCGGACGAGGTGCCATTGCTGCGCACCCTGGCCGAACGGGTGCGCGGGGCGCGCGCCCGGCGGGGCATGACCCGGCGCAGCCTGGCGCGGGATTCGGGCGTATCCGAGCGCTACCTGGCGCAGCTCGAGTCCGGCCAGGGCAACGCCTCGGTGCTGGTGCTCGAGCAGGTGGCCCAGGCGCTGGGCCTGCCGGTGGCGGAGCTGCTGCGCGAGCCGTCACCACGCGCCGCCGAGCTGGCGCTGATCACGCAATTTCTCTCGCGCCTGCCGGCCCATCGCCTGGCGGAGGTGCGCGCCCAGTTGCAGCGCGAGCACGGCGCGGACGGGGCGCAGCGCCGCCGCCGCGTGGCCCTGGTGGGGCTGCGCGGCGCGGGCAAGTCCACCCTCGGCGCCCGGCTGGCGCGGGCCCGGCGGGTGCCCTTCATCGAGCTTGACCGCGAGGTGGAGCGCGAAGCAGGCACGGGCCTTTCGGAAGTGTTCCTCCTCTATGGCCAGGCGGGCTACCGGCGCCTGGAGCGTCGCGCGCTCGAGACCGTGCTCGACACCCACGGCGCCTGCGTCATCGCCACCGGCGGCAGCATCGTCTCCGAGCCCGCCACCTACGAGCGCCTGCTCTCGGCCTGCTTCACCGTGTGGTTGCGCGCCGCGCCCGAAGAGCACATGGCCCGGGTGGTGGCCCAGGGCGACACGCGCCCCATGGCCGGCAACACCGAAGCCATGGAGGACCTGAAACGCATCCTCGACAACCGCGCCGCCCTCTATGGCCAGGCCGACGCCACCGTGGACACGGCCGGCCGCACGCCCCGCCAGAGCCTGCGCGATCTGGCCGGCGCCGTGGGCGCCTGACTCCCGGAGAACTTCATGAACCACGCGCTCCAACCCACGGCCGCCCCGGCTGTGGACTTCGACACCGAACCCTCGCGCTACGCCCACTGGAAGCTCGCGGTGGACGGCGAGGTGGCCACCCTCTCCATGGACGTGAACGAGGAGCGCGGCCTGCGGCCCGGCTACCGCCTCAAGCTCAACTCCTACGACCTGGGCGTGGACATCGAACTGCGCGATGCGCTAGACCGCATCCGCTTCGAGCACCCCGCCGTGAAGGTGGTGGTGCTCACCAGCGCCCGCGAGCGCATGTTCTGCTCCGGCGCCAACATCTACATGCTGGGGCAGTCGAGCCACGCCTGGAAGGTGAACTTTTGCCGGTTCACCAACGAAACGCGCAACGGCATGGAGGACTCAAGCCGCCACGATGGCCTGCTGTTCCTCGCGGCGGTGAACGGCACCGGGGCCGGCGGCGGCTACGAGCTGGCGCGGGCCTGCGACGAAATCCTCATGATCGACGACCGCTCCAGCACCGTGAGCCTGCCCGAGGTACCGCTGCTGGGCGTGCTGCCGGGCACTGGCGGCCTCACCCGGCTCACCGACAAGCGCGGCGTGCGCCGCGACCTGGCCGACTTCTTCTGCACCACGGCCGAGGGCGTGCGCGCCGACCGCGCCCGGCAGTGGAAGCTGGTGGACCACGTGGCCCGTCCGCAGCAGTTTTCCGATGCGGTGGCCGCGCGGGCGGCGGCGCTGCACGCCACCAGTACCCGCCCCGGGCTGGGCGCCCGCGGCATCAGCCTCGAGCCCCTGGAGCGCGCCGAGCACGCGTCGGGGTTCCGCTACCGGCACGTGGAAGTGGCCGTGGACCGGGGCGCGCGCACCGCCACGCTCATCGTGCACGCGCCAACCGGGCCGCAGCCTGGCTCGCTGCCGGCCATCCTGGAGGCGGGCTGCCGGTGGTATCCGCTGGCGCTCGCCCGCGAGCTGGATGACGCCATCCTGCGGCTGCGCAGCAACGAAACCGACATCGGCCTGTGGCTGCTCGAAACCCGCGGCGACGCGCGGTCCGTGATCGCCATGGACGCCTTTCTGGAGGACAACGCGCATCACTGGCTGGTGCGGGAAACCGTGGGCTGGCTGCGCCGCGCCCTGGCGCGCCTGGATGTGTCGTCGCGTTCGCTCTACGCCATCGCGGGCGAGGGCTCCTGCTTCGCGGGCACGCTGGCGGAACTGGCGCTGGGCGCGGATCGCAGCTTCATGCTGGCGCTGCCCGCGGACGATGCGGCCGCGCCGCGCCTGATGCTGACGCGCGCCAACTTCGGCCGCTATCCCATGGTTAACGGCCTGTCGCGCATCGCCAACCGCTTCATGGGCGACGCTGCCGCCGTGGCCGCCGCCGAGGCGGTGGCGGGCGACGCCCTGCCCGCCGCCCTGGCCGAGGAGCTTGGCCTGGTCACCTTCGCGCCCGACGACATGGACTGGGCCGACGAGGTTCGCCTCGCCATCGAGGAGCGCGCGAGCCTGTCGCCCGACGCCCTCACCGGCATGGAAGCAAGCCTGCGCTTCGGCGCCCCCGAGACCCAGGACACGCGCATCTTCGGGCGCCTGTCGGCCTGGCAGAACTGGGTCTTCCATCGCCCCAACGCCACCGGCGAGCAGGGCGCTCTCAAAGTATTCGGAACCGGCAGCCGGGCGAAGTTCGACTGGCAGCGTGTCTAGGAAAGGCAGCCCATGAGCATCAACTACTCCGAGAAGATCCCCAACAACGTCAACCTGGCCAACGACCGGGCGCTGCAACGCGCCCTGGAGCACTGGCAGCCGCGCTTCCTGGACTGGTGGCGCGCGATGGGGCCGCACGATTTCGCGCAGGCTGACGCGTACCTGCGCACCGCCGTGGGCGTGGACGCCCAGGGGTGGGCCAGCTACGGGGCGGTGAAGATGCCCGACTACCGCTGGGGCATCTTCCTGGCCGACCCCGTCGCCGGGCGCACCATCGGCTTCGGCGACCATGCCGGCCAGCCGGTGTGGCAGCAGGTGCCCGGGGAATTCCGCTCGCAATTCCGGCGCCTCATCGTCACCCAGGGCGACACCGAGCCGGCTTCGGTGGAGCAGCAGCGCCACCTCGGCCTGACCTGCCCGAGCCAGTACGACCTGCGCAACCTCTTCCAGGTGAACGTGGAGGAAGGCCGCCACCTGTGGGCCATGGTGTACCTGCTGCACGCCTACTTCGGGCGCGACGGCCGCGAGGAGGCCGAGGAACTGCTGGCGCGCCATTCGGGCGATACCGACAAGCCGCGCATCCTGGGCACCTTCAACGAACCCATCAGCGACTGGCTGTCGTTTTTCATGTTCACCTACTTCACCGACCGCGACGGCAAGTTCCAGCTGAAGAGCCTGGCCGAGTCCGCCTTCGACCCGCTGGCGCGCACCTGCCGCTTCATGCTCACCGAGGAGGCGCACCACATGTTCGTGGGCGAGACCGGCGTGGGCCGGGTGGTTAAGCGCACCCTGGAGGTGATGAAGGAACTGGGCAGCGACGACCCGGCCGCCATCCGCGCCGCCGGCGCCATCGACCTGCCCACCATCCAGCGCTACCTCAACTTCTGGTTCACCTCCTCCCTCGACCTGTTCGGCTCGGAGGTGTCGTCCAACGCCGCCTCCAGCTTCGCCAACGGCATCAAGGGCCGCCCCGACGAGGGGCAGTACGAAGACCACGACTGCCGCGCCGCCAGCTTCTCGCTGGACACGCCCCAGGGCCGCGAGGACGTGCCGCTGCGCAACGCCATGAACCAGGTGATGCGCGAGTCCTACATCAAGGATTGCGAGATCGGCATAAAGCGCTGGAACCTGGCCATCCAGCGCGCAGGCCACGAGGCCCTGCGCTTGACCCTGCCCAGCCCGCGCTTTCACCGCGCCATCGGGGTGTGGGCCGGGCTGAGCGTGGACCCGTCGGGCAACGCCATGGACCCCGCCGAGCACGCCCGCAGCCTCCCCCGGTGGCTGCCCTCGGAAGCCGACCGCGCCTTCGTGCACAGCCTCATGCGACGGGTCACCGAGCCGGGCAAGATGGCCGCCTGGATCGCCCCGCCCGACCGGGGCATCAACAACCTGCCGGTGGAGTACGAGTACGTACGGCTTCAGTAGGGCGGCGGGACGGGGCCGCCGCCGTTTTTTCGCACGGCCACCCCCGCGGCCACGACGCACCAGGCGGGGATTGCACGCAACAACGGCTCCGCTTGAACCAAATACGGCAATGCCGTAGTCTTCGGACGTGCGTACGGTTGCCGAGACCCCGATCTTCCAACGCTACGCGGCCGATACCTTCACTGACGCGGAGCGTGATGCTTTCATCTCGTTCATTGCCTGTTTGCCGGAGGCGGGCAAGGTCATCCCCGGAAGCGGTGGCTGCCGCAAGGTCAGACGGACCGCGGCCGGCACCGGCAAGCGCGGCGGGGCGCGGGTCATCTACTGCATCGCGCCCAACGGTGCGATGTGGCTGCTGATAGCGTACAAGAAAGCGCGCTTCGACAACTTGCCAACCTCATTTCTAGCGGAGCTGAAACGTGCCGTCGAAGAATCCCTCTGAAGTGCAGCAATTCCAGCAAGACCTGCTCGAGTCGGTGCGCCAGATGCGCAAGGGGCAGGCCGCCCGGGGCACGGACGTGAAGCTGCCGGCGGCGGCGGAAGCGCGCGCACGGGTGGGCTTGTCACAGCCGCAATTCGCCCGCCTGCTGGGGGTTTCCGTGCGCACGCTGCAAGATTGGGAGCAGGGACGCCGCGAGCCCACCGGCGCGGCCAGGACGCTCCTGCGGGTGGCAGCCTCTCATCCCGGGGTGCTGCTTGAGCTACAGGAATGATGCGTCGCTTGCCTCACGGCGCTGGCCGAGGCGATTGTTCGGACATACGCGGTCGCCCGGCCCGCGTACCCGCCCTCAACCCTTCCCCTCCGCCCGCCGCATGGCCTCGATGGCCTCGCCGAAGGCGCTCGAGCCGGGCAGGTTCGAGCCGCCATCCACGCCCAGCACCGTTCCGGTGATGTAGGCCGCCAGCGGCGAGGCCAGGAATACGGCGGCCTGGCCGATCTCGTCGGCGGTGCCGTAGCGCCCCAGCGGGATGGCCGTCGTCTGGCGCGCCTCGAACTCGCTGCCGCCCAGGCGGCGCATGCCCTCGGTGCCGGCAATGGGTCCGGGCACGATGCTGTTGGCACGGATGCCGTACTTGCCCCACTCCAGCGCCAGGTTGCGCATCATCATGTCGATGCCCGCCTTGGCCGCGCCCACGTGCACCTGGTAGGGATAGGGCACGTAGGCCATGCCCGCGGAGATGAACAGCACGCAGCCGCGCGTCTGCTTCAGTTGCGCGAAGGCCGCCCGGGTGGCGTTGAAGGCACCCAGCAGGTCGATGTCCACCACGGTCTTGAAGCCGTTGGCGGAGAGCTCCTCCGCCGGCACGGGAAAGTTGCCAGCGGCGCCGCACACCAGCACGCCGATGGGGCCCAGCGCCGCGGCGGCGTTGGCCATCACCGCTTCGAGGCGCGCGTAGTCGCGCACGTCGGCGGCCTCCGCGTGCACCCGGGCGCCCAGGGCGCGCAGTTGTTCCGCGGCTGCATCCAGCCGCTCCTGGCGGCGGCCGCAGATGGCCACCGACGCACCCAGCGCGGCGAAGTTGCGGGCAATGCCCAGGTTGATGCCTGAGCCGCCGCCGGTGACGAACACGGTGGTGCCTTCGAACAGGCGCCGGGGAAAGAACTCTTGCACGAGCATGGCGGATCCTCGGGTGAATGACGCGATCAGGCCGCGGCGGGCCGGGGCTTCGAGGCGAAGATGCGCCACAGGGTGTCGCGCAGCGTGCGCACCTCGGCGCCCTCCAGCAGGCCGTGCTGGCGCAGCGCGGCGTGCAGCCGCGGCAGGTTGCACTGCGGCACGGCGGGATACAGATGGTGCTCCACGTGGTAGTTCACGTGGTGCGGAAACAGGAAAAAGCGCGCCAGCGGGCCAGCCAGGGTGGTGCGTGCCGCCGTGAGCGGCGAGGACAGGTCCGTCACCGCACCGTGCTCGCAGATGGCGCGCAGCCGCAGGATGGCCTGCAGCACGGTGACCTGGGGCACCACCCAGAGCACCACGTAGTGCCAGCCCCAGCCCGTGGCAAAGGCGGCCACCGGCGCGGCCACGTGGAAGGCGAGCACGCTCCAGCGGTCGCGCCGCGCGGCGCGCCGCAGCGCCGGGCTGGTGTCGCCCAGCGGCCGGCCCGCCCTGCCCGTGTGGGCGTTGGCGGCGGGCGCGCCGAAGAAGTAGGCGTAGGTCTTCCACGCCGTGAGCCCGGCCAGGTCGCGCGCCAGCTTGCGCAGCAGATAGCCGCACCCGCGGGGGTAGCCGGCGTGCAGGGCCATGTCGGGGTCTTCGGGGCCGTAGAGATGGTTGTGGTGCAGCCGGTGCGTGACCCGGTAGGTGCACAGGGACAACCCGGGCAGCGTGGCGCACACGCGGCCCGCCAGGTCGTTGAGGCGGCGCGACTCGTACAGGCGATAGTGAGCGGCCTCGTGGGCCAGCACGAACAGCGCATGCGCCAGGGGGGCCATCAGCACGATGGCCAGCAGCGCCGCCCACCACGACCAGAAAGCGATGGCCAGGGCCGCCACGGCCGCCAGCAAACCGAAGGTGCGCAGCAACGCCCAGGTGGAGGCCCGGGCGTTCACGCGGGTAAGGGGCGCGAGCACCGCGGGCGGCAGCCGCCGGCGCGAGTGTTCGCGAAACTCCTCGCCGCTGCCGCCCGCCGCCAACGCCATGCCAAACCCCCGTGGAAAACGCCGGGCGCCGGTGGCGCCTGCCGAGCGTGGCATCGTGCAGAAATTCGGGCGGCTGGGCAACGGCGGCCCGGGCTGTGAGTCTCGGTCGTGCGCTGCAAGGCGCGGAATCCCCCGACCAGATGGCCTGAGCGCGTGAGCAGCTTCATCAGCCGCGCGATGATCTGCCCGAGCAGGCCCGCGAGCTCAGCGCCGCTGGGGGCTCGCGCCGCATCGAAGACGGGGTCGCCCTCGGTGCGCCGAACCACCCC
>DAIPHN010000176.1:0-5768 GCA_036771335.1 Burkholderiales bacterium
GTGCAGCACGAGGACAGCGGAGAACATGGGCCGCGGAAGCTACAAAACTCCCCGCGCCCCGCGCGACTCGCGCCCGGCGTTCAGCTCTGCAGGCCCCGCAGCGTGCCACGCACGCCGCCGTAGTGACCCTCGGTCTTGCGCGTCCGCCCCCGGCCGCGGTACCCCCCGCCCGCGCCGGCGCGGCCGCCAGGCCCCGCGCCCAGGCCCTAGAGCCGCGCCGGACATGTTCTCCCGCTTCTTCATCGAGCGGCCGATCTTCGCGACGGTCGTGTCGATCCTGCTGTGCCTCGCCGGCGTGGCGGCCATGCTGGTGCTGCCCATCGAGCAGTACCCCACCATCACGCCGGTGCAGATCACCGTGAGCGCCACCTACCCGGGCGCCGATTCGCGCACCCTGGCCGAGTCGGTGGCCGCACCCATCGAGGCGCAGATCACGGGCGTGGAGAACATGATCTACATGAGCTCCACCAGCTCGGCCACCGGCCAGTTGTCCATCACGGTGTTCTTCTCCCTCGACACCGATGCCGACGCGGCCCAGGTGCAGGTGCAGAACCGCGTCAACCTGGCGCTGCCGCAACTGCCCTCGGCGGTGACCCAGCTGGGCGTGTCGGTGCAGAAGAAGTCCTCGTCCATCATGATGCTGCTGGCGGTCACGGGCAAGGGCGGGCGCTACTCGGACCAGTACATCGCCAACTACGCCAACGTGTACGTGCTCGACACCATCAAGCGCGTGCCGGGAGCCGGGCAGGCGGCCATCATGGGGGTGCCAGACCAGGCCATGCGCATCTGGCTCAACCCCGAGCGCATGGCCTCGCTGGGCATCACCACCACCGACATCCAGCAGGCCGTGGCGGGGCAGAACGCGCTGTTCGGCGCGGGCCAGCTGGGCCAGGCGCCCGGCGCGGGACGCACGGAGCTCACCCTGCCGGTGGTGATGCAGCGCCCCGCCACCGACCCGGCGCAGTATGACCAGATCATCCTGCGCGCCAGCCAGGACGGCAGCGCGCTGGTGCGGCTGAAGGACGTGGCCCGCGCGGAGGTGGGGCTTCGCCAGTACGTGATCGACAGCCGGCTGGACGGCGCGCCGGCCACCTTCATCGCCGTGTACCAGCAGGCCGGCGCCAACGGGCTCAAGGTGTCGGAGGCGGTGCGCGCCGCGCTTGCCGAGATGAAGTCGCGCTTCCCCGAGGGCATCGACGCGGTGGTGGCGCTGGACACCAACGAGTTCGTGCGCATCGCCATCGACGAGGTGGTGCACACCCTGGTCGAGGCGGTGGTGCTGGTGGTGCTGATCGTCTACCTGTTCCTGCAGAGCCTGCGCACCACGGTGATCTGCCTGGCGGCCATCGTGGTGTCGCTGGTGGCTACCTTCGCGGGCATGCTGGCGCTGGGCTTCTCCATCAACCTGCTCACCCTGTTCGGGCTGGTGCTGGCCATCGGGCTGGTGGTGGACGACGCCATCGTGGTGGTGGAGAACGTGGAGCGCAACATGGCCGAGCACCACCTGCCGCCGCGCGAAGCCACCATCCGCGCCATGGGCGAGATCAGCGGCGCGCTGGTGGCGGTGGTGCTGGTGATGGCGGCGGTGTTCGTGCCGGCGGCATTCCTGCCGGGCACCACCGGGCAGATCTACCGGCAGTTCGCCATCACCATCGTGGTGTCGCTGGCGGTGTCGGGCCTGGTGGCGCTCACCCTCACCCCGGCGCTGTGCGCCCTCATGCTCAAGCACCAGGCACCGCGCACGCGCGGCTTCTTCGGCTGGTTCAACCGCGGCGTGGACCGCGTCACTGGCCTGTTCGGCCGCGCGGTGGTGTTCCTGATCCGCCGCCTGGCCGTGGCCGCGGTGCTGCTGGCGGTGCTGGTGTACGCCATTTTCCACCTGTTTCGCACCCTGCCCACTAGCTTCGTGCCCAACGAGGACCAGGGCTATGTGATGGCGCTGGCCCTGTTGCCCGGCGGGGCGAGCCTGGACCGGGCGCGCGACGTGTCGGAAAAGGTGGACGCGCTGTTCGCCGCCGATCCGGCCGTGGAGAGCCGCTCGCAGCTGATCGGCTACAGCCTCCTGGACGGCGGCTTCAAGACCAACGCTGCCACGCTGTTCGTCACGCTCAAGGACTTCGCCGCGCGCTACGAGTCCATCGAAACGGCCAGGGCGCAGAACCCGCGCAGCGTGCTCACAGGGGTCTACAAGACTTCGGCGTCGGTGGAGGAAGCCATGGTGATCCCCGTGGCGCCGCCGCCGATTCCGGGCATCGGCAGCACCGGCGGGTTCGAGATGTGGATCCAGGACACGGCGGCGGGCGATCCCGCGCGGCTCGAGGAGGCGGTGCAGGCCTTCGTGGCCCGGGCCCGCCAGCGCCCCGAGCTAGCCGCGGTGAACACCACCTTCCGGGCCTCGCTGCGGCAGTTGCGCGTGGATGTGGACCGCGACAAGGCGCTGCTGCTGGGCGTGCCGGTGCAGGACGTGTACGGGGCCATCCAGGCGCAGTTCGGCTCGCTGGTGGTGAGCCAGTTCAACCAGTTCAGCCGGGTGTGGCAGGTAGTGCTGCAGTCCGACCCCGTGTTCCGGCGCAAGCCCGAGGACATCGGCCGTCTCTACACCCGCTCCCAGCAGGGCGACATGGTGCCCCTGTCCACGCTCGTGACCACCCGCTGGGTGACGGGGCCGGACGTGCTGCCGCGCTTCAACGGCTTCCCGGCGGCCAAGGTCAACGGCGGCCCCGCCGCGGGCTACAGCTCGGGGCAGGCGCTCGCGGCCCTGCAGGAAGTCGCACGGGAGAGCCTGCCGCCGGGGTTCACCACCGCGTGGTCGGGCCTGGCCTACGAGGAGACCAGGGCCGGCGGCGCCTCCGCGATGGTCTTCGCGCTGGGTCTGCTGGTGGTGTTCCTGGTGCTCGCCGCACAGTACGAGTCATGGCGTCTGCCGCTGGCGGTCATGACGGCCATCCCCTTTGGCGTGCTGGGGGCCCTGGTGGCCAATCACCTGCGCGGCCTGCAGAACGACGTGTACTTCCAGATCGGGCTGCTGGTACTGATCGGCCTTGGCGCCAAGAACGCCATCCTGCGCGTCACCGCCGCGGTGGACTTGCGCCGCCAGGGACGCACCGTGATGCAGGCCACCATCGAGGCGGGCGAGCAGCGGCTGCGCCCCATCATCATGACTTCGCTGGCCTTCGGTGCTGGGGTACTGCCGCTGGTGGTGGCCATGGGCGCCGGGGCCAACGCGCGCCACTCCATCGGCACCGGCATCCTGGGCGGCATGATCGGCGAAACCACTCTGGCCATGCTCTACGTGCCGGTGTTCTTCTACCTGCTGGAGCGCTTCGCCCAGCGGCAGGAGCGCCGGCGGGCCGCCCGGGGCGGCGCCGCGCCGGCTGACCCGCCGCCCGCTTCCGAGGCGGTTGGCGGCGGTCCCGGTGCGCCGCCGGCGCAAGCAGACACGCCGCTATGAGCGCGGCGCGGCGAACGCTCGGCTGGCTTTGCCTGTGCGGCCTGGCCGGGGCCTGCACGGTGGGCCCCAGCTACCACACGCCCGCCCTCGAGGTGCCGGCGGCCTATCGCGTGGAGCTGTCCGCGGTGAGCGTGGCCGAGGACGTGGACTGGTGGCGGGGCTTCGACGATCCGGTGCTCGACCGGCTGGTGCGCGAGGCGCTGCGCAACAACCGCGACGTGCGCATCGCGGCGGCGCGCATCGACGAGTACGAGGCGCGGCTTGCGGGCGCGCGGGCGGCGGGCTTGCCCGTGGTGGGCTACAGCGGCACCCGCACACGCCAGCAGATCACGGAAGTGGGCCCCCAGCCCCTCCCCCGGGGCATCGATTCGCGCAGTGCCACAGCCACGGCGCTGGCCTCGGCGAGCTGGGAGATCGACCTGTGGGGCCGCATCCGCCGCGCCACGGAAGCGGCGCGCGCCGACCTGCTGGCCACGCGCGAGGCGCGCCGCGGCGTGGTGCTGAGTCTGGTCACCGAAATCGCGCGCGGCTACGTGCAGTTGCGCAACCTCGACAGCCAGCTGGACATCACCCGCCGCACCTTGGCGCTGCGCGCCGAGGGAGTGAAGCTGTTCGAGACACGCTTCGCCGGGGGCGTGATCTCCGAGGTGGAGCTGCGCCAGGTCCAGGCGGAGTACCAGTCGGCCGCCACGCGCATCCCCGACCTGGAGCAGGCCATCGCGCAGCAGGAAAACGCCCTGTCCGTGCTGGTGGGCGCCAATCCCGGCCCCATCGAGCGGGGCCGGGGGCTGAACGACCTCAGTCTGCCAGCGGTGCCGGGCGGCCTGCCCTCCGAACTGCTGATCCGCCGCCCGGATCTGCGCAAGGCCGAGCAGGACCTGATTGCCGCCAACGCCCGCATCGGCGCGGCGCGGGCGCGCTATTTCCCCACGGTGTCGCTCACCGGCGCCCTGGGGTCCTCCAGTGCGGCCCTGTCGGATCTGTTCACCGGACCGGCCTCGGTGTGGAATTTCGGCGCCGGCCTCACCGGCCCCATCTTCGACGGCGGCCTGGTAGCCAGCACGGTGCGCCAGGCGCAGGCGCAACGCGAGCAGCTCCTGGCCAGCTACGAAAAGGCGGTGCAGCAGGCCTTCCGCGAGGTCAACGACGCCCTGGTGGCGAATCTGCGCACCCGCGAACGGGCCCAGGCCCAGGCACTGCAGACCGAGGCCCTCAGGCGCTACTCGGAGCTGGCGCGGATGCGCTACGAGGGCGGCTACACAAGTTACCTGGAAGTGCTCGATGCCGAGCGCGGGCTGTTCAGCGCCCAGCTCGCCGAGGCCCAGGCCCGCGGCGACGTGGCGAGCGCGCTGGTGGCCTTGTACAAGTCTCTCGGCGGCGGCTGGGTGGAGCAGGCCGAAACCCTCGCCGGAGGCGTGCAACCGAAGACAGGAGATGCAAGATCAAGCGCGTGCTCCCTGCCGCCGTGCTGACCGCGGCCGCTGCCGGTTGCCAGCCTCCGGTGCTGCGCCGCCTGGAAGGTTTCGAGGTGGCTGGAGGACTTGCTGCTTTGCGCGGCTGCATTGCAGGCTGCCGCCACGTGGATCGGCGTTTGCACTGCTCATTCTTCCTGCGCCGTGTGCAAGGCGAACCGGTGGGAGTGGGGGTGGGGGTGAACGCGACTGCTGAATCATTGCGGCCGCTGCCAGGGGGCCGTCGCGCGGCAGGCTGGCCGTTCAGAAGGGCTTGATCACCACCAGCAGCACCGCCGCGAACAGCAGCAGCACCGGCACCTCGTTGAACCACCGGAACCACACGTGGCCGCGTTGTACCCGGCCAGCGCGAAAATCGGCCAGCACCCGGCCGCAGTAGCCGTGATAGGCCACCAGCAACAGCACCAGCGCCAGCTTGGCGTGCATCCAGCCGCCGCCGATGCCCAGGCCCAGCCAAAGCCACAGGCCGAAGCCGAGGGCCAGCGCCCCCAGCGGCGTCATGAAGCGGTACAGCTTGCCAGCCATGAGCAGCAGCCGCTCGCGTTCTGCGGTGCTGTCGGGCGCCACCATGGCCAAATTCACGAAAATGCGCGGCAGGTAGAACAGGCCTGCAAACCAGCTCGTGACAAAGATGATGTGCAGCGACTTGATCCAGGGGTACATGGCCCGTGCCGTGCGCGGCGCTCGCAGTCGGAAGTGGCTTGAGCATAGCCTCGAACGCTACGTTTTGCGATTCCGCCCGGCTGCGGCATTCACGCGGCCGGGCTTCTCCTGAAAATCGCCTCCCCGGCCGCGCGTGCCGCGGGCCCGCACCCTGTACCCCGCGGCGCGCGCGGGGCCGTATG
>DAIPHN010000176.1:5778-7435 GCA_036771335.1 Burkholderiales bacterium
CCCGGGCGGTGGTTGCGGGGGTCCCTCCCTATTCCCCCCGCGGGTGGTGCGGCGCGGTATGCTTCTGGTCCATCGGCGGGGGCGCCGCGCCGTGCGGGCGCCGATCATCCGGCCTGCCACTGGCGGACCGCCTCGCAACGAAGCCCGGCAGGAGGCCCCATGCAACGTCTTCGATCCGCTGTCGCCCTGCCCCTCGTGGCGGCTGCGCTGTTGTCCGCCGGCACCGTGGCGCAGGGTGAACTCGATCCGATGGTGAACGTGTTCCCCGGGGATCTGCGCTGGGCGAACCCGGGGTCCATCCCCCGGGCCATCGAACTCGCCGTGGTCTACGGCGACCCCGGCAAACCAGGGCCGTACGTGTTCCGCGCCCGCATGCCGGCGGGCACCCGCCTGGCGGCCCATCGCCATCCCGACGAGCGCTGGGTGACGGTGCTGGAAGGCACTTACCGCTCGGCGGTGGGCGAGCGTCTCGATGTGGAGGCAGCCACCGAGTATCCCCGGGGCAGCTTCTACGTCACCATGGCCAATGCGCCGCACTACAGCTATGCGGTCACGGATGTGATCGTGCAGGAGCAGGGCATCGGCCCCACGGGCATCGCCTACGTGCACGCCGAGGACGACCCGCGCCATGGGCGTTGAGCAGGCTGCCGGCAAGGGGCGCTGTGCCATAATCCGCTCACTGTCACCGGGGGGATGGCCCGGCGAGGGTTCCACATTTCGGCAACGGGAGAGCACCATCATGATTCACACTCGAATTCTGTCCGCTGGCGTGCTTGCGCTAGCGGCCTTGCTGCCGGCATCCGCCAGCGCCGAAGAAGACCTCAATTGGCAGTTCGTGCCAGGGATTCCTCGTCCGGTCGAAATGGCCATCGTGTCGGGCGATCCGTCCAGGGAAGGGCCCTACGTGGTTCGCTATCGCACCCCCTCGGGCATGCGCTTCGCGCCGGTGACCCACCCCGATGCCCGCCAGCTCATTATCGTCAAGGGCACCTACTGGATCGCCCAGGGCGAGAGCTACAACTGGAAGCAGATGGACGAGTTCAAGGCCGGCTCGGTCATCCAGAAGGAGGCCAACAAGCCGTACTTCGGCTGGGCGCGCACCGCCGTGATCCTCGAGGAGCGCGGCACCGGCCCCACCAACATCCAGTACGTGCACGAGGACGACGATCCTCGCAACCACCGCAAGGACTGACGCGGACCGGACAACGGTCCGCGGGACAAGGACGCGGCTGAAGCCGCGCCCTCGTCATCTCAATCCGCCGCGCGCATCACGGCGGAGCTGAAGAGGGTGCCCGCTCCAGGGCCGCCCCTACCTCCTGGCGCCTGCCGCGCGGTCAGCGGGGCGGGGGCGCCGCGGCGGCGCGAAGCTGCTCCAGCGCTGCCGGGTCCTCCAGGGTGGTGAGAACGCCGGGATCGCGTCCCTCCGCCAGGGCCTGGATGCTCCGGCGCAGCAGCTTGCCCGAGCGCGTTTTCGGAAGCATTGTGACGAAGTGCACGCGCGCTGGCCGCGCGATGGCGCCCAGCTGGCTGTCCACCGTGGCCATGACTTCCTTCTCCAGCGCCGCGCGCGACGTGCCGTCTGCGGCCAGCGCGGGGTTCTTGCGCACCGCGAAGGCGAGCGGCATCTGCCCCTTCAGCGCATCGGCCACACCCACCA
>DAIPHN010000177.1:0-7429 GCA_036771335.1 Burkholderiales bacterium
CGGCGAACAGCTCGCGGATGGGCGTGAACAGGCCGGTGTAGGTGGCCGGATTGGACCGCGGCGTGCGGCCGATGGGGCTCTGGTCTACCACCACAAGCTTGTCGAACAGCTCGGCGCCCTCAAGGGCCTCGAAGGGCGCGGGCTCGTCGGCGGCGCCGTGCAGGGCACGCGCCATGGCCCGTCCGAGGGTGTCATTCACCAGGGTGGATTTGCCTGACCCGGATACCCCGGTGACGCAGGTGAGCAGACCCACCGGCAGGTGCAGGTCGACGCCGCGCAGGTTGTTGCCGCGGGCGCCGCGCAGTCGCAGCCAGCGCTCCTTCTGCGGCGGGTGGCGCAGCGCGGGTACGGCCACGGCGCGCCGGCCGCAGAGATACTGTCCGGTGAGCGAAGCCGGGTTGGCGGCCACCTGGGTGGGCGTGCCCTGGGCCACCACCTGCCCGCCGTGCTCGCCCGCGCCGGGGCCCATGTCCACCACGTGGTCGGCCAGCTCGATGGCATCGCGGTCGTGCTCCACCACGATCACCGAGTTGCCCAGGTCGCGCAGCCGCTCCAGGGTGGCCAGCAGGCGATTGTTGTCGCGCTGGTGCAATCCGATGGAGGGCTCGTCGAGGACGTACAGCACGCCCGTCAGGCCCGAGCCGATCTGGCTCGCCAGCCGGATGCGCTGCGACTCACCGCCCGAGAGGGTGTCGGCGCTGCGATCCAGGCACAGGTAGTCCAGGCCCACGTCCACGAGGAATTGCATGCGCGCCGAGATCTCGCGTACGAGGCGCGCGGCCACCGCGAAGCGCGCGCCCTGCACAGGCAGGTTACGGAAAAACGCCGCCCCGTCCCGCAGGGGCATGGCGCCGATGTCGTGGATGGAGCGTCCGCCCACGAAAACGTGGCGCGCCTCGCGGCGCAGGCGTGTGCCCTGGCACTCGGGGCACGGCGCGGTGGTGCGATAGGCCCCCAGCTCCTCGCGCACCACCGCCGAATCTGTTTCCTTCCAGCGCCGCTCGAGATTCGGGATGATGCCCTCGAAGGGGTGCTCGCGCACGTGGCGCTGGCCGCGCTCGCCGGGGTAGGCGAAGCGCACCTTCTCGCCGCCCGAGCCGTAGAGCAGCAGCTCGCGCACCGCCGGGGACAGCCGCTCGAAGGGCGCTTCCACGTCGAAGCGGAAATGGGCCGCGAGGCTCACCAGCATCTGGTGATAGAACTGGTTGCGCCGGTCCCAGCCCTTCACCGCACCCGCCGCCAGGGACAGACCCGGAAAGGCCACCACGCGCTTGGGGTCGAAGAAGCTGACGCTGCCCAGGCCATCGCACCGCGGGCAGGCGCCCATGGGGTTGTTGAAGGAAAAAAGCCGCGGTTCGAGTTCCGGCAGGGAGTAGTTGCACACCGGGCAGGCGAAGCGCGCCGAGAAGGCCAGCTCGCGGGGCTCGTCCCCGGGCTCGCCCACGGCCACGATGGCACGGCCGTCGGACAGCCGCAGCGCCGTCTCGAAGGATTCGGCCAGCCGCTGGCGCGCCTCGGGCCGGGCCCGCAGGCGGTCCACCACCACCTCCACCGTGTGCTTGCGCGACTTGCCCAGCGCCGGCGGCGGGTCGATCTCCACCACCTGGCCGTCCACGCGCGCGCGCACAAAGCCCTGGGCCCGCAGGTCCTCGAACAGCTCAGCCTGCTCCCCCTTGCGATCCACCACCGCGGGCGCAAGGATCAGCACACGGGTCTCCGGAGGCAGCGACAGCACTGCGTCCACCATCTGCGAGACAGTCTTCGCCGACAGCGCCACGTGGTGGTCGGGGCAGTGGGGCTCGCCCGTGCGGGCGAACAGCAGCCGCAGGTAGTCGTGAATCTCGGTGATGGTACCCACGGTGGAGCGCGGGTTGTGGCTGGCGCTGCGCTGCTCGATGGCGATGGCTGGCGACAGCCCCTCGATGAGGTCCACGTCCGGCTTGGCCATGAGCTGCAGGAACTGGCGGGCGTAGGTGGACAGGGATTCCACATATCGCCGCTGGCCCTCGGCGTAGAGCGTGTCGAAGGCGAGCGAGGACTTGCCGCTGCCCGACAGCCCGGTGATCACCACCAGCTTGCCCCGCGGCAGATCCACATCCACGTTCTTCAGGTTGTGGGTGCGGGCGCCGCGCACCCGGATGGCCCCGCCCTCGCCAGGCGGGCCGCCATGCCCGGGCGCAGCTGCGCCTGCAGGAGGGTCGAGGGGCGGATCGCCGGCGGTAAGGGCCATCTTGGATGCGGGTCGCGGAAGGGCAATCCGCTAATATACGCGGCCTCTTTTTCGCTTCCCACCCGCCGTTTCGGCCTTGTCCTCCGCCGCGCCGTTCCAACCCCCGCCCGCCGAGCGCATGAACGCGAGCGAACGCCGTGCCACGGCCGGCTTGTCGGCCATCGTCGGGCTGCGGGTGTTCGGCCTGTTCGCGGTGCTGCCCGTGTTTGGGCTGTATGCCGAAACCCTGCCCGGCGGCACCGACCGTACCCTGATGGGCGTGGCGCTGGGCGCCTATGGCCTTACACAGGCGGTGCTACAGATACCCTTCGGCTGGCTGTCCGACCGCTGGGGCCGCAAGCCCACCATCTACCTCGGGCTGCTGTTGTTCGCGGGCGGCAGCTTCGTGGCCGCCCAGGCGGCCGACATGGCCTGGGTGATCGCCGGCCGCATCCTCCAGGGGACGGGCGCGGTGTCCGCCGCGGCCACGGCGCTCGCCGCCGACCTCACCCGCGACAGCGTGCGCACCCGTGCCATGGCCATGATCGGCGTGAGCGTCGGTCTCACCTTCGCCCTGTCCATGGTGGCCGGGCCGCTGCTCAACGCCTGGGTGGGCGTGCCCTTCATCTTCGCCCTCACCGGGTTCCTGGCCCTGGCCGCCCTGGCGCTGGTGCGCTTCGGCATCCCCGATCCGCCGGCCGTGGGCCGCGCGCCCGAGCCTGCGCCGCCGCTCGCCACCGTGCTGGCCGATCCGCAATTGCTGCGCGTTAACTTCGGGGTGTTCATCCTGCACGCGGTGCTCATGGCGCTGTTCGTTGTGTTGCCCTTCGAACTGCGTGCCGGCGGCCTGGCGGCGGATGGTTTCTGGCGGGTGTACCTGCCCGTGATGCTGGGGTCCTTCGCGCTCATGATCCCCGGCATCGTGGCTGCCGAGCGCGGCCAGCGGCAGAAGCAGGCTTTCCTTGCCTCCGTGGCGGCGCTGGCTCTGTCCTTCGCTCTGCTGGCCTGGGCAGGCCCGCGGCTCATGGCCCTGGGCGCCGCGCTGCTGCTGTTCTTCACGGCCTTCAACGTGCTCGAGGCGATCCTGCCCTCGCTCATCTCGCGCATCGCGCCCCCGGGTGCCAAGGGCGCGGCCATCGGCGCCTACGCCAGCACCCAGTTCCTCGGCGCTTTCTGTGGCGCCGTGGCGGGCGGCTGGTACTCCCAGCGCGCGGATGCCGAGGGTGTGTTTTGGGGCTGCGCCCTCGCGGCCCTGGCATGGCTGGCGGTGGCGGCCCAGGTGAGCGTGCCGCTGGTGCGCCGCTACCCAGTGCCGGAGCTGGATGCGGCGGCGGCGGCGGGTTTATCCATGCGGTTGCGCGCGTTGCCCGGCGTGCGCGAGGCGGTGATCGCGCCGGACGGGAGTGCGGCTGTGCTTAAAGTGGACAGCCGAGGTTTCGACGAACAGAATGCACTACGACTCATCGAGGGGGAAAGACCATGGGGTCCGTCAACAAGGTGATCCTGATCGGCAATCTTGGCGCCGATCCCGAAACCCGCTATCTGCCCAGCGGCGATGCGGTTACCAACATCCGTATCGCCACCACCGACACCTGGAAGGACAAAGACGGCAACAAGCAGGAGGCCACCGAGTGGCACCGCATCGCCTTCTTCGGCCGTCAGGCCGAAATTGCGGGCGAGTACCTCCGCAAGGGCAGCCAGGTCTACATCGAGGGCCGGCTGCAAACCCGCAAATGGACCGACAAGGAAGGCCAGGAGCGCTTCACCACCGAGCTCCGCGCCGACCGCATGACCATGCTCGGCTCGCGTGGCGGCATGGGTACAGGCGGCGGCGCCCCCATGGATGACGCGCCGGAAGATCGCGGCGGCAACAGCCGCGGCGGCGCGGCGCGGCCCCAGGGCAGCGCCAACCGATCCAGCAGCAAATTCGACGACCTGGAAGACGACGTTCCCTTCTGAAGGGCCCCCGCAGCCACCTGTCCGGGGCCCTGCGGTCTCAGGCCCCGGGCAGTTCGAGTCCCTGTTCCCACCAGGGCGTGGGCCCGAACTCCGCCTGGCACAGGTCCAGGAAGGCAGTCACCTTTGCCGGCAGCGGCCGGCCGGGCAGGTAGATCGCCTGCAGGGCCGAGTCCAGGAACGGACGGCATCCCGGCAGCAGCAGCTCGAGCCGGCCTTCCTTCAGGTCCGGCCCCACCAGGAAGGTGGGCAGCACCGCCAGTCCCAGCCCATCGAGCGCGGCGGTGCGCAATGCCATGATGGAATTGGCGCTGAAGTTGCCCGACACCTGGGCCAGTTCTTCGTGGTCGCCCGCCCGGAAACGCCAGGCCCCGGCGCTCACAAGAGCCGGAAATGCCAGGCAGTTGTGGCGCGAGATGTCGGCCACCGTGCCGGGCGCACCGTGGCGCGCCAGGTAGCTGGGCGCCGCGCACAGGATCCATCGGATGGGCGCCATGCGACGAGCCACGAAATTGTCCGTGGGCCGGGTGGCGATCACGAAGGCCGCATCCAGCCGTTCGTCCACCAGGTCGGGGACGATGCGATCCGAGAGCGTCAGCTCCACGCGCACGTCCGGATGGCGGGCAAGGAAGCGCGGTACCAGCGGCGTGAGGTGCAGTGTTCCGAACACCGCCGGAGCTGACAGCCGCAGCGTGCCGCGCGGCGCCGACTGCTGGTTCTGCACCGCCAGTTCCACCGCCTCGGCTTCAAGCAGGATGCGGCTCGCGTGTTCGTAAACCATGGCGCCCAGCTCGGTGAGCGCGAGCTTGCGGGTGGTGCGGCTCAGCAGCCGCGCGCCGAGAGATTTCTCCAGGCGTGTCACCTGCTTGCTCACCACCGAGGGCGACATGCCCAGCCGCCGCGCCGCCTCGCTGAAGCCCCGGGCATCCACGACGTGCGCGAAGATCACCAGCGCGGGGAGATTTTCCATGGGTTGGAGCCGGAGCGGAAACAGTGCTGTTCCGGGCGGGGATCGCCGGGCAACGTCGCATCGAGCCTACCATAGCGCCAGGCGCGGCCCTCGCGTGCAAAGGTGAAATCGTGAAAGCCTACGAACTGCAACACAAACCCGGTCTGGACAGCCTCACCGCCGTGGAGCGCCCCGACCCCAGGCCCGGGCCGGGCCAGGTGCTGCTGCGCATGAAGGCCTGGTCGCTCAACTACCGCGACCTGCTCACCGCTCGCGGCAGCTATGGCGGGCCGCCGCCGCTGGGCCGCATACCGCTGTCCGATGGCGTGGGCGAAGTGGTGGAAACGGGCCTCGGCGTCACCCGCGTGAAGGTTGGCGAGCGCGTGGCCGGCTGCTTCATGCAGGCCTGGATCGCGGGCGACATTCCCCCCGAGGCGCCGGGCAGCGCCCTGGGCGGAGCCATCGACGGCATGCTTGCCGAGCACGTGCTGCTCTCCGAGCAAGGGGTCGTGAAGGTGCCGGCGCACCTCACCGACGCCGAGGGCGCCTGCCTGCCCTGCGCCGCGGTGACGGCGTGGAACGCGCTGGTGCACGGCGGCGGCCTCAAGCCGGGCGACACGGTGCTGTGCCTGGGCACGGGCGGCGTGTCGCGCATCGCGCTGCAGTTCGCGCGCCTGTCCGGGGCCCGCGTCATCGTTACCTCCAGCAGCGACGAGAAGCTTGCCGCGGCCGCGCGCCTGGGCGCCCATGCCACCGTCAACTACCGCTCGCGGCCCGACTGGGACAAGGCGGTACTGGAGATCACCGACGGCCGCGGCGCCGACATCGTGGTGGAGGTGGGTGGCGCGGGCACCTTCGAGAAATCCCTGGCGGCCGTGCGCCTAGGCGGCACGGTAGCCATGATCGGCGTGCTCACCGGCGTGGCCGGCACGGTCAGCACCGCCGCGATCCTGCGGCGCGGCGTGAAGGTTCAGGGCATCTATGTGGGTTCGCGCGAGATGTTCGAGGAGATGACCCGCGCCATCGCCCTGGGCCGGCTGCGTCCGCCCATCCATCGCAGCTTCGGTTTCGGCGAGGCGCGCGCGGCCTACGACCATCTGGCGGGCGCCACCCACACCGGCAAGGTGGTCATCGAGCGCTGAGGGGCATCCCCCGGCCGCCCTCTTTGGCAGAATGCAGCATTCGTCAGCACAACAACGCGGGTCCATCCGCGCCGCGGAGCAAGGCATGGCACTGATCGACGTTTCCCTCACCGACAAGTACACCCTTGACAAGGGCCGCATCTTCATAACAGGCACCCAGGCGCTGGTGCGCCTGCCCATGATGCAGCGCCGCCGCGACCTGGCCGCCGGACTCAACACCGCCGCCTACATCTCCGGCTACCGCGGCAGCCCCCTGGGCGGCTACGACCAGCAGCTCACTGCCGCGCGCAAGCTGCTGGACGAGCACCACATCGTCTTCAACCCCGGCGTGAACGAAGATCTTGCGGCCACGGCCTGCTGGGGCACCCAGCAGGCCCACCTGGACGGCGACAACAAGTACGACGGCGTGTTCGCCATCTGGTACGGCAAGGGGCCCGGTGTGGACCGCACGGGAGACGCCTTCCGCCACGGCAACCTGGCCGGCACCGCGCCCAAGGGCGGGGTGCTCGCGCTCATGGGAGATGACCACACCTGCGAATCCTCCACCACGGCGCACCAGAGCGAGTTCGCCATGGTGGACGCCATGATTCCGGTGCTCAATCCGGCCGGCGTGCAGGAGCTGCTCGACTACGGCCTGGTGGGCTGGGCGCTGTCGCGCTACGCCGGCGTGTGGGTGGGCCTGAAGTGCATGAAGGACACCATCGACGCCACCGCGTCGGTGGACGTGGACCCGGCGCGCATCCGCATCCGCATCCCCGAGGACTTCCAGTTTCCGCCCGGCGGCCCGCACATCCGCTTCCCGGACCAGCCCCTGGACCAGGAGGCGCGGTTGCACCGAGTGAAGATCGAGGCGGTGAAGGCCTTCGCCCGCGCCAATGCCATCGACCGCGTGGTGATCGACAGCCCGAAGGCGCGCTTCGGCATCGCCACCTGCGGCAAGTCCTACATGGATGTGCGCCAGGCGCTCGCCTACCTGGGCATCGACGACGCCGAGGCCGCGCGCCTCGGGCTGCGCGTCTACAAGGTGGGCATGACCTGGCCACTCGAGCCAGAGGGTGCGCGCCGCTTCGCCGAGGGCCTGGAGCAGGTGCTGGTGGTGGAGGAGAAGCGCGCGCTCATCGAGCCGCAGCTCAAGGATGCGCTCTACGGCGTTCCCGGCGCCCCCATGGTGGA
>DAIPHN010000178.1:0-7424 GCA_036771335.1 Burkholderiales bacterium
CCTTCTGGCACATGTCGCGGGCGATCGGCAGGCCGAAGCCGCCGCACACCACGTCACCGAGGAAATCGAGCAGCACATAGTCGAAGCCCCATTCATGGAAGCCCAGCTTTTCCAGAAGCTCGAAGCCGTGGATGATGCCGCGCCCGCCGCAGCCACGGCCCACTTCCGGGCCGCCCAGCTCCATGGCGAAGACGCCGTCGCGCTTGAAGCACACATCGCCGATCTTCACCTCTTCGCCGGCCAGCTTCTTCTTGGCCGAGGTCTCGATGATGGTGGGGCAGGCCTTGCCGCCGAACAGCAGCGAGGTGGTGTCGGACTTGGGATCGCAGCCGATGAGCAGCACGCGTTTTCCCTGCTGCGCCATCATGTAGGAGAGGTTGGCAAGCGTGAAACTCTTGCCGATGCCGCCCTTGCCGTAGATGGCGATGATCTGCGTCTGCCGCGTGGGCTCGCCGGTAGCCACGGGGTCGGGGTCCATGGCGGCTTCGGCGCGCAGCCGAGAGGTCATCATGTCCAGGCGCACGGGGGCCACGTTGTCGGCGGCGGGGCTCATGGGCAGTTGCTCCAGTCGAGAATCATCTTCAGGCAGGCGGGGTCGGTGAAGGCGGTGCGGTAGGCCGACTGGGCCTCCGCGGCCGGGGCCCGGTGGGTGATGAGCGCATCGAGTGCGAGGCGCCCCGATTCGGCCAACTGGCGCGCTTCGGCCAGGTCGGATTCCTGCCACTGCGCGGCCACGCGCAGCCGCGCCTCGCGCATGAAGGCGGGCGGGAAGGTGAAGGCCAGCGGCTCGCTGTAGAAGCCCGCCAGGACGATTTCGCCGCCCGGCGCCAGACGCGCCACGAGGGTGTCCAGCAGGCCCGCGTCGCCGCTCACGTCGCAGATGCAGCGATAGTCGCGGCGCCCATCTGCCTCGGGATGCACCACCGCGTAGCCCTCGGCGCCAAGGGCACGGCCGGGGTCGGTTTCCCAGACGGTGGGCGGCGCGGCGCCCAGGGCCAGCGTCATGCGCGCCAGCAGGCGGCCCAGCACACCGTGGCCCACGATCAGGTCCGGCTGCCGGGCGCCGGGGGCGGAGGTGACGTGACGGGCAGTGGCCGCCAGGGCCAGCAGCACGCCACGCTCGCCCAGATCTTCGGCAATGGGGACAGCCTTGCTTCCTGGCACCACCACGCGTCGGGCGGCGCCGCCGAAGAGGCCGCGCACTGGACCGTAGCAGCGCGCGCCGGGCACGAACACCCACTGGCCTTCGCGCAGTTCCGTGCCCGCATGGGATTCCACTACCCGGCCTACCGACTCGTAGCCGGGGACGAGGGGATAACCCATGCCCGGAAAGGACGGCATGCGGCCGGACCACAGCAGGCGCTCGGTGCCGGTGCTGATGCCGGACCAAGCGATGTCGACCACCACGTCGCCCGCGCCCGGCTCGGCGAGGTCGAGATGGCTTAGCGCGAGACGCTCGGGCTGCTCGAGCACCACGGCCATGGTCTTCATTCTTGACCCCTCTGTTCGGGCTGGCACTGCCCATCCTGCCCGTTAGTCATTTGTGCGTGTCAGTTTAAAATGACGCATACGCTTGTCAAGTGTAATTTACAGACGGCCCGTCAATGCGGCCGGCAGGCCAGCAGGCCGGTATGCAGCGGCACTGGCATGGCCACCGGGCGGGCCGTGCCGAACCCAGCTGTGCGCAGCAGCCGTTGCAGTTCGCTCCGGGTGCGCGATCGGCCCCGCCCCATGGCAAGCAAGTAAAACCCGAAGTAGGCGTCGCCCATGGCCTCGGCCCCGGGTGTTCCCGCCATGGGTTCGGCCACCAGCAGCGTGGCCCCCGGCGCCAGGTGGCGGCGCACGTTGGCGAGGATGGATAAGGCGGTTTCGTCGTCGTGGTCGAAGAGCACGCGGATCAGGGTGACCACCGCGGCACCCTGGGGTAGCGGGTCGTTCCGGAAATCGCCCCCAAAGGCTCGCGCCCGCTCACCAAGGCCAGTGGCGGCGAAGCGCTGCCTGGCGCGCTCGGCCACGGCGGGCAGATCAAAGAGGTCGATGTGCAGCCGCGGGTGGCGCCGCGCTGCCGCCTCGGCAAAGGCGCCCTCGCCACCGCCCACGTCCAGCAGACGGTCCACGCGCCCGAGCAGCGGGAAAGCATCGAGGATCTCGCCGGCCAGCAAGGCCTGTGACGCGGCCATCACACGGCTGTAGGCGGCAGCGGTGGCCGGGTCCACCGCCGCGGGATTGGCGCTGGTGGCGTAGGGCCAGAAGGCCGACAGCCGGGTGCCGGCACTGCCCTCGCGCAGGAGTCGTACCGGATTGGCCAGATCGGCATAGAGCAACTGGTGGTGCTCCACCATGGCGGCGATGCCCTCGTTGCCCACCATGGCTGCGCCGAGCTGTCCCAGGCCCCAGCGTCCGCCGGAGCGCTCGGCCACCAGATCCAGCGAGGCGGCGGCACGCAGCAGGCGCACAGTGGCGTCCTCGCTCAGTTGCAGTTGCTGTGCCAGCGCCGCCGTGGACTGGGGCCCTCGCGCCAGCAACGTGAACAGGTCGAGCCGCACGCAGGCGCTCAGTACCTGCGAATAGACGAATCCGGCGCACAGGTCGAACAGCGCCCGGGCGCGTTTGCGCGTTACGGGCCGGGTGAGGGGAAATCGCCCCGCCCAGCGCCGGAAGGCGTCGCTGCCGATCAGCCTGTCGCGCCAGGCAAGAGCCCGGTCGATCCAGGACAGCGGCGGCGCATCCATGCCGAGCAACACGCTCACCGGCGGACCCGAGGCTCGCCTGGAGGGGGCGTCAGCCCCCTCAGGCAGCCTGCTGGGCCATCTCCTTGGGCAGGAAGCCGCTTGCCTCCAGCAGGATCAGGTCACGCAGCCCCGCGGCACCCGGACAACTGGCCGGGATGGAGTCAATGGCCTCGTCAAGCAGGCGCTCCAGCCGCCGGCGTGCGCCCTCCACGCCAAACATATGGGCGGCGTTGGGGCGGCCGAGGGCGGCATCGCGGCCCACGGGCTTGCCCAGTTCCGCGGCGCTGGAGAGCAGGTCGCGCAGGTCGTCCGCCACCTGGTAGGCCTCGCCCAGGCGCTCACCAAGGATGCGCCACGGGCCAGGCTCGAAGCCGGCGGCGGCAGCACCGGCCATGGTGGCCGCGGCGAACAGCGCCCCGGTCTTGGCCCGCTGGTATTCGGAAAGATCGGTGGAGGGCTCACATTCCCACGCCTGGCCTGCGCAGATGCCGCAGGGCGTTCCCACGGATTGGCCGACGATGCGCATGAGCGGCACCAGGCGGTGGGGCGCCATGGCCCCGGCGGTGGCCAGCGACTGGAAGGCCAGCACGATGAGCGCGTCTCCGGCCAGCACGGCAATGCGCTCGCCGAAGGCCTCGTGCACCGAAGGCTTGCCACGGCGCAGGGCGGCGTCATCGAAGCAGGGCAGGTCGTCGTGCACCAGCGAGGCGCAGTGCAGCAGTTCGATGGCGGCAGCGGCGGCGTCCGCCAGGCCGCGATTGTCGTCCCCGCAGGCGCAGGCCACCGTCAGGCATAGCCGAGGCCGCAGTCGCGCGCCGCCGGGGAATACGGCGTATTCCATGGCCCGCTGCAGCCCGGGAGGCCCCCCTCCGTCGCCGCGACCTTCCGCCAGGGCGACGTGCAGGGCACGCTCGATGGAAACCGCCAGACTGCGGCGGATGCGGCTTGCCGGATCGTTCATGGCCCCTCCTTTGCACAGGAGACGTGGTGTAAACTTAAATTGTCACGTCGCAACGTCATGCAATATAGACACCCCATCCTGCAACCGTCAACTCGCCGCACACGCCGCACGGGCGCTTCGGTGTGGCGGCCCGTGGCGCGGGGCGCCTCGGGAGCCGGCCCGTGATGGGCGGCGGTTCCGCACCCGGCGCGGTGGGCCTGTTCGTTCTGGTAAACGTGGCCCCTGGAGCGCGGCTGGCGGGCTACGCCCGGTTTCTGCTCGGGCGCTTCGCCATGGCCCGGGCGCCGGGCCTGCGCTTCCTCAAGGTCATGGGCAGCGGCCAGGACGGCGGCTTCGGTCTGCGGCCCAGCCCTTCCCACCAGGGCCTGGTGTGCGCCTTTGCAAGCGATGCCGATGCCGACCGCTTCCTGGACGAGTCGCCGCAATTGCGCGCCTACCGTGAACAGGCGGTCGATTTCCTGGTGGTGAAGGTGCGCGCCACCTCCAGCCGCGGCGCCTGGGATGGCCGAGAGCCCTTTGCGCTCACCGGCCGGCTGCGGCCAGGCCAGCCCGTGGCCGCGCTCACGCGGGCCTCGATTCGCCCTGGCGCGGTGGCGCGCTTCTGGCGTCACTCGCCGCCCTCCGAGCGCTCGCTGGCCCGGGTGGCCGGCTGCCGGCTGGCGGTGGGTCTTGGCGAGGCGCCGGTGCTGCGCCAGGCCACCTTCTCCATCTGGGACGACCAGGCCGCCATGGATGCCTATGCCCGGCAGGGTGCCCATCTGGAGGCCATTCGCGCCGCCGCGGCCGGAGGCTTCTTTGCCGAATCGCTGTTCTGCCGCTTCGAGCCCGTCTGGGCCACGGGCGCGTGGCAGGGGCGCAGCGCCGCCGAGATTCTTGCGCCTGCCGCGAGCCGTCCCGTGATGTTCGAGCCCGAACCCGTCAGCGTCGCTGGTGCCCGTGGCTGAGGGCCGGGTGGTGGTGGTGGGGGCTGGCATCGCCGGCCTGGCGAGTGCCCTGCTGCTGGCCGCCCGCGGGATACCGGTGACGGTGGTGGAGCGGGCCCCAGCGCCGGGCGGCAAACTGCGCCAGTTGTCCGTGGGCGGCGCGCCGGTGGACTGCGGCCCCACGGTATTCACCATGCGCTGGGTGTTCGACGGGCTGCTCGCCGAAGCGGGCATCGCGCTCGATGACCGGCTGCACCTCGAACCCCTGTCGGTGCTGGCGCGCCACGCCTGGAGCGCCAGCGAGCGCCTGGACCTGTTCGCCGACCAGGCCCGCTCCGCCGAGGCCATCGGCGCCTTCGCCGGCGCCGCCGAGGCGCGCCGCTTCGAGGCCTTCTGCCGCGAGGCACGGCGGGTCTACGGCGCGCTCGAAGGCCCCTACATCCGCGCCTCTCGTCCCAGCCTCGCCGCCATGGGGCGCGATCTCAGCCTCGACGGGCTGGCCGCGCTCGCCGCCCTGGGCCCGTTTCGCAGCCTGTGGAAAGCCCTGGCGCGGCACTTCCACGACCCGCGCCTGCAACAGCTCTTCGGCCGCTACGCCACCTACTGCGGATCCTCGCCATGGCTCGCGCCCGCCACGCTGGTGCTGGTGGCGCAGGTGGAAATGGACGGCGTATGGGCGGTGCGGGGTGGCATGCATGCGGTGGCGCGCATGCTCGCCGAAGCGGCCGCCGAACGCGGTGCCGAGTTTCGCTATGGCGCCCATTGCGAGCGCATCGTGGTGCGCGGCGGGCGCGTGGCCGCGGTACGCCTGGCCGGGGGCGAAGCGCTCGCCGCCACCGAGGTGATCTTCAACGGCGACGTGGCGGCCCTGCGCGCCGGTTTGTTGGGCGAAGCGCTTTCCAGGGCCGTGCCCGCCGCAAGCGGTGTGCAGCGCTCGCTCTCGGCGCTCACCTGGGCCATTCGCGGCCGCACCGCCGGATTCCCGCTGCTGCGCCACAACGTGTTTTTTCAATCGGACTATGCCGCCGAGTTTCGCGACATCTTCGGCGCCGGGCGCCTGCCGGCCAAGGGCACGGTTTACGTCTGCGCCCAGGCCCGCACCGACGCCGATGTGGCACCGGACGAAGAGCGGCTGCTGTGCTTGGTGAACGCGCCGGCCAGCGGTGACCGCGGCAAGCCCACCGAGCAGGAGATGGACCGATGCGAACGCGATTGCCTGGCGCTGCTCCACCGCTGTGGCCTGACCATCCAAGCCCCGCCCGAGAATTGCATCCGCACGGGCCCCCAGGACTTCGAGCGCCTGTTCCCGGGCACGGGCGGGGCGCTCTATGGCCAGGCGACCCATGGCTGGATGTCGGCCTTCGCGCGGCCGGGCTCCACCAGCCGGATACCGGGGCTCTACCTGGCAGGGGGCAGCGTGCACCCGGGCCCGGGGGTACCCATGGCGGCCATGTCCGGGCGGTTGGCGGCCGCGACGCTGCTGGCGCACCGCGATTCGACCAGCCGGTCCCGCCGGGTGGTTATCTCTGGTGGTACATCGATGCGCTGAGCGACGACGGCGAACACGGGCTGTCCATCATCGCCTTCGTGGGCAGCGTGTTCTCGCCCTACTACGCCTGGGCGCGGTGGCGCGGGCAGCCCGACCCCGAGAACCACTGCGCCGTGAACGTGGCGCTGTACGGCCGCGCCGGTAAGCGCTGGGCCATGACCGAGCGCGGCCGGCGGCATGTGCAGCGCGATGCGCGGTTTTTCCAGGTGGGCCCCAGCGCCCTGGAGTGGGATGGCGCAGCCCTCACGGTGCGCTTCGACGAAATGAGCGTGCCCGTGCCGCGACGGGTGCGCGGTCAGGTGGTGGTGCGGCCCACGGGCCTGTGCACCTTCGTGGGCGCCCTTGACGACGCCGGGCGGCACCGCTGGGGCCCGCTGGCGCCCTGCGCGCGGGTGGAGGTGGACCTGGCCCATGCCGGGGTGCGCTGGCAGGGTCATGCCTATCTGGATTCCAACGAAGGCGACGAGCCCATCGAGAACGCCTTCCACGAGTGGGACTGGTCGCGCGCCCTGCTGCGTGACGGCAGCACGGCGGTGATCTACGACGTGCGCCAGAAGCACGGCGCCGAGCGGCTGCTAGCCATGCGCTTCGCGCCCGATGGCACGGCCACGCCCATCGAAGCGCCGCCGCGCCAGGTACTGCCGCCCACCCTGTGGCGGGTCCCGCGCTGCATGCGCACCGATCCTGCCGAACCGGCGCGCGAACTGCAGCGCATGGAAGACGCCCCTTTCTACGCCCGCGCCGTCATGTCCTCGGGGCTGCTGGGCGAGCGCGTGGTGTCGGTGCACGAAACCGTCAACATGCCGCGGCTCGTTTCGCCGCTGGTGCGCCTGATGCTGCCCTGGCGCATGCCGCGGGTGGGTTGAGCGTTAACCGGCCTGGATGGGGGTGACTGCCCGAAACGCGCCAAGACCTTGCCAAATGCTCGCAACAGCATTGGCCGCCGGCGCGGCGGGCTCAAGGCCCTTCGAGTGCATCGTGTTCGACGCCGGATCGGCGCCGAGCTACGCCGCCCCGCTGGCCAGGGGCTTCAACCTCACCGGCACCGCGGGCAATGACCTGATCACCGGCGCCAGCCTGAATGACCGCAGGCGCCCCGCATGCCGCACGGATCGGGAAAAACACCCACTCCTTCCCGGGGAACCGAGATTGGCTCGGGGATGGAGATCCCGTAGCGTCGATTCGCCATCGGCCCAACACAACCCAATCCCCAAGCCCCGGAGGGTTTCCCCATGAAGCTACTGCACAAGACCTTGATC
>DAIPHN010000179.1:0-7418 GCA_036771335.1 Burkholderiales bacterium
GCACGCCGCCTTCCCAGGTGGTGGCCTTCTCGCTGCGGAACGGCGTGGTGCCGCCATCGGGAAACTCGTAGGCCATGGGGCCGTTGTCGGCGGTGAACACCACGATGGTGTCCCGGGCGATGCCCAGCCGGTCGAGGCTGTCGAGAATGCGCCCCACGCTGTCGTCCAGCTGCAGCATGCCCGCGCCGTACACGTCGTCTTCGGCGGTGATGC
This sequence comes from Burkholderiales bacterium, assembly GCA_036771335.1. Classification (GTDB taxonomy): domain Bacteria; phylum Pseudomonadota; class Gammaproteobacteria; order Burkholderiales. The sequence goes on from DAIPHN010000179.1 coordinate 214, forward strand.
CGGCGATGCGCTCGATGTAGCTGCGCGGCGCGTGGGTGTAGAGGTGCATGCGGGTGGTGTTGTGCCACACAAAGAAGGGTTTGCCGGCCTTCACGGCGCGCTCCATGAAGCCGATGGTGCGGGCCTCGAACTCGTCGTCCACGGTTTCCATGCGCTTCGGGTCGAGGCCGCCGGTGTCGCGGCATACCTGCTTGCCCACGCGGCCGAAGCGCGCATCCACCGTGGGGTCGTCCACGTCGCTGGCGCGGCAGTCGAGCACGCCGCGGGGCCGGTAGCGGGCGTTGAAGCCGGGGTCCTTGGGCCAGTCGAGCTGGAAGGGCTCTTCCTCGGAGTTCAGGTGGTAGAGGTTGCCGTAGAACTCGTCGAAGCCGTGCACGGTGGGCAGGTGCTCGTTGCGGTCGCCGAGATGGTTCTTGCCGTACTGGGCGGTGAGGTAGCCCGCCTGCTTGAGGATTTCGGCCAGCGTGGGGTCACGCTTGTCCAGGCCCACGGGCGAGCCCGGCAGGCCCACCGTGGTGAGGCCGGTGCGGATGGGCATCTGGCCGGTGATGAAGGCGGCGCGCCCGGGAGTGCAGGTGGGCTCGGCGTAGTGGTCGGTGAACAGCACGCCCTGGTCGGCGATACGGTCGATGTTGGGCGTGCGCGTCATCATGCCGCGGCTGTAGGCGCTCACGTTCATCAGACCCACGTCGTCGGTCATGATGACCAGGATGTTGGGCGGCGCGGCGGCCGCGGCGGCGCTTGCCAGCCAGGCCGCCACTAGCAGCGCGAGGCGGGAGAACAGTCTTTGGCTCATGGTTGCCACTCGTGGTGAGGTGTGTGGAGAATTGGGGCGACTCGCGGCCGCGCGCGTCGTTGCGGCTGCGCACCGGTTCATAGACTAACATCCACGGCCGCAGCAAGTGCATTTCCAGTCCCGGGAGGAATTCAGCCGTGTCCATTCACGCCGCGACGAAAGCTCGTCTGTCGCCAGTGGCAGCCCTGCGTTCCTGGCGCGCGCGCCCCAATCCGCCTGTCGCCCGGCTGAGCCTGCTCGGCCTGCTGCGCTTGGCGCTGGCGTGGGCGGCGCCTCTGGCGACCTGCGCGGCGCACGCCCAGCAGGGCGAAGACGGCGTCGAAAAAGTGGCCGCCCAGTTGGCCAACCCCCTGGCGCCCGTCACTACCCTGGCGGCCCAGGTGCGCGCGGAGTTCGGCAACGGGCCCCAGGACAGCACCCACTATACCGTGCGGCTGCAACCCTCCTTCTTCAAGCCGCTGGCGGGTAACGCCGCTTTCCTGCTGCGCACCATCCTGCCGTTTCGCGCCATCGATTTTCCGGGGCGCGCGGACGGCGTGGGCGACCTCACCCTGGTGCCCTATTACGTGCCCGACATCACGCGCAAGGTATTCGTGGGCTACGGCGCCTCCCTGGGCATGCCCACCGCCAGCAACGACCTGCTGGGCTCGGGCAAGTGGTCCGCCGGCCCGGCGGTGATCTTCGCCGTCACCGGCCAGCCCTTCACCTGGGGCGCCCTGGCGCAGCACGCCTGGTCCGTGGCCGGACCCGCTGACCGGGCGGGGCTGAGCGTCACCACCGTGCAGCCCTTCGCCACCTACCTGCTGGGTGGCGGCTGGTCGCTCAACCTCACCAGCGAGACCAGCTACAACTGGCGGGCGCAGGCGGGTGGAAGCTGGACCGTGCCGGTCACCACCGGCGCCTCGAAGGTGATGGAGTTCGGCGGGCGCTACGTGAACTTTGGCGCCGCCCTGGTGAGCTACCCGAAGAAACCCGACTTCGCACCCGACTGGGAGCTGCGTTTCGCGGCCACCTACGTGGTGCGCTGATCCCCGCCTCAGCCCTGTCCTTTTCCGGAGTGCCGCCATGGCCAGCACCGACATCACCCCGCCTTCCGCCGACGAATTCACGCCCGCGCGCTTCGCCGGCAAGACGCTGCTGGTCACGGGCGCGGCCGCGGGCAGCATCGGCGGCTGCACCGCCATCCGCGCCGCCCGCGAAGGCGCCCGGGTGGCGTGCATCGACATCAAGGAGCCCGAGCTGGCGGCCACCGTACAGACCATCCGCTCCGCGGGGGGCGAGGCCTTCGCCCTGGCGGCCGATGTGCGCCTGCCTGCCGATGCCGATCGCATGGTGGCCGAGACCGTGTCTCGCTACGGCGGCCTGGACCTCGCCCTCAATGCCGCCGGCGTGATGGACGGCACGTCTCCCGCTCAGCCCCAGAACTTCGAGCGCGACCGCCACCTGCTTCCGTCGCGCATCCATACCGCCACCGATGAGTACTGGCACGCGGTGTTCGGCGCCAACATCCACGGCATGTTCAATTCCCTGCGCGCGCAGCTGCGGCACATGGTGGATCAGGGCCGCGGGGGGGCCATCGTCAACATCGGCTCCATCGCTGCCATCACCGGCCTGCCGGGCAACTGCGCCTACAGCGCCAGCAAGCACGCGGTGGTGGGCCTGACGCGCAACGCCGCCATCGACTATGCGCCCTACGGCATCCGGGTCAACTCGGTGAACATGGCCCAGACCGACACGCCCATGGTGGCGCGGGCCTACGAGTTCGTGAAGTGGATCATGGCCCAGGGCGGCGGCGCCAGCATGGCCGGCGCCAAGTCGCAGAGCCTGCTGCAGATGGCCGACAGCGCCCATCGCGGGTCCACGCCCTGGGAGCAGGCCGCCATCATCCTGTTCCTGCTCTCCGGCGACGCCGCCAACCTCACCGGACTGGCCATGGCCACCGACGGCGGCTGGACGGCCTACTGAGGCCTGGCTTCACGGCGGGGCTCGGCACCCTTCACGGGCGCTTCAGGGCCGCCCGTGCAGCTCGCGCAGCGCGTCCTCGATGAGCCGCCGCGCGATGGATACGCGGTTGGGAAGCACCGGCAGTGCCTCGGGCGAAAACCAGCCCGCGTCCTCGATCTCGCCTTCCTGACAGACGATGTGGCCGCTGGCCCACTCGCAGTGGAAGGCCACCATGAGCGAGTGCGGGAACGGCCAGGGCTGGGAGGAGAAGTAGCGCAGGTTGCGCACCTCCACGCCCACCTCTTCGCGCACCTCGCGCACGAGGCATTCCTCGAGGCTTTCGCCGGGCTCCACGAAGCCCGCCAGGGCGCTCATCATGCCAGCCGGAAAGTGGGGCGAGCGCGCCAGCAGCAGCTCGCGGCCGCGGCGCACCAGGGCCATGGCCACGGGTGCGAGCCGCGGGTAGTGCGCCTGCCCGCAGGCGGCGCACACCCGTGAGCGCTCCCCGGCCTTGCGCTCGGTGCCGCTGCCGCAGCGGCCGCAGAACTGGTGCGAACGGTCCCAGTCCACGATCTGCACCGCGCGCCCCGCCAGGGAGAAGGTGGTATCGTCCAGCAGGCCGAACAGGGCGCGCAGGCCGGACCACTGCATGGTTCCCGGAGGCGCTGCGTCTTCCGCCACCTCGGCCACGTACACGTGGTCGGCTCCGCTGGTGCCCAGGTAGTGGGTGCGCAGCGGATCGAGCCCGAGATCTTCGGGACGGGTGACGAAGGGCAGCCGCACGCCCGACCCATCGCGCTCCACCAGCAGATTGTTGCCGCGAAACACGAACCACCACGAGGCGCCGCGGTGCGAGGCGGGCGGTTCCAGCAGTGCGACGAAGGGGCGCCCCTGCATGGACCGGCTCAGCGCTTCGGCATGTAGAGGTCGGTGATGCTGCCCTCGGCGATCTCGGCGGCGAAGAACACCGTCTCCGACAGGGTCGGATGCGGGTGGATGGTGAGGCCCAGATCCTCGGCGTCGGCGCCCAGCTCGAGCCCGAGCACCGTCTCGGCGATGAGTTCCCCGGCATTGGGGCCCACCATGCCCGCGCCCAGCAGGCGGCGCGTGCCCTTCTCGAAGATGAGCTTGGTGAGGCCCTCGTCGCGGCCGGTGGCCAGCGCCCTGCCGCTGGCGGCCCAGGGGAATGCCGCCTTCTCGATCTCCACGCCGCGCTCCTTAGCCTGGGTTTCCGTGAGGCCCATCCACGCCACCTCCGGGGCGGTGTAGGCCACCGAGGGAATGGTGCGGGCGTCGAAGGCGGCCTTGTGGCCGGCGATCACCTCGGCCGCGAGCTTGCCCTCGTGGGAGGCCTTGTGGGCGAGCATGGGTTCGCCGCACACGTCGCCGATGGCGAAGATGTGCGGCACGCCAGTGCGCTGGCGGTTGTCCACGGGGATGAAGCCGCGCTCGTTCACCGCCACTCCCGCCTTGTCGGCGCCGATGTCGCGGCCGTTGGGACGGCGCCCAACGGCCATGAGCACGCGGTCATAGGTCTGCGGCGCGGGAGCGGCCTCCCCCTCGAAGGTGGCGCGCAGCCCCTCGGGAAGGGCTTCAAGTTTCGCCACCCGGGTGCCCAGCAGGACTGCCTCGTAGCGCTTCTCGATGCGCTTGTGCAGCGGCTTCACCAGATCGCGGTCGGCGCCGGGGATCAGGCCCGCAGCCAGCTCTACTACCGTCACCCGCGCACCCAGCGCATCGTACACGCAGGCCATCTCCAGGCCGATGATGCCGCCGCCGATCACCAGCAGGCGCTTGGGGACGTCCTCCAGGCGCAGCGCGCCGGTGGAGTCCATGAGCCGCGGGTCGTCGTAGGGAAAGCCGGGAATGCGCGCCACCGACGAGCCGGCGGCGATGATGCAGTGGTCGAAGGACACGGTGGTGCGCGTGCCGTCGGCCCTGGTCACCTCGAGCAGCCGCGGCGAGGCGAAGGCGCCGCGCCCCTGGATCACCGTGACCTTGCGCTGTTTGGCGAGCCCCGCCAGGCCCTTGGTGAGCCGGCCCACCACGCCGTCTTTCCAGCCGCGCAGGGCAGGCAGGTCCACCTCGGGCTTGGCGAACTTCAGACCGAAGTGGGACATCTCCTGCGCCTCGGCGATGACACGCGCCGCGTGCAGCAGCGCCTTGGAGGGAATGCAGCCCACGTTCAGGCACACACCGCCCAGGGTCGCATGGCGTTCCACCAGTACCACCTGGCGGCCCAGGTCGGCGGCGCGAAATGCGGCGGTGTAGCCGCCAGGACCCGAGCCCAGCACCAGCACGTCGGCGTGCACGTCGCCGCGGGGCGCGGGTACCCCGGCGGCAGGCGAGGCAGGCACGGGTGCGGCGGCGGCAGCAGCTTCCAGAAGCACGATCAGCGTGCCCTGCGACACCTTGTCGCCCACGTTCACCTTCAGCTCGCGCACTTTACCGGCCAAGGGGGCGGGCACTTCCATGGTGGCCTTGTCCGACTCCAGGGTGATGAGCGAGTCGTCCCTGGAGACCTCGTCGCCGGGCTTGACCAGCACCTCGATGACCGGCACGTCCTTGAAGTCGCCGATGTCCGGGACGTGAATCTCGTGGATGACGCTCACGCAAAACTCCTTCGGTGGAGGGGGCCGGCGCGCGTCTAGCGCAGCAGCGTGGCAGCCAGGGCCGCCAGCGCGGCCACGAGCGCGGCGGCCGTAAGCCACGTGGCCATGCGCAGCCGGGCCGACAGCACGCGGAAGCTCTCTTCCGTGGCGCGGGCCAGCGCTTGGCGTTCCTGGGAGAGCGCTTCGCCGTGGGCGCGCAGCCGCTCGAGGTTGGTCTTGACCAGTTCGAGATCGAAGCGCAGGCGCTCCAGGTCGGGCGTTGTCTGGCCGGGGGCGGAAGGTTCCGGGGGAACGGTTTCGTCTCCCGACACCCGGCCGCGCAGTTCGCGCACCAGGTCGGGGGCCTTGGCCGCGGCCTTGGCCGCCACCTTGGCGATTTCGCCCCAGGGCGCGTAGCGCAGCCAGCTCCAGTAGGCCATGGGCGCGCTTCCTCTCAGCCGCGCACCTGTCCGTCGCCCAGCACGACGAACTTCAGCGAGGTGAGGCCCTCCAGGCCCACCGGGCCGCGGGCGGGCAGCTTGTCGGTGGAGATGCCGATCTCCGCGCCGAGGCCGTATTCGAAACCGTCGGCAAAGCGCGTGGATGCGTTCACCATCACCGAGCTGGAGTCCACCTCGCGCAGGAAGCGCCGGGCGCGGGCGTAGTCCTCGGTGACGATGGCGTCGGTGTGCTGCGAGCCCCAGGTGCCGATGTGCTCGAGGGCGGCGTCCAGGTCGTCCACCACCCGCACCGCCAGGATGGGGGCGAGGTACTCGGTGGCCCAGTCTTCGTCGGTGGCCTCCAGCATGGCGGGCACCACGGCGCGGGCGCGCGCGCAGCCGCGCAGTTCCACGCCCTTGGCTTCGTAGATGGCCGCCAGGGGAGGCAGCACCTGCGCAGCGATGCCGGCGTGCACCAGCAGCGTCTCCATGGTGTTGCAGGTGCCGTAGCGCTGGGTCTTGGCGTTGTCGGCGATGCGCACCGCCTTGTCCGGGTCGGCGCGATCGTCGATGTACACATGGCAGATGCCGTCCAGGTGCTTGATGACGGGGATGCGCGACTCGCGGCTCACCCGCTCGATGAGGCCCTTGCCGCCGCGCGGCACGATCACGTCCACGTGCTCCTTCATGGCCAGCAGCTCGCCCACGGCGGCGCGATCCGTGGTCTCGATCACCTGCACGGCCGTTTCGGGCAGGCCGGCGGCGCGCAGGCCCTCATGCACGCAGGCGGCCATTGCCTGATTGCACCGGATCGCTTCGGAGCCCCCGCGCAGGATCGCGGCATTGCCTGATTTCAGGCACAACCCGGCGGCGTCGGCGGTGACGTTGGGGCGCGCCTCGTAGATGATGCCCACCACGCCCAGCGGGACGCGCATGCGGCCCACCTGGATGCCGCTGGGGCGGTAGCGCAGGTCGGAGATCTCGCCGATGGGGTCGGGCAGCGCGGCGATTTCGTGCAGCCCCTGGGCCATGGCGCGCACGCCCTTGTCGGTGCGCGCCAGCCGGTCGCGCAGCGCAGGCTCGAGGCCCGCCGCGCGCGCCCGCGCCAGGTCTTCGGCGTTGGCGTCCAGCAGCCTTGCGTGGCTGCGCTCAATGGCTGCGGCGATGCCCAGCAGCGCCCGATCCTTGGCGGCGGTCTCGGCGCGCGCCAGTTGGCGCGAAGCCGCGCGGGCGGCGCGGCCCACGCCGAGGATGTAGGTCTGAACGTCCATGTGAGGGGGGTGAGAACGGGCGCAGTGCGCAGGGTGCCGCAGAGCCCGATTCTAGCGCGCTTCGCCGGCTGGCCGCCGTGCGCCGCCCCAGGCGAGCCGCAAAGACAGGGCGCGCAATTCGTACCAGGCAACGCCCTGCGCCCCGACCTTGGCGATGCCGTCG
>DAIPHN010000180.1:0-7384 GCA_036771335.1 Burkholderiales bacterium
TCCCGACCTTCGCATTGCGAACGCGACGCTCTCCCAGCTGAGCTACGTCCCCACGGAGGGCCGAGATTCTACGCTGAGCGGGAAGCCGGGGGCAATCGAGCCAACCCCGTGCGCCCGCCTCAGGCGCGCGACGGCTGTCCCCGGTACGCCCAATAGAGCATGGCGATACCCGTCGCCACCATGGGCAGCGACAGCCACTGGCCCATGCTCAGGCCACCGGCGAGCAGGCCCAGGAAGGTGTCGGGTTCACGGGTGAACTCCACCAGGAAGCGCATGCTGCCGTAGCCCGCCAGGAACAACCCCGACACCGCGCCCACGGGGCGCGGGCGGGCGGAAAACCACCACAGCAGCGTGAACAGCACCACGCCCTCCAGGGCGCACTCGTATAGCTGAGAGGGGTGCCGGGACAGGGAATCCGCGTTCGGGAACACCACCGCCCAGGGAAGCTCCGAGGGGCGGCCCCAGAGCTCGGCATTGATGAAATTGCCGATGCGCCCAAAGCCAAGGCCGGGTGGTACCAGCGGGGCGATGAAGTCCGTCACCGCCAGCCAGCGCTTGCCGCGGCGCAGAGCGAACACAGCCATGGCCACGATCACTCCCAGGAAGCCGCCATGGAACGACATGCCGCCCTCCCACACCGCGAACATCGACATCGGGCTGGCGGCGTAGTCGGCGAACTTGTAGAACAGCACATAGCCCAGGCGCCCGCCGAGCACCACTCCGAACACGCTGTAGAACAGCAAGTCGTCGATGTCACGGTAGGTCCACCCCAGGTCGGGTCGGCGCCGGACGCGGTAGCGGCCCAGCAGCAGGCCAGCCACGAAGCCCAGCAGATACATGAGCCCGTACCAATGCACGGCCAGCGGGCCGAGCTTGAGCGCGACGGGATCGAATTGGGGATGAATGAACATGCGAGGAAAGGCGCTCCCGAAGCGGACCCGCGATTATAGGCAGACACCCCGCCGCCAGGCTTGCCCGCTAGGGCAGCTGCGCCTCGGGCATGCGCTGCAGAATGACGCCGGTCTTGTGCTCCAGCCAGGGCGTGGAGCGATGCCGGTCGTAGAAGCGCGGGTTGGGCACCATGGCGGCCAGCCGGGCGGCCTCGGCCGGCCCCAGGGCCTGGGCGCTCTGCCGGAAGTAGTGGCGGGCCGCGGCCTCGGCACCGAACACGCCCTCGCCCCACTCGATCACGTTCAGGTAGATCTCGAGGATGCGCCGCTTGCTCATCACTGTCTCAAGCATGAGGGTGATGACCGCTTCCTGGGCCTTGCGCCACGGCGTGCGCCTGGAGGACAGGAACAGGTTCTTGGCGAGCTGCTGGCTGATGGTGGAGCCACCGGCGACCACCCTGCCCTTCCTGAGGTTCTTCTCGTAGGCCTTGTGCAGCGCCTCCCAGTCGAAGCCTTCGTGCTCCACGAATTTCGCGTCCTCGGCCGCCACCACGGCACGCTTCAGGTGCACGGAGATCCGCTCGTAGGGCATCCAGCGGTGCTTGAGCTCCGCGCCGGGATCGCGCGCCTGAAGGATCTCGAGCCGGTCTTCCATGAAGGCCGAGGTGGAGGGGTTGAAGGCGGTCCACCACAGCACGCAGCCGAACATCCACAGCTGGTACATGAACAGCGCCCCGCCCGCCATCCACAGCGCGGCCAGCAGGCCTCGTCGCAGGGAGCGGCCCACGACGCGTCAGCCGGCGCGCAGCATGCGCAGCACCGGCGCGGTGTCCGGACGTACGCCGCGCCACAAATGGAAGGACTCGGCGGCCTGCTCCACCAGCATGCCCAGGCCATCGCTCAGCAGGGCCGCGCCCTGGCCGCGGGCCCAGGCGAGGAACGGCGTTTCGCCCTTGCCATACATCATGTCGTAGGCGACGGCGCCGGGTGCGCACAGGCCGTCGGGCAGCGGCAGCGACTCGCCCGCGATGCTGGCGGCGGTGGCGTTGACGATCACCTCGAAGCGCTGGCCCGCCAGCAGAGCGAAACCGCAGCCGCGCACCACGCCGCCCCGGCCCTCGCCGGCAAAGCGCGCCGCCAGAGCCAACGCCTTGTCCGCGGTGCGGTTGGCGATCACCAGTTCGCCCACGCCGGCCTGAAGCAGCGGCACCACCACGCCCTGAGTGGCGCCTCCGGCGCCAGCCACCAGCACGCGTGCGCCCTCTAGCCGCACGTCCAGGTTGTGGCGCAGATCGCGCACCAGGCCCGCGCCGTCGGTGTTGTCGCCCAGCACGGCGCCGCCGGGCTCGAAGCGCAGCGTATTCACCGCGCCAGCGGCTTCGGCGCGCGGGGTGCGCGCGGCGGCATAGGCGAAGGCGTCGCGCTTGAAGGGAATGGTGACGTTCAGCCCCCGGCCGCCGCTAGCGCGAAAGTCATCCGCTGCAGCCTCGAAGCCATCGGCGGGCGCCAGGATGCGCCCGTAGGTCAGGTCCTGCCCCGTCTGGCGGGCGAAGGCGGCGTGGATGTCGGGCGAACGGCTGTGGGCCACCGGGTTGCCAATGACGGCATAGCGGTCGGTCACGGCCGCCTCCTCACTCCGCCACCAGCTCGTCGCTGCGGGTAAAGGTCCACACCCGGGTGATGGACAGGATGTCGACTTCGCTGCGCACGGCGGGCGGGAAGGGCTGGAAGGGGCTCGCCATCATGACGATGCGGCGCGCGGCGCGGTCGAGCACCTCGTGACCGGAGGACCGATCCACCTCGATCTTCTCCACACTGCCGTCGGGGCGGATCGATACCGTAAGCAGCAGCGAGCCGAAGATGCCGCGGCGGCGGGCTTCCTCGGGAAAATTGCGCGTGCCGATCTTCTCGATGCGCTGCCGCCATTCGTCCACGTACTGCGCGTAGACCACGCCCTCGGTGCGCGCGCCCACGAACTTGCGCTTGGGAAGCTTCTGATACTGGTCCATCTGGCGCGCGATCTGGGCTTCGAGCCGGGCGATCTCCAGGCGGCGCTGCTCGGCCTCGGGGGTCTCGCGGCCATTCTTGGGTTCTCGGGGCCTCTGGCCGTTGCTGGCCCCGGGATCCACCACCTTGTCGGACTTGAGCTGGGCAAGGAGCCTCAGCGCCTTGGCCTCGGTCTCCTCCACGCGCCGGGCGGCAAGGGCCGTCTGATCCGACGGGTCGTCCGGCAGCACCGGCAGGTTGGTCTTGGCGCGGCGGTCGAATTCGGTGTTGCCCCCGCCATCGAGATCGGACTGGGCCAGGGCGTCGGCCTTGGCCGGCTTCTGCGCCGACTTGCTGTTTACGAGCACCACTTCCAGGGGTGGGGCGAGGTTCTCAAGCCACCGGCTGTCGGGTGGCGCGAAGGTCACCAGCAACAGGCTGGCGTGCAGCACCAGCGACGCGGCGATGGTCACCTGCAGCACCTGATTGCCGGCAGGCGGCGAGGCCGGCAGTCCCTCCAGCGGGAAGCTCGCGGCGGGCGCGGCCTTCAGACGGGCCGGCACGAAGGCAAGGAAAACGGGCCGATCACGATCGGGATTGTAGGCCCCTCATGCCCGCGCGACGAAGAGACAGTCGAAGTCGAGGGTGAGGTAGTCGATGGCGCGGATATCCACCTCCACGGTGCTTCCAGCCGCGATTTCCGCCGGCAGCGAGGGCATGCGCGTGAACAGCGGGATGCGCTCCAGCCGCACCAGGTTGTCGCGCAGCACGACGGCGCGGGTGCGCCAGGCCGACTCCTGCTCCACCCAGCGCAGGCACCAGTAGCGCTCCATCTGGCGCTGGAACTCCGCATAGGCCTCGTAGGCCGCCTCGAAGTCCCGCACAACCATGCCCAGCTCGTCCGCGGCCCTGCGGTAGGGCGGATCCTCCCCCTGGGCGCGGGCGATGATTTGGCGCTGGTTCACCAGGTCCACGTAGCGGCGCAGCGGCGAGCTGGACCAGGCGTATTGCTCCACGCCCAGTCCATCGTGGGGGCCGGGGGCGACGGACATGCGCGTCTTGCCGCCGTTCTGGACCCGGTAGATGGCAGGCACGCGTGCTGCCGCCAGCTCGCCGCCCCAGTGCGCATTCGCCAGGATCATCAGCTCGGCCACCAGCCGGTCCATGGGCGAGCCGCGCCGCCGCTCCACGATGCGCACCCGGCCCTGCTCCACGTAGAAGGCGTAGTCGCGCTTGTCCGGCGCCTGCTCGGGACGGCCGCGCCCCGCTTCCAGGCGCAGCGCGAAGGCATACAGGCGCGCGAGTTCCTGTCCGAAGGGAAAGTCCAGCGCGCCAGCGGCGATGGACTGCTCGTTGAACCGCGCCGCGATCTCGTCGTGGCGCAGATTGGCGGCCACGTGCACCCGCTCCACCCGGGTCTCGAAACCGATGGGCGCCAGGGACTCGTCGAGATGGGCGTAAAGGGACACCACCGGGCGAGCCCCGCCTTCGCGCAGCGTATAGCGCTCGATCACCGCGTCCGGGAGCATGGTGATCTTGTCTCCGGGAATGTAGACGGTGGACTGGCGCGACGCCGCCAGCGCGTCGAGCGGGCCTCCCGGCGCCAGCCCCAGGGCGGGCGCGGCGATGTGCACGCCCACCTGCCAGCCGCCGCCGGGCCGCGCCACCACCGACAGCGCATCGTCGATTTCCGTGGTGCTCACGTCGTCGATGCTGAACGCTTCCACGGGCGCAAGCGGCAGGTCCTCGTGGTCGGGCAGTGGCGCCACGGGCGCAACGTGCACGCCGGAGGGAAAATGCTCCCGCAGGAAGCGCCGCAGGTGATAGTCGTAGGGCGAGGGCACGGCGCCAGCGCGCGCCAGCAGGTGCAGCGGCGACAGGCCCGCCTGCCCGGCCGCCGCCTCCACAGCCTTGTATTCAGTGCTGCCCCGGTCAGGCTCGTAGAGCAGCTCGTCCAGCAGCGGCTTGAAGGCTTCCGGCAGCTCGCCCCGCGCCAGCGCTGCCGCGTAGGCAGCCAGAGCTTCTGCCTGCTGGCGCTTGCGCTCCACGCTGGCGAGCGCGGCCTTGAGCGATTCGGGCGGTGCGGTGCGGTAGCGGCCCTTGCCCTTCTTGTAGAAGTGCATGGGCAGCCCGTGAAGGCGCAACAGCAGGCCGGCCGCCTCCACGTGACTGGGCTCGTGGCCGAAGTACTCGCGCGCCAGCGTCTGATAGTCGAACTCGTCCTGGGGCGCCACGTCCCACAGGAACTCCGGCTCGATGCCGGCCTCCACGCCGTGGGCGGCTTCGAGGAAACCGGCCAGCCCGGGCTCGCCGAAGCGCAGCAGCACGGCGCCAGCCTTCACCTTGGTGCGCTTGCCATGCAGGGCTTCAACCTGCAGCGAGGAGACGTTGTCGGCGAGCACGGTGCCGACCTTGAAGCCGCCGTCCTCTTCGTAGAACACGTGCATGGAAAGTAACCGCGCGCGGGGGCGGGATGAACCCGCCGTGGAGGGGCGCGGATTATACGGGTGCGTCTGCGAAGGCCAGCACGGCTTCGAGATGCTCGCCGAACTCCGCGAAGCCGTGATCGGAACCCGCCACCACGCACTGCCGCGCGCCCGCGAAGCGCTCCACGGCAGCGCGGTAGTCCAGTACTTCATCGCCGGTGGTGACCATGAGGAAGTAGCGTTCCATGCGGGTGGGCCGCTGCACCGCGAAGCGCGCATAGCCTGCCAGGTGGTCGCGGGTAAGCTCCCAGGTCTCGCCCGTGTACAGGTTTTTCTGCGGCCCGAGATAGCTCTCCAGCCCCGCGTGGGCACGCGTAGCCGGGTTCACCAGCACCGCGCGGCAGCCGTACCGCTCCGCCAGCCAGGCGGCGTAGAAGCCGCCCAGCGAACTGCCCACCAGCGTCACCCGGCCGGGCTCCTCGCCCGCTAGCAGCGACTCGGCCAGAGCCACAGCCTGCACCGGATGATGGGGCAGGGCGGGACAGGAGAACTCGGCCTGCCGGCCGCGCGCAGCGAGGACCCCGGCAAGCTGGCGGGCCTTCACCGAAGCGGGCGAGCTGTTCAGGCCGTGCAGGTAGAGGAACACGCGGGCTTTCCGTTACAGTGAGGGCCTCGATTGTGCCATCGCGCGAAGACGCACCCACCAGGGCACGACGCCGTCACGGAGTCCGCACGGCACCCCCAACGGACCCGCCATGCCAGACCTTCCGCGCAGGAACTTCCTCGCCGGCGCCGCGGCACTCGCCGGCGCTCCCCTTGTCACCGCCGCGGCCGACGCGCCGCCCGCCCGCCCCGAGATCGCTGCCCTGTCCCAGGGACGGGTGGGGCAGTACCAGTCGGGCGTGTACCTGCTGCCCGCCACGGACGAAACGGTGCAGTGGGGCTGGTTCGACAACGCCGAGCCGCCCCGCGCGCGCATCCGTGACGGCGACACGGTGGTGATGGAAACGCAGATGGCCTCGCTCAACCGCATCCTGCCGGGCATGGATGTGCAGGGCATTACCAGACTGCGGGTGGACAACCCCGGGCGCGGACCGCACACCATCACCGGGCCGATCTTCGTGGAAGGCGCCATGCCGGGCGATGCACTGGAAATCCACATCAACCGCGTTGTGCCACGCCCCTACGGCGCCAACTGGAACCTGCCCGGCCCGCTCAGGCTGGGGCAGTTCCCCGAGGTGTTCACCGAACCGCAGGTGAAGTGGTTCTACTTCGATCTGGCGCGGCGCCGCACCGAGTTCCTACCCGGCATCGAGATCCCCCTCCGCCCCTTCCCCGGCATCCTGGGCGTGGCGCGCGCCGAGTCAGGCCGTCACAGCACCGTGCCTCCGGGGCCCTTCGGCGGCAACCTGGATATCCGCGAGCTGGTGGAGGGCACCACGCTGCACCTGCCGGTGTTCGTGGATGGCGCGCTGCTGTGGTCGGGCGACAGCCACGCCGCCCAGGGTAATGGCGAGATCAACCTCACCGCCATCGAGACCGCCTTCAGCGAGCTGTCGCTCACCGTGAAGGTGCGCAAGGCGGCGGGCCTCGCGTGGCCGCGTATCGAGACGCCCACCCACTGGCTCACTACCGGCTACGACCGCAGCCTTAACCGCGCCCACGAACTGCTGGTGGAAGAGACGGTGAAGTTCCTGCACGAGTGGCGCGGCCTGGCGGGCGGGGAGGCGCTGCGCTGGATGCAGCAGCACGGCGACGTGCGCGTGGCCGAGGTGGTGAACCAGGTAAAGGGGCTCTACTGCATGCTGCCCAAGCGGCTGAAGGACAGGCCCGCGGCACGGCCCGCGAAGGATATCCGCGGCGCCCTGGTCACGGTGGGCGAGGACACCGACCTCATGCAGGCCATGAACCGCGCTGCGTTGCCCATGATCGAGCGGCTGCAGGCCGAGAAGGGCCTCGCCGCGCTGGATGCCTACGCGCTGGCGAGCCTCGCCATGGACACCCGGGTGGGGCGAGTGGAGCCGGGCGCGGGCAAGGCGGTGCACTGTCTGCTGCCGCAATCGCTCTGGGTGGGCCCCTAGG
>DAIPHN010000181.1:0-7351 GCA_036771335.1 Burkholderiales bacterium
TACGGTGTCCTAGAACGGCAGTTCCGCAAGGAATACAAGGAGGCCGATCGCCGCAAGGGCATCACGGGAGACAACCTTCTACAGCTTCTCGAAAGCCGGCTCGATAACGTGGTGTATCGAATGGGCTTCGGGGCATCTCGCTCGGAGGCTCGTCAGGTGGTTCGCCACAACGCCATCCTCGTCAACGGCAAACGCGTAAACATTCCCTCGTACCACGTCCGAGAAGGTGACGTGGTCTCCGTTGCCGACCACGCCCGCGGGCAGTTACGCATCAAGGGTGCGGCGGAAGCGGCCGAAGGTCGGGGCTTTCCCGAGTGGGTTGAGGTTGACGCCAAGGCGCTCAAGGGCACTTTCAAGGCCAAGCCACAGCGCAGCGAGTTGCCGTCCACCATCAACGAGTCGCTCGTGGTGGAACTCTACTCCAAGTAATCCGACTCGCGTCGCGGCATTCTGGCGACGCACGCAGCAATTCTGTGCATTGAATCGGAGGGATTTTTTCATGGCTGGCAGTGCACTACTGAAGCCCCGCATCATCGAAGTACAGCAGGTCGGACCTTCGCACGCGAAGATTGTCATGGAGCCGTTCGAGCGCGGATACGGCTACACGCTCGGCAACGCCCTGCGCCGCATTCTCCTCTCCTCCATGCACGGCTTCGCGCCCACGGAAGTGAAGATCAGCGGCGTGTTGCACGAGTACTCCACCATCGACGGCGTCCAGGAGGACGTGGTGGACATCCTGCTCAACCTGAAGGGCATCGTTCTCAAGATGCACAATCGGGAGCATGCGGTCCTTAATCTCAAGAAGCAGGGAGGGGGGCCGGTGCGCGCGGGCGACATCGAACCATCCCACGACGTGGAGATAGTCAATCCCGAGCATGTCATCTGCCACCTGGCGCCCAACGGCAAGATCGAGATCCAGGTCACGGTAGAAGGCGGCCGCGGTTACGTTCCGGCGAGTCAGCGGCCGGTGAATCGGGATACGAGGACCATCGGCAACATCATGCTCGATGCCTCCTTCAGCCCGGTCAAGCGGGTGAGCTACGCCGTCGAAAGTGCCCGCGTGGAGCAGCGCACCGATCTTGACAAGCTGATCGTGGACATCGAGACCAACGGAGTGATGGAACCGGAGGAGGCTGTCCGCCGTTCCGCCCGTATTCTCATGGACCAGCTCGCGTTGTTCGCGGATCTGCAGGGTACCGCCATTCAGCCCGAGGTGGTCAAGGGGCCCGCCGTTGACCCGCTGCTGCTGCGTCCCGTGGATGACCTCGAACTGACCGTGCGGTCGGCCAATTGCCTCAAGGCCGAGAACATCTATTACATCGGCGATCTCATCCAGCGAACCGAAACAGAGTTGCTCAAGACGCCGAATCTGGGCCGCAAGTCGCTTAATGAGATCAAGGAAGTGCTCGCCTCGCGCGGCCTCACCCTGGGCATGAAGCTGGAAAACTGGCCGCCCGCGGGCCTGGAACGGGTCTGATCTCCTGCAGGGCGCTCGCGCCAAAACCACTCATTTGATAGAGGCTCCCCATGCGCCACCGTCTGGGACTCCGTAAACTGAACCGAACCAGCAGCCATCGTCTCGCGATGCTGCGAAACCTCGCCAACGCCCTTCTTCGGGAAGAGGTGATCAAGACTACCTTGCCTAAGGCAAAAGAGCTTCGGCGCGTGGCGGAACCGCTCATCACGCTGGGCAAGAGCCCCTCGCTTGCCAACCGGAGGCTTGCGTTCTCCCGCACTCGCGACCGCGAAATCGTCGGCAAGATTTTCGATGATCTTGGCCCCCGCTATGCAAATCGTAACGGCGGTTACTTGAGGATCCTCAAGTTCGGATTCCGCAAGGGCGACAACGCGCCCATGGCTCTGGTGGAGCTTCTCGACCGGCCGGAAGGCGACGCTTCCTCTGAAGAGAAGGCCGCTTGAGGTCTGCGCCGCGCAGGCACGTGCGCGGCATCGACATTCCTCCTTGGCCAGCCCGCGCGCTGGTCAATGCATCTGGTGCGCTGTAGCTTGTTCGAGCAATGGGGTTAGCTGCGGCGCGCTCATCGGTCTGCTGATCAGGTAGCCCTGGGCGTACTCGCAGCCACGCATCTTCAGGAACTCAAGTTGTTCCCGCGTCTCGACGCCTTCAGCCACGACCTCGAGCTTTAGACTGTGGGCCATGGCGATGATGGCTGAAGTGATTGCCGCGTCATCAGCGGCTGCTGGCATGTCCTGAACGAACGAGCGATCCACCTTCAGGGTATCCAGCGGGAATCGCTTCAGGTAGGCAAGGGACGAATAGCCAGTCCCGAAATCGTCCACTGACAGACGCACCCCGATGGCCTTGAGGCTGCGCAACGTGGCCAGGGTGGCCTCCATGTCTTCCATAAGCATGCTCTCGGTCAGTTCGAGCTCCAGCATCGGAGGCGGCAGCCCGGACTCTGCAAGCGCCTTCGCCACCGTGGACAGGAGGGTGCTATGGCGGAAGTGAAGGCTCGAGATGTTCACGGCCACTGGCAGTTGCAGCAGCCCCGCACCCTGCCACGCCTTGCTCTGCTGGCAGGCCGCCTGGAGTACCCACTCGCCGATGGGTACGATCAGCCCGGACTGCTCGGCCAGAGGGATGAAGTCCGCCGGGAGCACGATGCCGCGTTCCGGATGGCGCCAGCGCACCAGCGCCTCAACTCCGGCGATTCGGTCGCTGCGCAGGGCGAGGTGGGGCTGGAGGTGGATCGCGAACTCGGTGCGGGCGATTGCCGTGCGTAGCTGTGCCTCCATGGCAAGCTTTTCCGATGCGCGCGCGTTCATGGCGCGCCCGTAGAACTGATAGTTGTTCCGACCCTGCGATTTGGCGTGATACATGGCGGCATCCGCGTTCTTGAGTAGCGTCTCGGCGTCTTCCCCGTCGCTCGGGAACAGCGCGATACCAATGGAGGCTGTCACGAAAAGCTCGTTGTCGCCGATCATCAGGGCCTGCCCGAATGAACTCACGATCCGCGCAGCGACCTTGGCGGCATCATCGAACTGGTTGATCTCGTTGAGAAGAATGCAGAACTCGTCACCGCCCAGCCGCGCGATCCCCGGCGCTTCCTCCTCGCCGTAGGCCACCTCGTCGTAGCCTCTGAGACCGTCGCGCAAACGCGATGCCACCGCTTCAAGCAGCCGGTCTCCTGCGGAATAGCCGAGCGTGTCGTTGATGCGCTTGAAGTTGTCCAGATCGAGGGACAGGACGCTTGCAGCCCGGTTGTGACGCCTCGCGCGATTCAGCGCCTGGGCCACATGCTCCATGAACAGCCGCCTATTGGGCAATGTGGTCAAGCCATCGTAGAAGGCCAGCCGATGGATGCGCTCCTCTGCCAGCTTGGTCTCGGTGATGTCCTGCAGGGTACCAAAGGCGCCGGTAACCCTGCCGTCATCATCCACGCGCAGATCGCAGTGCAAGCGCACATGACGCATCTGGCCGTCCGGCAGTTCGAGTCGGTAGAAGACTTCCGACGCGCGTTCTCCGGCGCGCAGCGCGCGAACGAGTCCAAGCGCGGCGTCGCGATGGGCTGGATGAACCCGCGCGATCAACGCATCCATGCCGGGCACCGCCTCTCCGTGGACGTAGCCGAGCACGGCATACGTTTCGTCCGACCAGTCGCTAACACCCGTGCGGAAGTCCCAGCTCCAGGAGCCCAGCCGGGCGATGCGCTGTGCGTCATGGAGCAACGCCTGATTCTCCATCAGCGCAACGAATGCTTCGGAGGCACGAAGCATGTAGCGTACGCGGTGCGGCAAGATCACCCAGTTGATCGGCTTGCTGATGAAGTCGGTGGCGCCCGCCTCGAAGGCGCGGTTGATGGACTCCACGTCATCCAGGCTGGTGAGCATGAGGATAGGCATGTGACGGCCGGCTGCTGTCGCGCGCAGTCGCAGGCAAGCTTCGTAGCCGCTCATGCCCGGCAGCACCACATCCAGCAGCACGATGTCTGGCCGCTCCTTCATCACGAGTTCGAGCGCCCGTTCAGCGTTATCGGCCTGCCGCACCCGCATGCCAGCCTGGCTCAGGGCCTGGGTCGCCACTGTGCGCACCACCGCATCGTCATCCACCACGAGCGCGAGCGGCTGAGATGGAATCTCAAGCGGTCTCACTGTGTTCCTCCAGCACCTCACAGACGATCACCCGCGCTGCTTCCCGCCGAGCCTCGTCGACAGTTGCGAGCAGCGATTCCAGGCAGGGGCGCTGTGCTTCTGCCGCAAGCCCCTCGATTTCCGCGGCCAGGGCCGATACCCGCATCGCACCGACCGAAGCGCTGGCAGACTTCAAGGTGTGCGCGGCGCGAAACAGCGCTTCGCGATCATCCGAACCAAGCGCTGCCGCCGCCGCAGCGCATTGCTCGGCCGAGGAATCGACCCAGATTCGCGCCACCCGGCGCACAAAGTTCTGCGGGTCGTCGGGGCTGAACTCACGCAGCGCGCTGAGGGTGGCCAAATCGAACGCCGGCAGTTCGCGCTCCGTGAGCGGGGCTGATGGAACGGAAATGGGATTCGCCTCTGGGCCGGGCATTGGCAGAAAGCTCCTGAGTACCGCCAGGAAGTGCGTCTTCTCGAAGGGCTTCGGCAGATAGCCGTCCATGCCGGCACCCAGACAACGCTCGCGATCGCCCTCCATCGCATGGGCGGTGACGGCGACGATCGGTACGCGCGGCAACCCGGCTTCTTGCTCTCGGCGCCGCCAGGCGGCCGCGGTCTCGTAACCGTCCCGGTCCGGCATGTGGCAGTCCATCAGGACCAGCTGATATCGATCGCGCTCAAGGCATGCTAGCGCCTCGTTGCCGTCCGCGGCGATGTCTACCCGGCACCCCGCCGACTTCAGCAAGCCCGCCGCCACCATCTGGTTGACCGGGTTGTCTTCCGCCAGCAGCACGCGGGCGCCGCTGAAGGAAGGCGTGTCAGGCGGACTCCCATGCTGCGCTTGCGCCCCGGAGATACTCGGCTCGCCCGCTGCCACGTGCGCCGCGCCAGCCTCTCCCGGCCCAGGCATCGCATCCATGAGGATATCCACCTCGAGGCGCGTACCGACGCCGGGCGCGCTCGTCATCCTGACCTCGCCCCCCATCAGACGCGCAAGTTGACGCACGATGGACAACCCGAGGCCGGTGCCCCCGAACCTGCGCGTCGTGCTCTCGTCGGCCTGCGTGAAGGCTTCGAACACCTTGGCCTGGGCTTCCGCGCCGATGCCCACGCCCGTGTCCGACACGACGAGCGCCAGCGGGAGCGCCGAGCCCGCAACTCGCTCGCCGCGCACGCCGAGCATGACCCTCACGTGACCTTCCTCGGTGAACTTGACGGCGTTACCCACGAGGTTGAATGCAATCTGCATAAAACGTACAGGATCGCCCCGGAGCTGAGCTGGAACCAACTCCGACACCGTGCATTTCAGGGCCACGCCCTTGCGCCGCGCGGTGTCCGCGAACAACTGCGCTACCTCATCCAGCGAGGCGCGTGGGTCGAAGGCTATGCGTTCCAGCCTCAGCTTGCCCACTTCCCCCTTGGAGAAGTCCAGCACGTCGTTGGTGAGTTGCAGCAGGTGCCGCCCGCTGCGTCGGGCCGCTTCGGCGAGGCTGCGCTGTTCTTCGCCCAGGGCAGAGTCCAGCAGCAGGTCCGTCATGCCGAGCACGCCATTTAAAGGGGTACGGATCTCGTGGCTCATGTTCGCCAGGAACTGGCTCTTCGCGCGGTTGGCGGCTTCGGCCGCCTCCTTGGCACGCGTGATTTCCTGCTCCGTCGCTTTCCGCTCGGTAATGTCCACGTGGGTGCCAATGGCCCGGAGCGACCCTCCCGCCTGACCTTGCTCCACGAGCTTGCCCCGGCTCTGGATCCAGCGCCACTGGCCTTCGAGCGTCCTGACGCGGTGTTCGATGCCGTAGCTCTGCGAGCGGCCGCTAAACAGGCCGTCCACCGCCTGGGAGACCCGTGCGCGGTCATCCGGATGGACGATCTCCATGAACTGGGCGAGAGTGATGGTGGTTTCCCCGGGTGGCCCGCCCACGATATCGTTCCATCGCTCCGAGAGGAATACGCGCTGGCTCGCGAGATCCCATTCCCACAGCACCAGGCTGGACCCGTCCATTGCCAGGCCCAGCCGTTCCTTGGTGCGCGCCAGGTCACGTGCACGCTCACTGAGCTCCGCAGTACGGATCTCCACGGTGGCCTCCAGGGAATTGCGGGCGCGCTCCACCTCGCCGCGGTAGGCACGAATGCGCTGCACCATGGCGGCAAATGCCTTGCTCATGACGGCGATCTCGTCTTTGCCGTGCACGGGAAGCGACGCGATGTCCAGGTCATCCCTGAAAACCGCCTGCGCGGCCTTGGTGAGAGATTCCAGCGGCCGCACGATGCGGCGAGAGACGAGCACCGTGGCCGCGGTGCCCAGCAGGATCGCTGCCGCGGTCACCAGCAGCAGCCACTGCAGCATGTCGTAGAGGCTGGCCGTGAGGTCGAGGTCCGTGCCCCCGACGCGGAGGTAGCCCAGCGGGCTGCCGGTTTCCGGATCCCGGACCGGCGCCAGGAAATCGAAATAGCCCACCCCTTCCCGCCGGTCCAGCTCGCCCAGAGGCAGCAGTACCGTGTCGGCCTGGACGGCGGACAGGTTTGGGATGTTCGGTGGCGGAGTGTGCGGTCGCAGCGGGTGGAAGCCCAGTCGCTTGCCGGCCGCGTCAAGCAGTTCCACGTACGCCGCGCTGGGGGAGGCACCCACCGACAGGACAAAGGCCTCGTAGGTATCGCGTTGCCCCGAGGCCAGCACCGGCGCTGCGGCCCTGGCGAGCAGCATTACGGCACGCCGGCCCTCCTCGCGCAGGCGGTCGTACCCATCAACCGCCTGCCGCGCTGCCAGTGTCGTCCCGACGGAAAGAGCCGTCAGCACGATGAGGGTCGTGGCCAGCAGATTGATCCGCGGTCCGAGCCGCCAGCTCGAAACCGGAATCCGATATCGTGCGCCGGCCATCTCTCGCTCGTGTGGGCCGCCCGGAGGACGGGCGCTGGGGACCGGATGTCCAACCACGGGGCGGCCATCGCCTGATCCTCGCATTACGGCAGGCTTAACGGCAGGCTTAAAGGCAGGCCGGGCAGACAATCAAGGGTATCCCTTGTCATGGCAGCGCGAGCGATGGGTCCTCAGGCCGCCCGGGCGCCCGGGTCGGGGTCCAGGACCCGCCGTAACTCCGTGCCCGTGTGGCTGCCCGGCATCCGGGCCACCGTCTCCGGCGTGCCCGCGGCCACCACCTGCCCGCCGCCGTCGCCGCCCTCCGGACCGAGGTCCACCAGCCAGTCGGCGGTCTTGATCACGTCGAGGTTGTGCTCGATCACCACCACGGTGTTGCCGTGG
>DAIPHN010000182.1:0-7164 GCA_036771335.1 Burkholderiales bacterium
CTAACAATCGGCGATGGCCTGGTGGCGCAGATCCCGTCGCTCATCATATCCACTGCGGCCGGTATCGTGGTCGGCCGTGTGGGCACGGACGAGGCTCTGTCCCAGCAGCTGGTGGCGCAGCTGTTCACGCGTCCCCAGGTGCTCTACATCCCCGCCTCGATCCTGGCGCTTCTCGGGCTCATTCCCGGGATGCCGCACCTCGCCTTCCTGCTCATGTCGGCGGCGCAAGCGGGTGCCGGCTAACTGACCGCGCGCGGCGCCCGCCAGCCCGAGGCGCCGCCGCCGCCTCCGCCGCCGGCACCGGAGAGCGCCGACATCGGCTGGCAGGACGTGCCCACCGTGGACATGCTGGGCCTGGAGGTGGGCTTCCGGCTCGTGCCGCTGGTGGACCGCAACCAGGATGGAGACTTGCTGCGGCGTATCCGCGGCATTCGGAAGAAGATCGCCCAGGAGATGGGGTTCCTGGTGCCGGCGGTCCACATTCGCGACAATCTTGAACTCAAGCCTAGCGGATATCGCATAACGCTCAAGGGAGTGGAGATCGGCACGGGTGAAGTTCTGGTAGGCCAGTACCTTGCCATCAACCCGGGTCGCGCTCTGGGGCCTGTGGCTGGCAGCACGACTCGCGACCCGGCCTTTGGACTACCCGCAGTCTGGGTCAGCGCAGAAACCCGCGAGCAGGCCATCTCGCTGGGCTACACCGTGGTTGACGCCGCGACCGTAGTCGCCACCCACTTGTCGAGCGTCATCCAGGCTCATGCTGCCGAGTTGCTCGGGCGCCAGGAGGTACAGGCCCTGCTTGACCATGTGAGCAAGGATTCGCCCAAGCTCGTAGAAGAGCTTGTTCCCAAGCTGCTGTCGGTAACCGCGGTCCAGAAGGTGTTCGGCAACCTCTTGGCCGAAGGTGTGCATGTGCGCGACATTCGCACCATTCTTGAGACTCTGGCGGAGCACGCTGCACGCACCCAGGAACCCGACGAACTCACGGCGGCGGTAAGGTTGGCCCTGTCGCGTGCTATCATTTCTGCGATTCAGCCGGGCAGCGTGGAGCTTCAAGTCATCGCGCTCGACACTGAACTCGAAAGGGTGCTGATGCAGGCGTCCCAGGCGCGGGGGCCGGAGGGTGCCGGCCTCGAACCGAATCTCGCGGAGAACCTGTTGAAGCAGGCTGCCAAGCTCGTGCAGGATCAAGAATCCGTGGGTCAACCTGCGGTTCTCATGGTGCCCGCTCCTCTGCGCGCGCTACTGTCGCGCTTTCTGCGCCGTGCTGCTCCGCAGCTGAAGGTTCTTTCTCATGCCGAAATACCCGACGGCCGCTCCGTCCGAGTCGTCGCGGTGCTCGGAGGCCGGGCCTGATGGCCAGGCAACGCTGGTTGCGCGGCTGAGCGGCCATGGTGGTGCGGAAGTTCTTCGCCCCGGGCACCCGCGAGGCGCTGCGGCTGGTGCGTGAAGGTCTCGGCACGGATGCGCTGATTCTCTCCAACCGCCAGGTCCCCGGCGGCGTCGAAATCATGGCTGTGGCAGAGCGCGATGTGTCTGCGGCTGTCTCGACGGTGAGCGCTGCCTCCGGTGGCCCGTCTCCGGGTTTCGACGTGAACGCCACTCAAGATATTCTTTCAGAAGTCCGCCACCTGCGGGGTATGGTGGAGTCCCAGCTTGCCGGTTTCGCCTGGAAGGAGCTCACGCGGACCTCGCCTGCCCAGGCTGAACTCGTACGCGTGTTGCTCGGGCGGGGATTTGGTGCCCGGTTTTCCAGGGCTCTCGCGTCGCGCCTGCCTGCCGACCTGCGCGGTACTCAGGTGATGCGCTGGGTAAAGGCGGTGCTTGCGGCTAACGTGCGCAGCGTACCTGCGGGTGAGGATCTCGTGTCCCGCGGCGGCGTTTTTGCGCTTGTTGGTCCCACAGGGGCCGGTAAGACCACCACCGTTGCCAAGCTCGCCGCCAGCTGCACCTTGCAGCACGGTGCTTCGAGAGTCGCCTTGCTCACCACCGACTGTTATCGCATCGGCGCGGTGGATCAGTTGCGCATCTACGGCAGGATTCTTGGTGTTCCCGTGCTCGTTGCCCGCGACCAGCGCGATCTTGCCGCGTCGCTTGCAGAACTGCAGGGACGACACCTTGTTCTCATCGACACCGTTGGCATGAGCCAGCGAGATCGCCGCGTTGCGGAGCAGGCGGCGCTGCTCTCCGGTCACGGCAGGCCTGTACAGCGGCTGCTACTGCTATCGGCAGTTGCCCAGGGCGAGGCCCTCGAAGAGACGGTGGAGCGTTATCGCGCAGACGGCCTTGCCGGTTGTGTGCTGACAAAGGTGGATGAAGCCGTGACCCTCGGTGCCGTTCTCGACGTGCTCGTCCGCGCCGCCCTGCCGCTACACTACGTCACCAACGGGCAGCGGGTACCCGAGGATCTGCATCTCGCCAGCTCCCTGTATCTGGTGGAGCGCGCATTTCGCGCCGAGTTGCCAGATGGTTCCTTTCGCCTCGCCCCCGAGGACGTGCCGCTGGCGGCCGCACGTACTTCCTCGGGCACCCGCACCCCAGTTGCACCATGAGTGAAGTCGTCCTCGACCAGGCAACCGGACTGAGGCGCCTGCTTGGCGCGGGAGCGGTTCGGAGCGTCGCTTTCGCGTCCTGTGGAGGAGCAGGCCAAGGCGCCACCATCACGGCCAACACGGCCTTTGCCCTGGCGCGACGCGGCAGCCGGGTTTGCGTTTTGGACGAGGGTAATGAGGGGAGGGGGGCGGCCCGTTTCGGATTGCGCCCTGGCTACGATTTGGCAGACGTGCTGGCGCGGGATTGCGCCCTGGCTGAAGCGGTGGTGGACGGGCCAGAGGGTGTTCGGTTCCTGGCGGCAGGGAACGTCGTCGAGCGTCTTGCCCGGATGAGTTTCGAAGAAGAGCAGCGCTTTGCTCGTGCCTTCTCGGCCCTTGACCCAGTCCCCGACCTGTTGCTCGCCGATGCCCACGCTACGGCGGACGGCGACCTTCCGCGCGCGGCGCTTGCGGCTGGGGAACTGGTGGTGGTGGTTTGCGGCGCTGCGGCTGCAATAACGGAAGCCTATGCCCTGATGAAGCGCCTTACCTGGGATTTCGCCCGGCGCCGCTGCCACGGGCCGGTGAGCCGGGTGCGCGAGCGCGAGCGCGCAGAGGCGGTGTGCGGCAACCTTTGTGATACCGCGGCCCGCTATCTCGGGATCGAGTTGCAATGGTTAGGCTGGATTCCCGACGACGAGGCGGTACTGAAGGCCGAGCGGTTACATCAGCCAGTGATTGGCGCATTTCCCGATTCCCCCGCTGCCCGTGCGTTTCGGGAGGTGGCGGAAACGGTGTCCACATGGCCCTATGCGGGCGAGACCAGCTTTGGTGGTTTCGTACAGCGCTTGGTTCGCGCTAGCCGCATCGCTGCCCTCGACGCTACTCACTGAGGGCGATCCGCCATGGTAAATGCCAAGTCGCTCGCCAACCGTGACGTGGACGCTATCGTCAACGAATTGGTTCCTCTTGTGAAGCGGATCGCCTATCACTTCATGGCCAAGCTTCCGGCCAGTGTGGAGGCTGACGATCTCATCCAGGCGGGGTTGATGGGCCTGCTCGACGCGGCCAAGAACTTCGATGACACCCAGGGTGCCCAGTTTGAGACCTACGCGATCCAGCGTATCCGGGGCTCGATTCTCGACGAGCTTCGCCAGGCCGACTGGTTGCCGCGTAACGTGCGCAAGAATCTGCGAAAGATCGAGCAGACAGTTGCCCGTCTCGAGCAGGAGCTTGGCCGCGCGCCACGGGAGGCTGAACTTGCCGACAAGCTGGAGGTGCCCGTCGAGGAGTACCAGCAGATGCTGCTTGATGCCCGCGGGTATCAGCTGCTGCATTTTGAGGATTTTCAAGAGGGCGAGGATGGCGACTTCTTTGACTCCTTTGTGGCTGACGGCCAACGTGGCCCGCTTGAGGTGCTGGAGGATGAGGGGTTTCGCCGTCATCTTGTTCAGGCCATCGGCGCCTTACCCGAGCGCGAGAAGCTGATCATGGGCCTGTATTACGAACAAGAGATGAACTTGAAGGAAATCGGCGAAGTCCTGGGCGTGACGGAGTCTCGGGTGTGTCAGCTTCATTCCCAGGCTGTGGCACGTCTGCGGGCCCGGATGAGGACCTGGACTCAGCCCGGCTGACGGCAGCTTAGACACTTCTGAGCACGCTCGTCGGCTGCGGGGAGGGTTTCCTCAAGTTTGGTGTGGAAGCGCCGTAACCGGATCGATCGTTCCGGTTCTGGGGCGTGTGCCAGCTATCCCGCCTTCCTGTTCGCCATGGATTTTCTTAGTGTGCTCGGCCTCCTGGTTGCCGCCGCCTCCATTCTCGGAGGCCAGTGGCTGGAGGGTGGCCACCCCGGGTCGCTGCTGCAGGCGACCGCCTTCCTCATCGTGGTGGGCGGTACCTTTGGTGCGGTGATGCTGCAGGTTCCCTTTTCCACCTTTGCGCAGGGATTGCGCATGGCGGGCTGGGCATTTCGGCCCCCAGTAATGCAGTACGGGCTGCTCATCGGGCAAATCTATCAGTGGAGTAACGCCGCCAGGCGCGGCGGCCTGCTTGCTCTGGAAGGCGAGGTTGAGGCCGCGTCCGATGCCTTTGTAGGCAGAGGGCTGCGATTGCTCGTGGACGGCGCCGATCCGCGCGTCCTGCGCGAGATCCTGGAACGAGATCTTGACACCTGGGAGGCGTCCCACCGCGCTGGTGCGAAGGTGTGGGAGGCAGCCGGTGGTTACGCGCCCACTATCGGCATTCTGGGTGCGGTGCTGGGTCTCATCCACGTGATGGAGAATCTCACCGACCCCAGCCAGTTGGGTGCTGGAATCGCGGTAGCCTTCGTGGCAACCATCTACGGCATTGGATCAGCCAACCTGTTGTATTTGCCTTTGGCGGGCAAGCTGCGCGCCCACATCAGTCGCGAGGTCAAGCGCCGCGAGATGGTCATCGATGGACTGTCAGCCATTGCCGTTGGAACGAATCCGCGTGTGATCGAGGGTAAGCTCGAGGGCTATCTGGCGGAGGGCGACGTATGACGGCCAAGGCATCGAAGCGAGGTACTCGCCAGCGCGAAGAGGAGCCTGAACATCTCGATCGCTGGCTGGTGAGCTATGCAGACTTCATCACGCTGATGTTTGCCTTCTTTGTGGTGCTGTACGCCATCTCGCAGGTAAATGAGGGAAAGTATCGTGTGCTTTCCGATGCATTGCTGAACGCCTTTCGAGACGGCCATGCGCCCGTTGGTGACGCGCGCAGTGACGCCTTGGTCGCGATCCCGGCGCTTGACCACGGCGAATTCGCCCGCCGGCGGGCCGAGGCGCGACTGAAGGTGATCGCAGAAGACTTGAACAACGCACTTTTGCCGCTCGTGCAGCAAGGGCAGGTACGCATCAGCGATACCCCCCGTGGTATCGCTGTCGATATCGGCGCGAACCTGCTGTTCGCGCCTGGCCGCGCCGAGCTCGCTGGCGAGGCCAGGCAAGCCCTCAGCTCAGTCGCCCAGGTGCTATCGGCCTTGCCGAATGCGGTGGAAGTGGAAGGGCATACCGACGATAGCCCGATCGCCAACTCCCTGTATCCCTCCAACTGGGAATTGTCCTCCGCGCGGGCCAGTCGAATCGTGCGCCTGTTCACCGAGCTGGGCATGTCTCCCGCGCGCCTGTCTGCGGTGGGCTACGCCGAATTCCGCAGTGTCGACGACAACACGACTGCTGCGGGCCGGGCGCGCAACCGGCGGGTCACCGTTCTGGTGCTTCGCCGGGGCGAGGCGACGAAAAACGCCTTGCGCTGAGGCCGTGTCGATGGCCGATGCTGCCGCCATGGATTCCCGAATCACTCCACGCGAGGCCGTCAGGATTCGTGACCCTGGCGCGATGGTTGCGCTTTGCGCCTCGAATGTCCCGTACTGGAGGGCGCTGCCGGGGCGCCCGATATCCTATTGCTGGCGCAGAGGCGGTTAGCCAGGCATCAAGCCTCGCCCAGGTCGCGGCCGGTTACTCCCGAGAGGCGGGTCGTTCCGTCGGGGCCGTAAGCGACATCCGCGAACCGGGAAGTACCGCGAAGCGCCGCGAGCGCTGCCTGGTTGAACGCCATGCGCGCTTGGATCATCGCGCCGTTGCGATCGTTGAGAGTCTGGGCGTGCGCCGCAAATTCAAGCAGGCTTTTCCAGGAAGCCGACAAGTCGGTCGCTCTGGGGCCAGCCGCGATAAGGAGGAATTCGGCCATGCCTTTTCGATTGGCGTCGAATCCGGCGGCGCGTAGCGCCGCGAGACGGCGCTCGGCGAAGCCGGACAGCTGGACGACACGCTCAGCTTTGGAGGCCGCGATACGCACTACCGCCTCCAGGTCACCCGCCAGCAATGCTTCGTGTTCCGTGTCCAGAAGAGCAGAGAACGACTCGAACGCCAAAGCCTCTGCCGCAAGTTCATCGGCAAAACTGGCTGGGACTGGACGTGTAACGCTGCCTGAAGGCATTCCCGGCGCGGATGCCCCCCGCTGTAGCAAACCCACCGTCATCTCCCGCGCAAGCCTCGGGCGGTGCCGTCAGGATCGCTGATTGAGAAGATACTCACGCACGGACGCGATCAACCGATCGGCTACAACCTCGGAGTTGACCTCGAAACGCCCCTCGGCGATCGCCTGCTTGATGGATTCCACCTTCGCGGTGTCCACCACGCTCACGCCGGAAATACGGCTCTCCAGGGACTGAAGTTGCGACGACAAGGAAGTGATGTCCACACGGTCTGCAGCACCCGAACGGGACGGAGCGGTCTGAGCCGGGCGGGTTCCCGCCACCTCCTGAGCAGGGCCAATTCCAGCTGGACGGCCAAGTGAACCGTTGTTATTGACTTTCACGATAGACCTCGCTGCATGTAGTAAGGCAGTAGACCACTCCCTTCAGACTCGTTAACGGCCGCAAGGGGCAATTCTTGAGGCGCTAGTGTGGATGTCCCCAATGCGAACGAATACAAAGGCACGCTAAAGCACTGCCAGGATATTACCTGACTTCCACCACCCCGGGGCCGCTCACCACTCCCTTCACCACTCTGCCTGAGGCCGAGCGTACCGGCAAGACATCACCCACCGCGCCGTTGCCCAAAGCGCTACCCTCTGCGGTTACCGTGAAGCCGTCGCCCGCCACCACGAT
>DAIPHN010000183.1:0-7077 GCA_036771335.1 Burkholderiales bacterium
GCATGAAGATCTGGCCCTTCGACGCCGCCGCCGAAGCCAGCACCGGCACCTACATCTCCAACGCCGCCCTGAAGCCGGCGCTGCAGCCCTTCGAGAAGATCCGCAAGGCCGTGGGCGACCGCATGGACATCCACGTGGAGTTCCATTCCATGTGGCAATTGCCCGCCGCTATCCGCATCGCGAGCGCCCTCGATCCCTTCGATCCCTTCTGGTTCGAAGACCCGGTGAAGATGAACAACCTCGATGCTTTGGCGGATTACGCCCATCGCACCAACGTCTGGGTCACGGCCAGCGAGACGCTGGGCACCCGCTGGCAGTTCCGGGAACTGTTCCAGAAGCAGGCCGTGTCGGTGTGCATGCTCGATGTGGGCTGGACCGGCGGGCTGAGCGAATCGAAGAAGATCGCCACCATGGCCGAGGCCTGGGCCCTGCCCGTGGCGCCCCACGACTGCACCGGCCCGGTAATGCTCACCGCCTCGGTGCACCTGTCGCTGAATTGCCCCAATACCCTGGTGCAGGAGATGGTGCGGGCCTTCTACTACGACTGGTACCCCACTCTGGTGACGCAACTGCCGCCAGTGAACACCGGCCACATCCGCGCCCCCGACGGGCCAGGGCTGGGGCTGAAGCTGCAACCTGGCGTGCTCAAGCGCAAGGACGCCACCATCCGACGCACCGCCGGCTGATGGGGCGGGCGCCCGCCAGACTTTCCCGCCGCGCAGCCATCCCTTCACGAGGTTCAACCCATGATCTCCCCAACCCCCAGCGCTTCCGCCCTCACCCGCACCCTCGCCACCGGCACCGCCGTGCTGTTGCTCGGCGCGTGCGCCGCGCCGACCAGCATCAGCGTCTGGCGCGGCGCCAAGGATTACACCCTGCCCCAATCTTCGCTCGGCGCCGTGCCCTGCGTCTCCGACGGCGCGACGCGCGCCTTTGGTGCCACGCCCCAGCGCTCGTCCCACACCAGCACCGGGCAGTACGCCCTGAACCGCCGCGGCGGCCTGGGGGCGCCCGAGGAACTGGAGGTGCGCCCGGCGGGCGCCACCTCGGCGGAGGAACGGGTGCTGTTGGGCTTCTGGGCCAGCCGCTCCGATACCACCCGGGTGCGCGTGTCCGTGGTCTCCGAGGCGGCACGGCGCGCGGCGCTGGAAGCCGCCGCCGTGGCCGTGCTCGAGCAGTGCGGCGCGTGGCCGCAGCGCTGACGCGGTACCAGGGGCAGCACTGCCGTGCAGTGCCGTGAGGGTTGCGGCGCCTGCTGCATCGCCCCGTCCATCTCCAGCCCCATCCCCGGCATGCCCCACGGCAAGCCTGCAGGGGTGCGCTGCGTGCAGCTCACCGCGGACCAGCGCTGCGCTCTCTACGGACACCCGCTGCGCCCGGCTTGCTGCAGCGGCCTGCGGCCTTCGGCGGCCCTGTGCGGGGAGAACCGTGAACAGGCGCTTGCCGGGCTGGCGTGGCTTGAGGGGGAGACGCGGCCAGGCTAAGCGGCGCGTCCTTGCGGGGGGATGCCAAGGCCAGCCGTGCAAACCGCGCGCTGTCGAGCCGTTGCGCGGAGCCTCGGCTTTAGCCGGTCGCCTGGTGCAGTATGTCCATCAACTGCGCCGGAATCTCCGCCCGCGTGTTGATCTGCACGAAGCGCCAGTGGCCATGCTCGCCCAGGGCGCTCACCGCCGCGCACCACTGCTCGGCCGCCGCACGCTTTGCTTCCGATTGCTCGTCGGGCTGGCCCTTGATCTCCACGATGAAGTGCTGCGGCTGGCCAAGCAGCTTCACAAGGAAGTCCGGCACGTAGTCGTGGGCGCTGCCGTGAAGCGTGTACGGAATCGAAAAGCCGAGTCCGGCGTGTTTCACAAAGCTATAAAAGACAGGGTGCGTGTAGAGCACGGTGGCGGCAATGCGCTCCCACTGCGAGTCGGCCACCGCAAAGTTCACGTGGCTGCGCGTGACGGGCAGCGGCTCACGGCGGGTGGTGTAGTCCACGTCGGACGTACTGCCCCATGGGCGATGCGGCTCCAGCCGCGGCTTGAGCGCCTCCGTGCTGGACACCGTCAGGTGCTCGGCCAGCAGCTCCAGCATGCGCGTGTAGTAAGGCGGCAGAAACACATGGCTCGCGCGGGCCGGTGTGTGCGCGATCACCTTGCGCTCGACAAAGCGCTGCACCAGCGTCATGAAGCGCGGCAGCAACGGGCGCAGCAGCGCCTCGTCGGTGCCGGTGCGGCGGGCATATTCGCGCATCAACTCGTGCGCGGCGCGCAGCGCCTGCGTCTGCACCCGGTTATGCGCCAGGTACTCAGCCAGCGTCACCTCTTGCACGCGGCCCGGCGCACCCGCCAGCGGCGTGCCGTCGGCGGCCGGCAGCCCGGCCTTCATTTCCACCTTCAGCGGCAACCGCGTGGGGTCGATGACGATGGCGGGCATATTGTTCCAATCCACCGTCAGGCTGCGGCGGCCCTGCACCACGTAGCCGTCCACCCGCGGAAAGCGGATTTCCAGCGTTGCCCGCTCCGGTAGCGCGCGCACGCGCCAGGTGCGCACCTGCGGCGGCGGCGCGCCGGTCTGCGACTTGAACGGCACCACCTGGAATGGCACGCCGAAAATCTGCGCGATCTCCTCGGGCAGCCGATCCTGCGCATCCGCCTCGTAGCTGGCCCGCCGCAAGCCGCGCCCCACCACCTGCTCGCACAGCAACTGGCTCATGAACGGCCGCAGGCCCACGATGTGCGTGACCGTGTTGCAGTCCCAGCCCTCAGTCAGCATGCCCACGCTGATGATGGCGCGCACGTCGCGCCCCGGCGGGTGCAGCGGCCGGCCCAGCTTGGCCGCCAGTTCGGCAAAGCCTTCCGGGTACAGCGGCCGGCCCAGGGTGTCGGTCGGCCAGGCGCGCCGGCCCACGGTGTCGAGCGTGAAACGCATCCAGCGGTCTTCATCCGACTGCGAGGTGCCGTCGTCGCCCTCGCCCGCCACCGCGTTGTCCACCCGGATCGTGTTGGTGCGCTCCGGCGTGTTCAGGAAACCCGTCAGGCCCGACTTGGGCACGCCCGGCGGCGGCTGGTCCAGCGCCAGCCAGTCGAACAGCAGGCGTGCCAGCCGGATGTTCTTGCACACCACGATGAACACCGGCGGCCGTTCGCTGCCCGCCGCCGCCCACTCCTCCGCGCGCCGTTGCCACAGGCCGCCCAGCATCATCAGCGGCGTGAAGGCATAGCGCAGGATCGCTTCGGGCTTGGCCGCCTGCTTGCGGCCGCCGCGCTCCGAGGTCTTCAGTTGCGGCAGGATCCAGCGCCAGATGTTGAAGTAGCCCGGAATCGGCGCGCCGGTCAGGTCGCGCGCCGCAAACTGCGGAATCTTGGTCAGCCCCGACTCGATGGCCTCCATCAGCCCGAAGTCGCTCACCACCCACGGAAACGGCCGGTTGGCGTTGTTGCCCACCCGCCCCAGGTAGTAGGGCGTGGCCGAAAAGTCCAGCACCCGGCCGATGCCCAGCAGCCGGTTGATGCGATCCAGCCCCTCCACCCAGACCGTGGCCTCGCGGTAGTAGGCGTCGAGCCCGTCGTCATCGGTGTCTTCATCGGCATCCGGCTCGCCCAGCCGGTAGGCGTGATGCGCCTCGTCGTTGAACACCATGATGTTGCGCTTGCGCGCGCCATCTTCCAGCACGCGGCGCAGCCACCTGGCGTCCGACTCCACCCAGCGCGTCTCGATCACCTCGGCCTGCTCGGGCACGCCCTGCGCGTTGCGCTGCTCGCCCACCACCTCGATCAGTTGCAGCAGTTGCGCCTTGCGGTAGGCCTCCAGGGTCATGTAGCGCGCGCCGCGCGCCGTGGTGCTCTTCTCGGCGATGCGCACCTTGCGCCGCTCGCGCAGCATGCGGCCGCGGCGCACCACGCGGGCGCTGTCGCCGCCCACGCGGCTGTCGTCCTGCAGCTCGAAGGCGTGCCAGTTACGCACCAGCACCCGGCCTTGCGCCAGCAGCGTCATCAGGTGCGGCGGCACGATATCGCGGGTGCGATACAGGCTCGCCTCGCCGCGGCCGGGGTCGAGTTCGCCCAGCCGGCTGCGGATGGTCACGTTGGGGCACACCACCAGCACAAAGTCCGCATAGCGCGCATCGCGCCCGCCGCTGGCCACCTTGTTGAGAATGGTCCAGGCCGCCAGCATCGCCATCACGGTGGTCTTGCCGGTGCCGGTGGCCATCTTGCAGGCCCAGCGCGCCAGCGGCCTGATGCCCTCGGCCGCCTGCCGCTCGGTGGGCGCGTCGGGCCGGATGTCGATGCCCTGCCGGTAGTCGGCCCGCGCTTCCGTCATGAAGATCACGGTGATGGCCGCTTCGAGCTGCGCATAGAACAGCCGCTGCGCGCGCCCCTCGCGCTGCCACCAGTCCATCAGCTCCAGGCTCAGGCGGGTCGCGCCGGGGCAGCCTTCCGCGCGCCACTGCCGCACCCGCTCGCGGATGCGGTTCACCATGATCAGCGTGATTTCGGTGCCCACGTCCTCGCTGTCTTCGTCCGCGCCGCCCGGCTTGCGCCAGAAGTACGCGGCCGGTCGCCGCCCGTCCAGCAGTTGCGGCGTCTCGCCGGGCACGATGCGCCAGTGGCGCTGCGGCTCCGTATAGGGGCTGTTCTGGATCGGGCTTTCGACCTGGAAGTCAAGCATGGCTGTTGCCCGCAGCACCGGCAGGGGGTTGACGAGGGTCGTGACCAACGCCGAAAGCAAACTTCAGCAGGTTGAGCTTTTCAGTGACTTCCGGATGAATTTCGTCCGGCCTGAAGTGCTGCGCAATCTCGAAGTACCGGCTCTTGCCAAAGTTATGCAGCCCGGCAGCTTGCAGCATGGCGGGGATCAACGTCTTGCTGACCGGCTCAGTCTCCAGGACACGTTGCTCCAGTGCAGAAGGTGACAGGGGTCTGCCTCGAAAAGCCGGCTCGAGGACCTTATCCATTTCCGCCATGGCCGCAGCAAATGCAGCATCGGAATCGGCACCTGAGCCAAACTTCGCATCGATGAATCGCTTCCACGGCGCCGGGTGCAGCAAGTAACTTTCAATCTCGTAGTAACGCCAACGCAGGCGCTGCAACTTCTCGGGCGTGCCAGTAACGGATTCATCCGCCTTGTTCTTCGCATCACCGTCCAGTAGCTCGACCGCTGGCAGCTCCGGGCTCACGAGCTTGAGCATCTCCCAATGACGCCCTGGCTGTATCTCGCCCAACCCCTCGGGAACAGCCGCCCGGGAGCGCTTGCGAACAAGCTTCACCGTGAGTAACTCCAGAGCGACGGCATCATCAAGCGAACGGGCGTACGCGTCGAGAATCCCGTAGTCCGTGAAGTCCTCCACGTACAAAACACCCTTTGCCCCATTGGCCTCCAGCAGATCACTTTGCGACAGAACGCCAAGCGATTGCATCAGCAGTGCCTGCTCACCGGCTTCCGACACCTTCCGTGGTTTCCCAAACATCAGGTACAGCTCCATCGGGTCGGCCGACTTGATTACCTGTTCGGAGTGCGTAGCGACCATTAACTGTGCACCGCGCTGTGCCGCCACGGATTTCAGCTCGTCGTAAATCGTCTTTTGCAGAAGCAGATGCAGGTGCGCATCCGGTTCGTCGATCAATAGCACCTGCTGCGACTCGTGATCGCCCTGTGTGAGCATCAGGGACAGCACCAGCAGGACTTGCAGGAAGCCGCTGCCGGCACTTGCAATATCAAGACGCGGTAGCCCAGCCACTGGCAGCGCATGCGGTGCAGCTTGCTGAAACTCGCACTCCAGCGGCGCGCCAGGAACGGGGGGCAAGAGCGACGCGCCGAACATTCTGTAAACCGTCGAATTGAGCGTACGCCACGCATCCAGGTCGCCATGCGCGGTTACCAGAAGATTGCGCAGCACCTCGCTGGGTCGGCCCTGCGCCAGCAGGTAGCGGATTGCCTCCGGGTCGGCCAGGCGCATCTCTTCACGCGCCAGACCGGCCATTGCGGGGACAAAGGTCGTCTTCAAGCGATATGCTGGATTGGCAACCAGTTCGCTGGAGCAGTCGGTTTTCGGGCGGGCTTGCATCTGCCCGGCCGCGCGAAAGCGAAACTCCATGGTGAGCATCGTCAGGCCATGGACTTGAACGCCGATCTCCAGTGCGTCATTGCGTTGACGGTTGCGCCAAAGAAGGTCAAAGGACCGAAGCGACACCGCCGAGAATGCCAGTCGCTCCAGGTCTTGCCACGGGTAGCCGTTGCGGCGCGGGTTGAAGTCATTCAGCTCGCGCCACTTGGCAAAGGCCAACGCCCACGCTGCAATCGCCTGCAATAACGTCGTCTTGCCCGTGTTGTTCGGTCCAGCCAAAACCACGTGACCATTCAACTCGAACGGCACGTCGTCGAATCGCTTGAAGTTCCTGAGAACAACGCGGCGGATCATCGCCATGGCGGGGACTCCCGTGGGCCTACCGCTTGCGCTTGGGCACGGCCAGGCCGCGCACCACCATCAGCTCGTTGCCGCGCGCGTCGATCACCTTCACCGCAATCTGCTGGTTGGGGCCGGCCACGAAGGGCTCGCTGGTGTCGCCGGCCAGGTGCGCCCACACCGCGTCGTCGAACTCGGCGCGCAGCGCGCGCTTCAGGTTGTCCCAGGCGCCGGTGAGCGGGAAGAACGCCTGCCGCGGCCGGAACACCAGGCCGTTGTAGTCGGTGTCCAGGAACCAGGCCGGCACGTCGCCGCCGCGGGTGGCCTCCACCCGGTCGGTGGCGGGGTCGAACACGTCCAGGCCCTCCAGCTTTGCCTGCCAGTACTGCACATTGGGGGCGCCCTGCGGCGGCGCCGGCACCGCCGTCACGCTCACGTCCGGCTGGCCGCACACGCTGAAAATCTGGCTCGAACGCATGTTCTTCAGCAGGTCGCCCATCAGCACGTCGGGCGTGGCCTGCACATAGGTCACCGGCAGGCCGAGCTTGCTGTAGTAGTCGTCGATACGCTGGCGCGCGTCGGGCTCGATGGCAAAGCCGATCACGTACAGGTGCCGGTAGCCGCGGCCCGGCAGTTGCGCCTCGCCCCAGGCCTCTTCCACCAGCCGGCGCGTGACGCTGCCGTGGGCC
>DAIPHN010000184.1:0-6934 GCA_036771335.1 Burkholderiales bacterium
AACATTGCCATGCAGCACTGCGACGGGTTGCTCGCCGTGGGGGCGCGCTTCGACGACCGCGTGATCGGCAACCCCAAGCACTTCTTTCAGGAGGACCGCCGCATCATCCACGTGGACGTCGACCCCTCCTCCATTTCCAAGCGCGTCAAGGTGGACGTGCCCATTGTGGGTAACGTGAAGGAAGTGCTTGCCGAGATGAACCGGCATCTCGCCGCGGGAGGCCACCGCCCGGACGCCGCGGCGCTGAAGGCATGGTGGACCCAGATCGAGCTGTGGAAGGGGCGCGACTGCCTCAAGTACGACCGCGGCAGCGCCATCATCAAGCCGCAGATGGTGATCGAGAAGCTCTACGAGGTCACCGGCGGCGATGCCTTCGTCACCTCCGATGTGGGTCAGCACCAGATGTGGGCGGCTCAGTTCTACAAGTTCGACAAGCCGCGCCGATGGATCAATTCCGGCGGCCTGGGCACCATGGGGTTTGGTCTGCCCGCGGCCATGGGCGTGCACCTGGCGCACCCGCAGGCTCAGGTGGCCTGCGTCACCGGCGAGGCCTCCATCCAGATGTGCATCCAGGAGTTGTCCACCTGCAAGCAGTACCGCATGCCCATCAAGATCGTGAACCTCAACAACCGCTACATGGGCATGGTGCGGCAGTGGCAGGAGTTCTTCCACGGCAACCGTTACGCGGAGTCCTACATGGACGCACTGCCCGACTTCGTGAGGCTCGCCGAGAGCTACGGGCACGTGGGCATGCGCATCGAGAAGCCTGCCGACATCGAGCCTTCCCTCAAGGAGGCTTTCGCCCGCAAGGACCAGCTCGTGTTCCTGGACTTTGTCACCGACCAGACCGAGAACGTCTTCCCGATGGTGCCCGGCGGCAAGGGCCTGTCCGAGATGATTCTCGTCTGAAGCCCGGGCGCATCCCATGAGACACATCATTTCGCTGCTGCTGGAAAACGAGGCTGGAGCCCTTTCGCGCGTGGCCGGGCTGTTCTCCGCCCGCGGCTACAACATCGAATCGCTCACCGTCGCCCCAACGGAGGCCCCGACGCTGTCGCGCATGACCATCGTCACTGCCGGCTCGGCCGACGTGATCGAGCAGATCCCCAAGCAGCTCAACAAGCTCGTGGACGTGGTCAAGGTGGTGGACCTTTCCGAGGGCGACCACATCGAGCGCGAACTCATGCTCGTGAAGGTGCGCGCCGCCGGCAAGGACCGCGAGGAGATGAAGCGTATGGCCGAGATCTTTCGCGGCCGCATCCTGGATGTGACCGACAAGAGCTACACCATTGAGCTCACCGGCACGGGGCAGAAGCTCGACGCCTTCCTGGAAGCGCTCGAGGAAGGCATGGTGCTCGAGACGGTGCGCACCGGCGCCTCGGGCATTGGGCGCGGCGAGCGCATCCTGCGCATCTGACAGCCGGCCCTCGGCGGGCCTCGAACAACCAATGGTAACTGGGGAGAACTCATGAAAATCTTCTACGACAAGGACGCGGACCTGTCGCTGATCAAGGGGAGGAAGGTGGCGGTGCTGGGTTACGGCTCCCAGGGCCACGCCCACGCGCTCAACCTCAAGGACTCGGGGGTCAAGGTCACCGTGGGTCTGCGCGCCGGCGGCGCCGCGTGGGACAAGGCCAGGAAGGCCGGCCTGGCCGTCAAGGAGACGGGCGAGGCCGTGAAGGGCGCGGATTTCGTCATGCTGCTGTTGCCCGACGAGCACATCGCCAAGGTGTACCGGGAGGAGGTAGAGCCCAACCTCAAGAAGGGCGGCACGGTGGGCTTCGCCCATGGCTTCAATATCCACTACGGTCAGGTGACGCCGCGCGCCGACATGGACGTGGTGATGATCGCCCCCAAGGCGCCCGGCCACACGGTGCGGGCCACCTATGCCCAGGGCGGCGGCGTGCCCTGCCTCATCGCCATCGCCCAGAACCCCACCAAGAAAGCCCGCGACCACGCGCTGTCCTACGCGGCCGCCATCGGCGGTGGCAAGGCCGGCGTCATCGAGACCACCTTCAAGGAAGAAACCGAGACCGACCTGTTCGGTGAGCAGGTGGTGCTGTGTGGCGGCACCTCGGCGCTCATTCAGGCGGGCTTCGAGGTGCTGGTGGAGGCCGGCTACGCGCCGGAGATGGCCTACTTCGAGTGCCTGCACGAACTGAAGCTCATTGTCGACCTCATCTACGAGGGCGGCATTGCCAACATGCGCTATTCCATCTCCAACAATGCGGAGTACGGCGATTTCACGCGCGGACCGCGCATCATCACCGAGCAGACCAAGCAGGAGATGCGCCGCGTTCTCGAAGAGATCCAGACCGGCCGCTACGCCCAGGAATTCCTGCTGGAGAACCAGACTGGGGCGGTGAAGCTCGGCGCCATGCGGCGCATCGGCCGCGAGCATCCCATCGAGACCGTGGGCGCAAAGCTGCGCGACATGATGCCGTGGATCCGCAAGAACCGGCTGGTGGACACGAGCCGCAACTGAAGACTGCGCCGGGGCAGCGGCGCCAGGCCCCCATTTCATGAGCTATCCCCACCCCATCATCGCCCGCGAAGGCTGGCCCTTCGTGGCGCTGGCCGTGGCGGTCGCGGCGGTGGTTGCCGCCGTGGCTGGCTGGTGGTCGCTGCCGTTTTTTCTCGTGGCGCTGTTCGTGTTGCAGTTCTTCCGCGATCCGGCTCGCCCGATCCCGGGGGAGCCGGGGGCGGTGCTCTCGCCGGCCGACGGCCGTGTGGTCGCCGTGGGCCGGGCGCGCGATCCCTACCTTGGCCGCGAGGCGCTCAAGATCTCGGTGTTCATGAACGTCTTCAACGTGCACTCCAACCGCAGTCCGGTGGACGGGGAGGTGCGCGATGCCTGGTACCACGCCGGTAGTTTCCTCAACGCGGCGCTGGACAAGGCGTCCGAGCAGAACGAGCGCAACGCGCTGCTCATCGTTACCGCCGCAGGTGTCCAAGTCACCTGCGTGCAGGTGGCAGGGCTGATCGCACGGCGCATCCTGTGCTATGTGAAGCCAGGTGACCGGCTGTCCCGGGGCCAGCGCTACGGCTTCATCCGCTTCGGCTCCCGTGTGGATCTCTACCTGCCGCCCGATGCCCTGCCGCTCGTGGCGGTGGGTGACGTGGTGCACGCCACCAGCTCGGTGCTCGCCGAGCTGGCTCAGCCCGCGTCACGGCCATGAAGACCCCGCGCCCCGGCGGCAAGTGGCTCCCCGGGGGGCGTTTCCGCCCCGGGATCTTCTGGCTTCCCAACGCCATCACCACCGCGGCGCTGTTTGCCGGTTTCTACGCCATCGTTCAGGCCATGAACGGCCGCTTCGCCGCCGCCGCCGCCGCCATTTTTGTGGCCATGGTATTTGACGGCCTGGATGGCCGCGTGGCGCGGCTCACCCGCACCCAGAGCGCCTTCGGAGCCGAGTTCGACTCGCTCTCCGACATGGTGGCCTTCGGCGCCGCCCCTGCCTTGGTGATGTACGAGTGGGCCATGCGCGACATGGGCCGGTTGGGCTGGGCGGCAGCCTTCGCCTACTGCGCCTGCGCCGCGCTGCGTCTGGCGCGCTTCAACACCAACATCGCCGTGGTGGACAAGCGCTTCTTCCAGGGCCTGCCCAGCCCTGCCGCCGCCGCTCTGGTGGCGGGCTTCGTGTGGGCCATGGTCACCTTCGGGATCGTGCCCGCCCAGGTGAAGTGGTTTGCCGTGGCAGTGACGGTGTTCGCCGCCGCCACCATGGTGAGCAATGTGCCTTTCTACAGCGGCAAGGACATCAACATGCGGCGCAGCGTGCCCTTCGGGGTGGTGGTTCTGATCGCGCTGGGCGTTATGGTGCTATTCTTCTTCGAAGACAACCTGCCGGAGCTGCTGTTCGCCCTGGCGCTCGGGTACGGGCTGTCTGGCTATCTGTGGTGGGCCTTCACCCGCCTGCGACGCCGTCCGGCGGCCGGGCCACCGGCGGGCTGAGTCGCACTTGCCGGCCCCCGGGGAAGTCCTTATAGTCGGCTCATGGGTTCCTCAGCCGCCCCCCGTGCCCGTCCCGGGCTCGCGCTCTCTGCCAGCCTTCTGCCGCTGGCTAGGGCGCTGCTGCGCGTTCGCGCGCACTGAACCCACCTTCCCTCCGAGCAGTACCCCGAACCGGACCTGGCGGTCCGGAGACCGTTTGCATTCCAGCCGCCGCTGGTTCGCCGCCCGCCGTCGGGCGGCACGGCGACCAGCCTGAGGAGAACGCCATGACCGACCGGCTCATCATCTTCGACACCACCTTGCGCGACGGCGAGCAAAGCCCTGGCGCGTCCATGACCCGCGAGGAAAAGCTGCGCATTGCGCGGCAGCTGGAAAAGCTGCGCGTGGACGTGATCGAGGCCGGCTTCCCGGCCGCCTCCAACGGCGACTTCGAAGCGGTGCGCGCCGTGGCCTGCGCCGTGCGCGAGTCGCGCGTGTGCGGTCTGGCGCGCGCCAATGAGCACGACATCCGGCGTGCCGGCGAGGCGCTGCGCGAGGCCGCCGCCGGGCGCATCCACACCTTCATCGCCACCTCGCCGATCCACATGGAGCGCAAGCTGCGCATGCAGCCCGACCAGGTGATCGAGGCTGCGGTGAAGGCCGTGCGGCTGGCGCGAGACCTGAGCGAGGACGTGGAGTTTTCCCCCGAGGACGCAGGCCGTTCCGAGATCGATTTCCTGTGCCGCATCCTCGAGCAGGTGATCGCCGCCGGCGCGGGCACCATCAACATTCCCGACACGGTGGGCTATACCATGCCCGAGCAGTTCGGCGGCCTGATCCGCACCCTGCGCGAGCGCATTCCCGGCGCCGACAAGGTGGTCTGGTCGGTGCACTGCCACAACGACCTGGGGCTTGCCGTGGCCAACTCGCTGTCGGCGGTCATGAACGGCGCGCGCCAGGTGGAGTGCACCGTCAACGGCCTTGGCGAACGCGCCGGCAATGCCTCCCTCGAGGAGATCGTCATGGCCGTGCGCACGCGGCGCGACTTCTTTCCCTGCGACACGCGCATCGACGCCACCCAGATCGTGCCGGCCTCCAAGCTCGTCTCTGGCATCACCGGCTTCCCGGTGCAGCCCAACAAGGCCATCGTGGGCGCCAACGCCTTCGCCCACGAGTCGGGCATCCACCAGGACGGCGTGCTCAAGAGCCGCGAGACCTACGAGATCATGCGCGCCGAAGACGTGGGCTGGAGCAACAACAAGCTCGTCCTGGGAAAGCTCTCGGGCCGCAACGCGTTCCGCCAGCGCCTCAAGGAGCTGGGCATTGATCTCGAGACCGAGGAGGCGCTCAACGCCGCCTTCACCCGGTTCAAGGACCTGGCCGACAAGAAGTCCGAGATCTTCGACGAGGACCTGATGATGCTGGTGCAGGACGAGGCCGTCACGCAGGAGCGCGAGCACTTCCGGTTGCTGTCCATGATGGTGCACTCCGAAACCGGCGAGACGCCCACGGCGCGCGTGGTGCTCGCCGAGGGCGAAGCCGAGCGCAAGGCCGAGGCACCGGGCAGCGGCCCGGTGGACGCCACCTTCCGCGCCATCGAGTCCATGGTGGGCAGCGGCGCCGAACTGCAGCTGTTCTCCGTGAACAGCATCACCAGCGGCACCGACGCTCAGGGCGAGGTGACGGTGCGGCTGAAGAAGGACGGCCGCATCGTCAACGGCGCGGGTGCCGACACCGACATCGTGGTGGCTTCCGCCAAGGCCTATCTCAACGCCCTCAACAAGCTCCACTCCAAGCTCGAGCGTGCCCATCCACAGGTCTGAGACCCGGACAATCAAGGTACGAGGCACGCCTTCCGGCGCCGTGAGGCTTTCCGCCATGCTCCCTGCGGCTGAGGGAAACACGCATCGATGATCGCTGAATCCAGGGAGCCCGGCCGGCATCGCATTC
The DNA here is from genome assembly GCA_036771335.1 of Burkholderiales bacterium. Classification (GTDB taxonomy): domain Bacteria; phylum Pseudomonadota; class Gammaproteobacteria; order Burkholderiales. The sequence continues at coordinate 5,885 of DAIPHN010000184.1, forward strand.
TCATCGTCGGCGGAGGCGCGGGCGGCCTCGAGCTGGCCACCGGCCTGGGCGATCGCCTCGGCCGGCGGGGTCTGGCGCGCGTCACCCTCGTGGACCGCGCGCGCACCCATCTGTGGAAGCCGCTGCTGCACCAGGTGGCCGCGGGCAGCATGGACCTGAATGACCACGCGCTCGACTATCTCGCCCAGGCGCGCTGGCATGGCTTCGAGTTCCAGCTCGGCTGCATGGACGGTCTGGATCGCGCCGGCCGGCGGGGCTGGCTCGCGCCGCTCCTGGACCCGGAGACCGGCGCCCAGGTGCTGCCACGCCGCGCGCTTGCCTACGACACTCTGGTGATCGCCGTGGGCAGCCACACCAACGATTTCGGCACACCCGGCGCGGCGCAGCACGCCATCGCCCTCGACACCCCCGAGCAGGCCGAGCGCTTTCGCACCCGGCTGCTCAACGCCTGCCTGCGCGCCAACGCCCAGGACACCGCGCTCGGCCCGGAGCAGCTGCACGTGGCCATCATCGGCGCCGGTGCCACGGGCGTGGAGTTGTCTGCCGAGCTGCACAACACCACCCGCGAGCTGGTGGCCTTCGGGCTGGATCGCATCGTCCCGGAGCGCGACCTGAAGATCACCCTCATAGAGGCAGCGCCGCGCATTCTCCCGGCGCTCCCCGAGCGGCTCTCCGCGGCCACCGCGGTGCTGCTGCGCCGGCTCAACGTGCAGGTGCTCACCGGCGAGCGGGTCACCGAGGTGACTGCCGCGGGCCTGCGAACCAGCTCCGGCCGGGAAGTGCGCGCCGAACTCGTGGTGTGGGCCGCCGGCATCAAGGCGCCCGAGTTCCTGGCCAGTCTCGACGGCCTCGAAACAAACCGCCTCAACCAGCTGCTGGTGAATCCCAACCTGCAGGTGTCGCGCGACCCGCACATCTTCGCCCTGGGTGACTGCGCCGCCTGCCCGTGGCCCGAAAAGAACGGCTGGGTGCCGCCCCGCGCCCAGTCGGCCCACCAGCAGGCCTCGCACCTGGTGAAGCGGCTTCCCCGACGGCTGCGCGGCGAGCCCG
>DAIPHN010000185.1:0-5266 GCA_036771335.1 Burkholderiales bacterium
TTTCGCTTAGAGTCCGCGGCGTCCTCTTGCTTCTCCTGGTTCGCCCCGTTCTTGTTCGTCCTGATCCTCCTCCACTACCCGCCATCGCCCTTCGCCGAGAAGGTGCGCCGCATGCTCGGCTTGAAGGGGCTGGCCTGGAAGTCGGTGACCATCCCTCGCTGGATGCCAAAGCCGGACCTGATGCCCCTCACCGGCGGCTACCGGCGCACGCCGGTGCTGCAGGTGGGCGCCGACATCTACTGCGACACGGCGTGCATCGCGCGTTTCCTGGACGGGTTCGAGCCGCAGCCGCCGCTTTGGCCCTCCGGCACGCGCGGACTGGGCACGGCGCTGGGGGCCTGGGCCGACCAGGTGCTGTTCTTCGATGTGGTGTCCGTGGTGTTTGGCACCCTGGCCGACAGCGTGGCGCCCGAGCTGGTGGAAGACCGGCGCCGCATGTCCGAGGGTGCGATCGATCCGAAGCGCTACCAGGCCGACCAGGACCACCTGCGCGCGCGGTTGCGTGCCCACCTGTTCTGGATCGAACACTCCTTCGACGACGGCCGTCCCTTCCTGCTGGGGCAGGCCGTGTCCTATCCCGATTTCTGCGTCTGCGCGCCGCTTTGGATGCTGCAGCGGGTGGCCGATCTCAAGTCCCTGGAAGACATGCCGCGCACGCGCCAGTGGCTGGCGCGCATGGATGCCCTGGGCCATGGCAAGCCCGGGGAGCTCGATGCCCAGGCGGCGCTGGACGTTGCCGCGGCCGCCGAGCCGGCGCCCATCACCCTGCGTCACGAGGAGTTTCCCGCCTGCCTGCGCGCCGGCGCGGCGGTCACCGTGGCGCCCGACGACTACGGCAAGGATCCGGTGGCCGGTGTGCTGGTGGCGGCCAATGCCCAGGCGGTGGTGGTGCGCCGCACCGATCCCCGCGTGGGCACGGTGCACGTGCATTTCCCCCGCGCTGGTTACCGCGTCACGCCGGCCTGACCCTCGCCGCCTCGTTTCCCCCGGCGCGCACGCGCGCCAGCCCGGCCTTCACGGAGCTTCCATGAATCTCGACTTCACCCCCGAAGAGTTGGCCTTCCGCGACGAGGTGCGCGGCTTCGTGCGCAGCCACCTGCCCCACGAGCTGTCCCGCAAGGTGATCGAGCACAAGCGGCTGTCCAAGGACGACTATCTCGTCTGGCAGCGCATCCTGCACGGGCGCGGATGGTCGGCGCCTTCCTGGCCCACCGCCTTTGGCGGCCCGGGCTGGAATGCCGTGCAACGCCACATTTTCGAGGAAGAGTGCGCCGCGGCCGGCGCGCCCCCCATCATCGCCTTCGGCGTGTACATGGTGGGCCCGGTGATCATGGCTTTCGGTTCGCCCGCCCAGCAGGAGCGATTCCTGCCCCGCATCCTGTCCTCGGAGGACTGGTGGTGCCAGGGCTACTCCGAGCCTGGCTCGGGCTCAGACCTGGCCTCGCTCAAGACCCGCGCCGAGCGCCGCGGCGACACCTATGTGGTGAACGGCCAGAAGACCTGGACCACGCTGGCCCAGTATGCCGACATGATGTTCTGCCTGGTGCGCACCGCCTCGGGTGGCAAAAAGCAGGAGGGCATCTCCTTCCTGCTCATCGACATGCGCGCGCCCGGGGTGAGCGTGCGGCCCATCATCACTCTCGACGGCGAGCACGAAGTCAACGAGGTGTGGCTCGAGAACGTGGAGGTGCCCGTGGACAACCTCGTGGGCGAGGAGGGCCGCGGCTGGACCTACGCAAAGTTCCTGCTCTCCCACGAGCGCACCGGTATCGCCGGGGTGGCGCGCTCCAAGCGCGATCTTGCCTGGCTCAAGCACATCGCAGCCAGTGAAACCGACGGCGGCCGTCGGCTAATAGATAACCCGCGCTTCCGGGACAAGATCTCACGGGTGGAGATCGAGCTCATGGCCCTGGAGATCACCAACCTGCGCGTGCTGGCCGCCGAGCGCGAGGGCAAGCCGCCCGGCGCGGAGGCCTCCATCCTGAAGATCAAGGGCTCCGAAATCCAGCAGACGTTGAGCGAACTCATGATGGAGGCGGTGGGCCCCTATGCCCTGCCGAACCTGCCGCTCTCATGGGGAGACCACTGGCTGGGAGAGCACGTGGGCCCGGCCTATGCCGCGCCGCTGGCGGCGCGCTACTTCAACTACCGCAAGGTAAGCATCTACGGCGGCAGCAACGAGATCCAGCGCAATATCGTCGCGCAGCAGATCCTTGGCCTGTAGCCCGGCGCCGCTCCATCCCGCGAGGATTGCCCCCATGGACTTTGACTTCACGCAGGAACAACTGCTGCTGCAGGATTCGGTGCACAAGTTCCTGGAAAGGAACTACGACTTCGACACTCGCCGCGAGATCGTCGCCGCGCGCCAGGGTTTCGGCCCCATGGCCTGGCAGGGCCTGGCGAGCCTCGGCCTGCTGGGCGTGAACGTGCCCGAGTCCCACGGCGGTTTCGGAGGCGGCGGCGTGGAAACCATGGTCGTCATGGAAGCCTTTGGACGCCACCTGGTGGTGGAGCCCTGGGTTGCCAGCGCAGTGATGGGCACGAGCTGCATCGTCACCGCCGGCACGGACGACCAGCGCAATTACCTCTTGCCGCTCATGGCCTCCGGCGAGATGAAGCTCGCCTGCGCCTTCCTCGAGCCGGGCGGGCGCTACGACCTGTCCCGCGTGGCCACCACGGCGCGCCTGGAAGACGGTTTCTGGCACATCAGCGGATCCAAGGCGGTGGTGGTGCACGGCGCGGTGGCCGACCTGCTCATCGTCTCTGCGCGCACCGCTGGCCAGCCGGGCGATGCCGAGGGCATCAGCCTGTTCTTCGTCAATCCGGGCGAGGAGGGCGTGGAGGGCCGCGAGTTCCCCCTCTATGACGGCACGCGCGCGGTGGAGGCCGGCTTTCACGACGTGCGGGTGAGCTCCGATTCGCTTATCGGCGTGCAGGACCAGGGCCTGCCGCTGGTGGAGCTGGTGGTGGACCGGGCCATCGCCGCCCTGTGCGCCGAGGCCGTGGGCTGCATGCAGGCGCTCGTGGAGCGCACCGCAGAGTATCTCAAGACCCGCCAGCAGTTCGGCGTGCCCATCGGCCGCTTCCAGGCGCTGCAGCACCGCATGGTGGACGTGCTGATGCATACCGAGCAGGCGCGCTCCATGGCCATGCTGGCGGCCCTCAGGGTGGGAAGCCCGGACGTGGCGCAGCGGCGCAAGGCGGTGTCGGCGGCCAAGGAGCTGATCGGCCGCGCCGGCCGTTTCGTGGGCCAGCAGGCCATCCAGTTGCATGGCGGCATGGGCATGACCGAGGAGCTGGATGTGGGCCATTACGTGAAGCGCCTGCAGGCGATCGACACCCAGTTCGGCGATGCCGACTGGCACTTGGACCGGTTCGTGGCGGCGGAGGCGGCCGCGCCGCTGCCCGATTTTTCCAGGCCGCGGTCCAAATGGAAGAAGCTTTGAGGCGGGCTGCAAGATGACCAACATTCAGACGGTGGGTGTGGTGGGCGCGGGGCTGATGGGCGCGGAGATCGCGCTGGTGTGCGCCCTGTCCGGGCGGCGGGTGCTGCTGGCCGACACGGCGCAGGAGCGCCTGAGTCACGCCCTGGAGAATCTTGGCCGCGTGATGGACAAGGGCGTGCAGCGCGGCTTCTACAAGGAGGGCGATCGCGAGCTGGCGCTCGGCCGCATCACCCCCACCACCGAACTGGCTGCCTTCGCCGACTGCGAGCTGGGCACCGAGGCGGTGTTCGAGGACGAGTCCGTCAAGGCGCAGGTGTTCCGCTCCCTGGACCAGGTGTGCCGGCCCGACGCCGTGGTGTGCTCCAACACCTCCACCATCTCCATCACCGGGCTGTCGGCCTACCTGAGCCCGGCGCGCCGGCCGCGCTTCCTGGGCACCCACTACTTTTCGCCGGTGTCGCGCATGAAGCTGGTGGAAGTGATCCCGGGCATCGACACCGATGAGGCCACGGTGAGCCAGGTGACGGAGTTCTGCCGCCATATCGGCAAGGCGCCCATCCGCGTTAAGGACGTGGTAGGGTTCGCCGTGAACCGCCTGCTGCACGTGTTCATGATCGAGGCGGTGCGGCTGGTGGAGGAGGGCGTGTGCACGCCCGGGGAGGTGGACCTGGCCTGCCGGCTGGGGCTGGGTCATCCTGTGGGCCCCTTCGAGCTTTCCGACGCGGTCACCAACCATCTGTGCCTGCAGGCCCAGGAGATCATGCACGGCGCCTATGGCGAGCGGTTCCGGCCGCGGCCTCTGCTCAAGCAGATGGTGCAGGCCGGCTACGACGGCAAGAAGGCCGGCCGGGGCTGGTATCGATACGAGAAGAAGTGATATTCCATGGCGCAGCCCCAACTCTTCTATGAAGACTTCGCCGTGGGCGACACGCTCGAGATGGGCCGCCGCCGGGTTGACCGTGACGAGGTGATCGCCTTCGCCCGCGCCTACGACCCGCAGCCCTTCCACGTGGATGAGGATGCCGCCCGCGCCTCCTTCTTCGGCGGCCTGATCGCCAGCGGCTGGCACACCTGCGCCATGGTGATGCGCATGATGTGCGACAGCTACCTGCTGGACGCCGCCAGCCTGGGCTCGCCCGGGGTGGACCAGGTGCGCTGGCTAAAGCCGGTGCGCCCGGACGACGAAATCCGGGCCGTGCGCACCGTCACCGGCCGGCGAGTGTCGCGCTCCCGTCCCGAGGTGGGCATCGTGGACAGCCGCTGGGAGGTCTTCAACCAGCATGGCGAACTGGTGATGAGCATGCAGGGCACGGGCATGTTCCGTGTGCGTAACCCGGGCGCGGCGTCGTGAGCGCGCGCGTCGGGCCCAAGGTGCACGTCCTGTTCCGCAAGGAAGAGCTTGACGGGCTGCGGCTGACGGGCAAGGTGGTGGTTGTGCTGGACATCCTGTTCGCCACTTCCACCATCGTCGCCGCCCTGCACCATGGCGCCACCGAGGTGATTCCCACGCTCGACGAGTGGGGCGCGCGGGCGCGGGCCGCGGAGCTGCCCGAGGACTCCTTTGTAGCCGCGGGCGAGCTCAACGCCAACACCCTGGCGGGGTTCGCGCCGCCCACGCCCCTGGCGCTGCTGGAGCACGGCGTAGACGGCCGCACGCTGGTGTATTCCACCACCAACGGCACCGTGGCGCTGCGCCAGTCGGCGGCAGCGGCGCACGTGTACGCCGGAGCCATGCTCAACGCAGAGGCGGTGGTGGAGCACGTGAGCCGCCACCATCCCGCCGAGACCGTGCTCATCGTGTGCTCGGGGTCGGCGGGTAA
>DAIPHN010000185.1:5366-6900 GCA_036771335.1 Burkholderiales bacterium
GCCGCCACCATCCCGCCGAGACCGTGCTCATCGTGTGCTCGGGGTCGGCGGGTAACGTCAACCTCGAGGATATGGTGGGCGCGGGCTACTTCGCCGAGCTGTTCGCCCGGCGGCTGGGCGCGGCGGGCGAGCTCTCCGACGCGGCGCTCGCCGCGCGCCAGTTGTACGCCGCGCGTGATCCCCTTGAGGCATTTCTCGACTGCCGGGTGGGCCGCATGATGCTCGAGCGGGGCCTGCGCCACGAGGTGGAATTCGCCGCGCGCCGCTCGCAGATCGCGCTGGTGCCGCGTCTGGAAAACGACCGGCTCCGGCCCGTGTGAAGGTCATGATGGGGCGGTGGCTGGCGGGGCTCGTGGCATGCGCGGTGCTGGGTGCCTGCGCCGCGCCGCGCGCGGCACCCGAGGCGCCCGCCGCGAGTGCCCGCCTGGCGGGCACCGTGGTGTGGCGGGCTGCCGCCCCGCTGGCCGGGGACGCGGTGCTCAAGGTGTGGCTGCAAGATCTCTCCAGCACCGTGGCGCCCGTGGATTACCTCGCCGAGACCGAATTGCGCGCGCCCCTCGTCCCGCCGATGCCCTTCACGCTGAGCTACGACCCCGCCCGGGTGGTGCCTGGGCACCGTCTGGTGCTGCTGGTGAAGATCATCCAGGGCGACCGCATCCGCTATACCAACGCCACGCGCTTTCCGGTGATCACCGCCGGCTGCCTCGCGGACTGCGAAGTGGCGCTGGAAGCGATGTGATGCCCCCCGGCCCATGGCAGCCTTGCCCCGGCCGTTCGGGGCCGCATGGGCCGTGTTGCTGGCGGCGATGCTGTTGCCCTGGAGCGGCGCGGCCCTGGGCCACGCCACCCAGCTTTCGGCGGCGCGGCTGACCCTTGACGGGCAGCAGGTCCGCGGCCGCCTGGAACTCAACGGCCGCGATCTGGAAGTGGCCCTGAGCCTGTCGCTGCTGGATGCGGCGGGGCAGGTGTCGCCTCGGTCGCTGGAGATGGCCGCGCCGGCGGTGCAGGGCTACCTGCGCGAGCGGGTGCAACTGGTGGCTGGCGAAACCCCCTGCGAGGCCGCCGTGGAGCCCCCGTCCGCCTCCGGTGCCCACGTGCGCGCCGAGATGGCCTGGCGCTGCCCGGCGGGCGCCCAGGGGTTGCGCTACCAGGCCACGCTGTTCCTGGAAATCGACCCGCGCGCCCGGCACATGATCACGGTGGACGGTGATGCGAAGCGCTTCGGGTTGCTGTCGGCGGGCAGCGAGACGCTTCAACTGCTGGCCGTGCCGCAGTCGCCCTGGCGGGTGGCGGGCCGCTACGTGCTGGCGGGTATCGAACACATCGCCATCGGCTTCGATCACATCGCCTTCCTGGTGGCCACCGTGGTGTGGGGGCGCCGCTTCTGGCCGCTGGCCAAGGTGATCACGGCCTTCACCATCGCCCATTCCATCACCCTGTCCCTGGCGGCGTTGAACGTGTTCTCCCCGCCAGCCAGCCTGGTGGAGCCGCTGATCGCCGCCAGCATCATTTACGTGGCCGTGGAGAACTGGTT
>DAIPHN010000186.1:0-1259 GCA_036771335.1 Burkholderiales bacterium
CGGGGTTCCACGGGACGCCTGAACCGCGCGCGGAGCGAGTTCGACGAGCAAAGGCGAGTTTTCAAGGACGCGACGGTTCGCACCTACGTCTGGGAGACGGCGGAGCGCGAGCACCGGCAGGCCGAACTGAAGCAGCAACAGCTGCGTGAGGCGCTCAAGGACAAGCGGTCGGAGCAACAACGTCTCCAGCGCATCCGCGCGAACTTGCCATTGCTTGCTGAACGTGCGGCCAAGCAAGAGGAGGCGGAGGGTCTTGCGCACATCCCGCTGCTCCCATCCGAGTTGCCCCCGCTGCGCGCTGCCGCGCAGGCGCGTCTTCGCAGTGCCGAAGACGCCAAGCAGGCGGCCGCGGCCCGATTGGCACACCTCAAGGCCGCCGCGGCGGGCCTGGTCGTCCGTGAGGGCATCCTGGAGCCTGCGAGTGCCATCGAGCAGGTATTCCATGCCATCGACGGCTATCGGGCGGCGCGCGACTCACTACCGCGTCTGGTTCGCCAACGTTCTGACTTGTCGGAGACGATCCGGCGGCTGCTCGCCGAAGTCGGAGGGCAATGCGAGTTAGCTCAGGCGTCCGGGCTGCTGCCGCCGGAAACGCTGGTCGCCCGCGTGCAGTTCCTTATCGACGAGCACGGGCGCCTTACGGATCGTGGTGAGCAGCTTGACGTCCAGATTCGCACCAAGGAAGCGGCGATCGAGCGCTTGAAGGATCGTCTCGCCTCCCTGCCGGAGTCCGCACGGGTAGACCAGCTGGAGACGTCTCTGGCGAGCGTTGCGAACGTGGCTGATCTCGAAGCGCGCCGGCGGAAGCTCGACCAGGATATCGCCGACCAGGAGGGACGGCTGCAACGCGAAGCGGCGTCGTTGTGGACAGGTCCGCTGGCGGAACTCGTGGTGCTCACGGTTCCGTTGGCTGAAGTGGCAGGCGCATTTGAGAACGAGTTCGCCGCCCTTGCGCAAGAGGAACGCCTGGTTGCGGAGAAGGAGGTGACGCTCACCCGCGATCTCGACGATCGCCGCCGTGAACTCAAGGTCCTGGCTGCCACGGGTGAGGTGGTCACGCAGGCGGAGGTTGTCGCATCGCGAGTCGAGCGCGATCGCAAGTGGACTGACTTGCGCCGCACCCATCTCGATGGCGATTCCCAGTCAGGCTCGAAGGAAGCCGGCTGTCTGCCACCGCAGGCCCTTGCGTCTGCGTTCGAGGCGGCGATTAGGGAAGCCGCCCGTCTGCCCGACCTGCACCGAGCAGATACCGAGCGCGC
>DAIPHN010000186.1:1269-6793 GCA_036771335.1 Burkholderiales bacterium
AGTGGCGACAGGCAGGCCGAGATGCAGCGAAACGAGTATCAGCGGGAGCGCCTTGCTGGCAAGCGGCGTGATCTGCAGCATCGATGGGAGGCCCTCGTTGCGCCTCTTCGTCGGTCCGACCTCCCGCCGGCCGCCCTTCGGGAATGGTTGTCTCGTCACCAGCGACTGGTCGAACGACACGGGGATCTCGAGAGTCTGCGAGCTGAGCGCGGAGCGGTAGATACCGATATCACCCGAGCCCGCAACCTTCTGGATGCGGCGCTGCTGGCAGGTGGACTGGCTGTCTCGACTCCCGACGAATCCGCCGCCGGTGCGTTTGCGCGCGCTCAACAAGCAGTCAATGCAGCCCGAAAAGCACGAGCAGATCGCGATTCGGTTACCGAGCAGATTCAAGCGGGGACGGCCGAGCTTCGGGATCTCCAGAAGCAACGACAACAGACGGCAGGAAGGCTCGCCGAATGGACGTTGAAGTGGAGTGTGGCCGCAGAGGGCCTTCGCCTGACGAAGGAAGCGGTTCCCGCTGAAGCCAAGACGCGGCTGGATCAGTTCTCCCGGTTGTCCGCTGCATTGACGGAGTTGAGCGATCTCCTTGCGGACTCCAGCGTTCATGAGTCAGTCGTGACAGGCGTTGAGGCCAAAGTTTCCGACATCGCCCGCGCCGTCGCTGAACCGGCGGAAGGGCAGAGTCCGGACAACATCGCCGAGCGACTGTACGGGGCGCTGGCCGATACGCGCGGTGCACATTCGAGGCGGCAACAGGTTGCCAACGACATCGAACGCGAAACCCGGACAGCCTCGGAGGCGGACGTCGCCGCTGCGCAAGCGCGGAACGCGCTGAACGAGCTTGTACAGCAAGCCGGTTGCCAGACGACGGAACAGCTACCCGAGATTGAAGGGAGGGCAGCCAGAAAGCAAAGCTTGCAACAACGACTACACGAGATCGACGAGCAGCTGGTGCAGCAGAACGCCCGGCCAGTCGACGCCGTGCTACAGGAGGCAGGTCAATTGACGCTTGATAGCGTCGCCCGACAGATCGCGGACACTGGAACCGAGATCGAAGACTTGGAGCGCCAAGTCGAAGCCGCGCAAGAGACTTTGTTCAGCGCGAAGCAACGCCTTGACGCAATCGATGGAGGAATAGCTGCCGCGGAAGCGCAGCAGGCGACGCAGTCGATTGCGGCGCGCATCACCAAGGAGGCACGTACCAATGCCCGCGCACGACTGGCCAGTGCCATGCTTAACCGGGTCGTGCAGCTCTACCGGGAACAGCACCAAGGCCCGCTGTTGGAGCGTGCCGCTGAGGTATTTGCCCGTATTACCTTGGGCAGCTTCTCGGGCCTCACAGTCGATTACGAGGACGATCGCAAGGCGCTACTTGGTATACGGCCAGATGCGGTACGCGTTCCCGTCATCGGAATGAGCCAAGGGACGCGAGACCAACTATTTCTCTCGCTGAGGCTTGCCGCGATCGAACAGCACATTGAGGGGCGGGGTCCGTTCCCAGTCATTGTTGATGATCTCCTGGTGCAGTTCGACGACGATCGCGCCGTGGCGACGCTTGAGGTGCTCAGTGAGCTGAGCGCCAAGACGCAAGTGCTGTTCTTCACGCACCACAAGCATTTGGTCGAGCTCGCGGAGGCATCGAAGCTTGCAGCGGCAATCTCAGTGCAGCGCCTGTGACGGGGTTTACATCGACGCGGCAACTCCTGGAGTGATTCGCCACGGGATCGGGTCGGCATTCGGACCCTCTGGAGCGATGTGAAAGCACTGTGTGCCGGCGAAGAAAATGGGGAGCACAGCTTTTCGATTGACTTCAATCAGCGTTCGGAACTTCCGATCCATCGAGGCAGCCGAGAAGATTCGCCTAGAGGCACTCCAAGCCTTCGTCGGCGAAAACAACTGCGGAACGTCGAACCTGCTGCGAGCCGTCGAATGCTTTTTGTCGTCCGGGGCTGGCGGGGTAGAGCCATCTGACTTCAACGACCAGAGCCAGGCCGCGAGCATCGAATGCGGGAGGCTCCGGGGCGCGTCTGCGTTCACGAAGCCGCGCCGCAGGCGCCCGCGAAGTTCTTCAACTCCTTCACCAACCCCCCCGGCACCTCCACCTCGAACCCCAGTATCGCCGCCGACAGCGCCTTGCCGTAGTTGTCCAGGCACAGGCTGCGCGATACGCCGCCGCCCAGGGCGCCGTGGCACACGAAGTTGATGGCGTGGATGGCCTCCACGGGGTAGCGGATCACTTCGCCCTTGATGGCGCCGCGGTAGTGGGCCTTGAAGCGCTCGGCGGTGAGCTGTTCCACCAGCAGGGGGTACAGGGCGGGGGTGTAGGCGAACACGGCGATGTTCGAGGTGTCGCCCTTGTCGCCGGAGCGGGCGTGGGCCACGTGCTGCAGCTTTACCTTCATGCTCAGCTCTCCCAGTAGCGGAGGGTGGCGGGCACCTGCTCGCGCGGCACCAGCGATGACCACACGCCGATCACTTCGCGGGTGCGGTCCTGGTGGGGCACGCGCTTGCCGGTGTGGGCAATGCCGGACACGGCCATGCCGTCCACTTCGCGGCCCACCTTGATGGCTTCTTCGCGGGTGCGGGTGCGCGCGGCCACGCGCACGGCCACTTCATAGGGCTCGGGGGCGTCGGGCGGGGTGGCGGCGCCGTGGATGGCGTTGAGCCCCAGGAAGTCGATGCGCACGTCCTCGGCCTGCAGGCCCACGATGCGGAAGCGCTCTTCGAGGATGCGTTTGGCCAGTTGCGCGCGGCGCAGGGCGCCGGGCCCGGCGTAGAAGAACATGTCCTCGCCGATGAAGCCTTCGGTGCAGCCGATGGAAACCTTCAGCGTGGGGGTGCGCGGCTTGCCGCCGATGCCGCTCACGCGCACGCGGTCGGGGCCCGCCTGCTCCAGGCGCACGGTGGTGAAGTCCACCACCACGTCGGGGGTCAGGTAGTTGGCGGGGTCGTGCACTTCGTAGAGCAGTTGCTCCTTCACGGTTTGCAGGGGCACGGCGCCGCCGCTGCCGGCCACCTTGGTGATCACGGCGCTGCCGTCGGGCTGCACCTCGGCAATGGGAAAGGCCAGGTTCCAGGGCTCGGGCACGTCCTTGAAGCCAGGGTCGGGAAAGTAGCCGCCGGTCACCTGGGCGCCGCACTCCAGCAGGTGGCCGATGCCGTTGCCCGCGCCCAGGTGGGCGTGGTCCAGCGGGTCCCAGCCAAACTCGTGCAGCATGGGCGCCATGAAGATGGAGGGGTCGGCCACGCGCCCGGTCACCACGATCCGCGCGCCGGCGGCCAGCGCCTCGGCGATGGGCTCGGCGCCCAGGTAGGCCTCGGCGGAGATGAGCGTGGGCGCCAGGGTGGCGGTGGGCTGGCCGTTTTCCAGGATGCGGTCGGTGAGGGAAAGCACCCGGTCGGTGATGAGGCTGCCGTTCACCGAGGCCCCCTTCACGCCGCTGAAGCCCAGCTCGCGCAGCAGCGCCACGATGCGCGCCGCGGCGCCGTCGGGGTTGATCCAGCCCTGGTTGCTCACGATGCGCGTGCCCCGGGCCATGCAGGCGGGCAGCACGGCGCGCATGCGATCGTCCAGGTAGGTGTCATAGCCGGGAAAGCCCGGGTCGCGGCGGGCGCGCACCTGGGCGGCGGACACGGTGGCCTCGGCCATGGTCTCGAAGCACAGGTAGTCCAGCTCACCGCGCTCGGCGTTCAGGCGGGCCGGCTCGATGCGGTCGCCCCACCAGGCGGCGCCCGAGCCGATGCGAAGGGTCCTGCTCATGGGTGTGTTCTCCCGGTTGATGGCGTGGTTGGCGGCGTCAGGCGGCGGTGCCCGCGTGGCCGCCCAGGTACACCTGGCGCACCAGCTCGCCGTCGCGCAGGGCGGCGGCGGGCGCCTGGGCGGCGATGCGGCCGGTCTCCACCAGGTAGCCGTGGTGGGCGTGGCGCAGCGCCTTCTCCACCAGTTGCTCCACCAGCAAGATGGCCAGCCCCTCGGCGCACAGCCGCGCGGCCACCTCAAGGATGCGGTCAATCACGATGGGCGCCAGGCCGCCGGAGGGCTCGTCCAGCATGAGCAGGCGCGGCTCGCCGATCACGCCCTGGGCCACGGCCAGGATCTGCTGCTGCCCGCCCGACAGCCTCGAGGCCATCTGGCGGCGCCGCTCGGCCAGCTCGGGAAACAGCGCGTACATGCGCTCCAGCGCGGCGCGGTCGCCGCGCGGGTGGCGGGCGTAGGTGCCGATGAGCAGGTTGTCTTCCACCGACAGCGTCTGGAACACGCGGTGGCCTTCCAGCACCTGCACCACGCCCGCGCGCACCACCTCGCGCGCCGAGGCGTGGCTCAGGTCGCGGCCCTCGAAGCTCACGCGCCCGGCGCGCTTGGCGATCAGGCCCGACACGGCGTTGAGGATGGTGCTCTTGCCGGCGCCGTTGCGCCCCAGCATCACCACGAACTCTCCGGCGCGCACCTGGAACGACACGTCGTGCACCACCACGGCCTTGCCATAGGCCACGGTGAGGCCGCTCACCTCCAGCAGCACGCGTTCCGGGCGGGCGGGGGTGTGCATGGTTCAGGCGCCCAGGTACACCCGGATCACCTCCGGGTCGTGGCGCACCTCGGCGGGGGTGCCTTCGCGGATCATCCGGCCCAGGTCCAGGGCGGTGACGCGGTCGCACACGCGGAACACGAAGTCGGTGTGGTGCTCCACCAGTAGCACACCGATGCCGGCCTCGCGCAGGGTGCCCAGGATGCCGCCCAGGTGGTCGATCTCGTCGGTTGAAAGGCCGCCCGCGGGCTCGTCCAGCAGCACGAAGCGCGGGCGCCCGGCCAGCGCGCGGGCAATCTCCAGGAAGCGCTGTTCGGCGTGCTCCAGCAGGTTGGCCCGCCGCGCCAGGGCGTGGCCCAGGCCCACGCCGTGCAGCAGCTCGGTGGCGCGGCCGCGGGCGGCCTGGTCTTCGCGCGCGGCGCGGGGCAGGCCGAAGGCGGTTTCCACGAAGCCGGCCCGGGCGTGCGGCCAGGCGCCCAGCATGGTGTTTTCCAGCACGCTCAGCGTGGGCAGCAGGCGCGGCTTCTGGAAGGTGCGGCCAATGCCCAGGCGCGCGCGGCGCTGCACGGGCGCGCGCTCCAGGGGCTCGTTGCCCAGGGCGATGGCGCCCTCGCTGGGTTCGTAGTAGCCGCTCAGCAGGTTGAGCAGGGTGGTCTTGCCGCTGCCGTTGGGGCCGATCAGGCCGTGCACTTCGCCCGGGCGCAGCTCCAGCGACACGCGCTCCAGGGCGGTGATGCCGCCAAAGCGCCGTGTCACCGCCACCGCCCGCAGCGAGGCGCCGGGCTGCACGGCCGCGGCGGCGGCGGGGCTCACCGGTTGCTCCGCAGGGCGCGCGCCAGCCGCGGCAGGTCGGGCTGCACGGGCACGCTTTCCACGGGGCGCGGCTTCAGGCGCGCGGCCACCAGCTCGACCACCCGGCCAATGCCCTCGGGCACCACCCGCCCCACCGCCAGCAGCAGCGGCCCGTAGAAGAAGTTGCCCAGTATGGCCAGCGG